>NZ_DATJYB010000556.1:0-27651 GCF_035499775.1 Mycobacterium sp. | reverse complement strand
GGCGGTGTTTTGTGCTGCGGCTTCGTCGATGTCGCTGCAGACCACCGCGCCGCCACGGCGGCCGAGTTCGACCGCGAACGCCGCGCCGATCCCGCTGCCGGCGCCGGTCACCACCGCCGAGGCGCCGTGACTGGTGGTGTTGGACTTGGGTAGCAGCCTGTCGAGAGGGCCGAACATCGTCAGCTCGCCTCTTCGGCGAGAACGCGCGCATCCTGCATCACGTGGGTAATGAACCGCGCCACGTTGGCCATGGCCTTGGCGGCATCGGGCGTCATGCGCGGCATCGCCTGGAACACGTGCATCTGGTGGGGCCAGATCTGCAGCTCGCAGCGTCCGCCCGCGGTGCGGATGTCGGATGCGAGTTGGCGGGCGTCGTCCTGCAGCATCTCGGCTCCGCCCGCCTGGATCAGGGTCGGTGGAAGTGGCCGCCCGCCGGCAACATTCAGTCTCAACCGGTGGTGGCTGGGATCGACACCGGCGTGGTAGAGGTTGACCAGGCGGATCGCGTTGGCGACGCGGGCGGCGGGGTCGGGGCGCACCTGCTCTCGCGCGAGGCAGAGTCCGAAGGTGATGTCGTACAACGGCGAAAACAGCACTGCCGCGGCAGGCGGGTTCGCGACAACCTCGGGTTGCAGCAGCATGTCTACGATCAGGTGGCCTCCGGCCGAATCGCCGGCAACGACAATCTGTTTCGCAGGCACACCACATATGTCGACGAGCCAGTCCCAGCCGGCCTGCACGTCGTCGGCGGCGGTCGGGAAGCGGTGGCGTGGTGCCAGCCGGTAGTCGATGCTGAACACCGGCAAGCCCGTCAGGGACGACAGCCAGGATGTCAAGCGCCGGTGCGTTTTCGGAGAACACACGACGTAGCCGCTGCCGTGCACGTAATAGATGGCTTCAGCCCGGCCACGATCGGTCAGCCGGGCACGCCCGGCCGCGCTGGTCGGAGTGCGTGGTCCGTAAACCCATTCGCCCTTGACGCGCCGTCCGTCGGGCAACACGGTGTCGACCTGCTCGACGCGGGTGCCCTTCAGTGACGGGCCGAATGCGGCCATCGTCCTTGCTATGAGCCGGCGTGACAACCAGACTCCCCAGGCACGCTCGGGGGGCACCAGCCCGCCGATCGGCCGAATGGTGTACGCACTCATGGTGGCCGCGGTGCGAGATCGCAGCGATCCGCGGGAAGGGACAGCGCCGTCCGTCATGGAGCGCAGTCAATACCAAATGGCGACATTAGTCAATGGCAGGTTTGCGGGAGCGGCCTTGACCTCGTTTGTGGAGAACGAGACGCGCGTGTCTTACGCCTGGGTCGGTGCCGGCGTGCCGATCAATAGGTGGGGTGCGCCGTCCGCGGCGTTGATCCGGCGGTGTTGCACTGTGAGGCCCGCGCTTTGCAGCATGCTGATGACCTCGGGTATGGGACGAAGGCGAAAGCCGTTGCCAGTAAACGGTAACTTCGCCATCGTCTGGGGGTCGGCGACGCCGACGACGATGCGTCCCGAGGGTACTGTCACCCTGGCCAACTCGGTGAACGCCTCCTGTAACTCGGCGATGAAGTAGATGGTGTTGACCGTCAGGACACCATTCAGGGTCCCGTCGGCGAAGGGCAGTCCGGTCAACGACGCGTGGTGCAACGCCAACCGCCCCGCCGTGACATCGCGCCGATACCGCCTTGCGGCTTGTTTGAGCATCGTGTCCGACACTTCCACTCCATGGACGCAGCCCGACCGGCCAACGCTGTCAAGCAGCAATTTCAGGCCCACACCGCCGCCAAATCCGACGTCGGCCACCATGGCATCGTTGTCGGCGTGCAACGCCTGTACAGCTGCGCTCACGAAGCCGCGGTTGCCTCGGTTGAGCGCGAGCCCAACCAGCCTCCCACCCACGCCACGTGGGTGGCCGAGCTGTTTAGCGATACCGGCCATCAGAGCGCCCCGGGCGGCCATCTCCTGACCGTACCGGCTCGACGTGTTCTACGCCCACACGATTCGCCGACTCGACGAACAAGCACCCGTTCAGCGGAGTCCTCTGTGTCGCTTCGATGAAAAAGTGACAGCCGGAATCCTTGAGCCGCTTGGCGTCCTCGGCCTTCAGCCCACCAAACCGGTTGCGCCACCGGTGCTACGTCGCCTCCGACACCCCCAGCTCGCGGCACACCGCCGCGGTGTCCTTGCCCTCGGCCAACAACCGGTCAGCAGCCATCAGCTTGCGCACAACCTGCTCCGGGCTGTGCCGTTTCCTCGTCGCCATGATCTTGTCAAGCCTTCCTGCCCCCACACGTGGGCCGCAAGACTCTCATAGGCCACGGATCAACCGATCGGGGTCAGGCCAGCTGCGGGCGCCCTGGAGACGACGAGGTCACCGAAGTCTCAGCGTGACCCCGGCATCGTCGAAGACCTCCCGTACCGCGTCGAAGAACGAGCGCTGCCCACGTTGCACGTGCTTGAGGTAGCGTCGCGACGCCGCGCTGTACTGCCATTCGAACTCATACGGTCGATCCTCCGGGGTGCCGAATCCGCCCCGCAGGCAATCGGCCAGCGCATCGAGATTCCGTCCGAAGTATCCCCCGGGGCCATTGACCGACCGCCCGATTTCCCGATAGAAGTCCTTGGGCGACTTGATCTTTCGGCCATCGATTCGGAAGATCAGAGGTTCGTCTGGCTGCGGCGTCATGGCTGCCCTCCGGCATCAGAGATCAGACAAAACGAGTCGTAGTGGTTGCCGGTGTAGAAGTACTGCGGCGGATTGGTCAACGGGGATCCACCGGTGACGATGCGCCTCGCCGAGCGGTCCCGGGCACCCGGGGTGATCACGGTGTACTCGTGGTAGTAGCCCCTGGCCTGGTCGGGTAGGTGGCCCTCGCGGTTCCCGAAAACCACGCCGTCCTCGCGTGGGAATGGGAATGGGCCATTGGAGTGGATGGCCCGCACCGTGTTGGTCACCTCGGGCGGCAGGGTGGTCAGCGGGCACGTCGGAACGCCAGCCGGCGTCGTTGCCGGCCGGGGTGAATTCGTCCGCAGCAGCGCCCATCCGCCGGCGATGACAAGCAGTGCGCAGACTGCGACAAGCGCGAACTTCCGCTGTGACAACGCTTTACCGCTGCGGCAGCGGACGCGCACGCACCAGTGTCGGCCACCAGAACCACGGCCCGAGGATTCGGAGGATGCAGGGCACCACGAACGAACGCACGATCAGCGTGTCGAGCAGCAGACCGATGCATACGGTGGAACCCACCTGACCGACGGTTCTGAGATCGCTGCTGAGCATCGCCAGCATCGTGAACGCGAACACCAAACCCGCGGACGTCACCACACCACCCGTGCTGCCGAGCGCGCGGATGAGACCGGTGTTCAATCCGGCGTGGAGTTCCTCTTTGACACGGAGAATCAACAGAAGGTTGTAGTCGGAACCCACCGCCACCAGGATGATGAACGTGAGTGGCAATATCAACCAGTACAGGGGCAGGCCGATGAGGTGCTGCCAGACGAGTATGGAGAGCCCGAACGCTCCGGCGTAGGAGAAAGCCACGGTACTGGGGATGACCAAGGCGGCCATCAGACTTCTCGTCAGGAACAGCATGATCAAGAAGATCAGCACGAAGGCGGCGATCGCCACGATAAGCAGATCGGACGCGGCGTATTGCTTGATGTCCTTGTTGGTTGATCCCGAACCGCCGATATAAACTCTCGCGCCAGCCAGCGAGGTCTCTTTGAGGGCCGCGGTTATAGCTGTGGGGAACTGTTCGACATGCAGCACGCCATCCGGGCCGTTGGCGTCCCCCTCGTGGGTGATGATGAGCCGAGCAGCCTTTCCGTCCGGCGACATCAAGAGCTGCATACCCGTCTTGACGTCGTCGTTGTCGAAACCTTCATGGGGGATGTAGAAGAAGTCATCGCTGCGGGACTGGTCGAAGTCGAGCCCCACATTGACCTGGTCGAAGAATGTCTGGTCGGTCTGTGTGGACTGCAAAGACGACTGGCCGTAGGTGCTGACTAAAAGAGACGCTAAAGACTCCGAGTCGTCGGCCGTGAGTTTCAGCTGAATGATTATTTGCGGCAAGATCCTGTCGATAGCCTCGAGGGAGGTTTTGGCGGCGGTGATATCCTCGGCCAACTTGTCGATATGGTCGAGCGTGTCGAACACCGACCTGAACGTCCAGCAAATCGGGATGTCGAAACAGTGGCGCTCCCAATAGAAATAGCTCTTGATCGGCCGGAAGAAATCGTCGAGGTTTGAGATTTCCTCATTCATCTCATGGGTGACCCTTTCCAGATCCTCGACCGTGAGAACCGTCTTATGCAGCTCATCCGACATCTGTTGGAAAAAGCCGATCTCTTTCCGTAAGACCGTGACAGTGTGCGTCGTGATCTCTGCCTGCTGGGCCGTATTAGCGTTTTGCTGCTGATTGAACGGGAGCTGTTGACCGCTACCGCTGCCCTGCGTGGTGAACAAGTAGGGGATGGTGGCATGTTCCAAAGCTCGGCCCATGGGCCTGGTGATGCTTTGCACCATCGCGACGCCGGGAAGGCGCTCGAGGGCTTTGGCCGCCCGGTCCAGCGAGATGAAATCAGCCGAGTTTCGCATGTCGTGATCCGACTCGATCATCAGCATCTCGGAGAACAGCTTGCTCTTCGGGAAGTGGTTATCCGCCGCCGCGAAACCCTGATTGGCGGAGCCGCTGCGCGGTTGGTATTGGCGGTCGTCGTAGTTCTGCCGGTACGTCGGCACGAAGATCGCGCCGAACATGACGGCAGCGGAACTGGCCGCGAGGATAGGCACCGGCCACCGGACCACGCTCGTCCCGATCCGCCGATACAGATGCGCCTTGGCCTTGCTTTTCGGATCGAAAAGCCCGAAAAGGCTGCCCACGCATAAATAGGCCGGGCCGAGCGTCAGCGCTGCCGCGATGGTGAACAGCATGCTGATCGCAACGGCCGGCCCCATGGTGTGGAAGTAGTTGAGGCGCGCGAAAGTCAAGCAGTAACACGCCCCAGCGATCGTCAGCCCCGAGCCAAGGATGACCGGCGTTACACTCTTGTACGCGGTGTAATACGCCTCCTCCCTGCCTTCGCCGTCGTGTCGCGCCTCGTGATAGCGGCCGATCAAGAAGATGCCGTAATCCGTCCCCGCTCCCAAGGTCAGCGCGACGACGATGTTCACGGCGAATGACGAGAGCTCGATGTACCCCAGATGCCCGAGGGTTGCGACAACCCCCTTCGCGACCAGCATCTCGAACAGAACTCCGGCCAAGGGCACAAACAGGGTGACGATGGAGCGGTACACCAGCAGCAACATCCCGATGATGAGGAAGATCGTCACGATCGTGATGTCATTCAAGCTGGAATTCGCGATCGCCACCGTGTCCTTGGCGAGCGGCGCCGCGCCGCTGACGTAGACCTTGAGCCCGGGCGGCGGGGTGTCGTTGGCGACGATCTCCCGAACGGCAGCAACGGACTCATTCGCTTGCATTTGGCCGATATCGCCCGCGAGACGCAACAGCACGTAGGCGCACTTGCCGTCGAGGCTCTGCGCCCCCGCCGCGGTGATCGGCTTCCCCCACAGATCCATGACGTACTGCACATGCTTGAGGTCTTGCTTGAACCGGCGCATCAGTCCGTCGTAATAATCGTGGTCCACCTGGCCCAACGGCCGGGTGGCCTCCAGCACGATCATGGCCAGGCTGGTCGAATTGGACTCCTGGAACTTCGCACCGATGGCCAGCAACGACCGCTGCGACGGCGCATAGTGCGGGACCACCGGCCCCGCGAGTTCTTCTGCGACCCGCTCGACTTGGGGCATGAAGGTGTTCGTCGACACGGCGAGAAGGCCCCAGAAGGCGATGATTGGTATCGCGAAGACGCGGACCATTCTGGGGACGAAGGGTCGTTTCGTCGGATACTCCGCCTGATGCTGGCTCATGCGGATTTCACTAGGCAGAAGACGTGCGCGTCCTGATTGTTATCGGACTGTTCGGCGCGGACAACGCCATTCACCCGCAACCGGCAGCCCACTTGACCGCCATGAACCTGCGCCGAGATGCTGCCGGACACCACGGTGAGCGTGGTCGTCTCCGTGTGCGACCACGGCAAGGTCGTGAGATCAACCCGATGCGGATGCCCGTCGATGTCCACCCAGACGAGCAACCCCCCTTGCCCCACGGAGCCGGACAACTCATACGTGAGCCGTTTGATACTGAACTCCGGAGGTGCTGCCGGCTGATTGACGGTGATGACGGGCGGGGGATTGGAGAACTGGTGCACCTTCCACATGCCCACCGCGCCCACGCCGAGCACGATGACGGCAACCAACGGCATCCAGATTCGCGCCAGGACAGTCCTGCCGACTGGACGAGGGCTCACTCGATCACCTCCTGGAATCCGATTCCAGACCTTAGTGTTCTTGCGCCGTTCCGAACTTTCGGGCGAGGGCAGACAACCCCCGGGCCATATATCAACGAAGTTGACATATGGAACGTGCAAAGACTACCGTCCCTGGACCGGAACGCGAACACCAGGTGTGCGGACGCTATCACCTGATGGTGCTGTCGGCAGCACGGGCAAGCCGATTTTCAACTCCCCGGGAATCACGATTGCAAAACCACGTTGTTTGCTCGACATCGCATATGTCGGTTCACGACATTCTTTGCACACGCCGTTTCAACCTTGCGTGGCGGAGAATCTGAGTCGTGAAGTTCATTGAGGCTAACATGGGGAACACCCCGAGAAATGTCCGCTCGGATGGCGTCGCTCCATGCAAGTGGTAAAGACTGCCGAACACATAAACGCAGCCCAGCGAGAACAAAGCAGCGGGGATGCAGAACGCCATCAAGGAGCCACGAGCACCAATGATTTGCTTCGCATAGTCCAACTCATCCCGCGACATGGGTTCGCGTTTGCGCACTTTACGCACAACCGTTTTGGCGCTGCCTATTTCGTCGCCTATCGCAGTAGGCGGTCGGTCGCCCAGCCGTTTCACGTACACGCCGGCGAAGGCCACGAACACCAACGCCAGCACCAGCGAAAGTACGGTCAGAAAGCCCCATGAAAACGAATCCACTACTCGGCTCCTTCGCTCTGACGTCGAACTTAGCAGTCGGTTATCGAAGACGCGATCGCCCGTTTGTCGACCTTGCCGACCGGGGTGGTCGGCAGCGCCGGCATGGCGACCAGCATGTCGGGCCGGGCGTGCGCCGCCACACCACGCTCGTCCAGGTACGCGTTCAGGTCGGCGAGGGTCAGCTGCTCACCGACGAAAACAACTGCAGCGCAGATCTTTTCTCCCAGATCCGGGTCGGGCAACGGAACCGCGGCCGCTGACCAGATCGCCGAGTGGCTCAGCAACTGCTCTTCGAGGTCCTGTGCGGAGATGGTTTCACCGCACCGGCAGATGACGTCCTTGACCCGGCCGGTCACCACCAGGTTGCCGTCCTCGCGTAATCGGACGAGGTCGCCGCTGCGGTAAAAGCCGTCGGGGTCGAAGCAGCGTGCGTTGTCGTGCCCGGCGCAGAAATAGCCGTTGAACGTGTATGGCCCGCGTGCCAGCAGTTCGCCTTCTGCGCCGGTTGCCACCGGCTCGCCTGCGCCGTCCACGATGCGCAGTTCGTCGGCGTCGCACAGCGGCCGGCCCTGGGTGTGCTCCAGCACTTCCGGCGGATCGTCGAGCCGCGTGTAGTTCAGCAGTCCTTCGGCCATCCCGAAAACCTGCTGCAGACCAGGGGTCAAGGCGGCGCGTACCGCGCGTGCGTCTTGACGCTCCAGCCTGGCGCCGCCTACTTGTAAGAGCCGCAACGTCTTTGGTGTCACCGGCTCCCAATCGCAGGCCTGCGCCCACAGTCTGGCCAGAGCCGGGACCAGCGCGGTCACCGTGACGCCGTGCCGCTTGATCGTGGCGAACGTGGCCTCCGGACTCGGGTCGGTGCTGAAAACGATTGTGGCGCCGACGGTCATCGCGCCGAGAATTCCGGGGCACGCCAGCGGGAAGTTGTGCGCCGCCGGCAGCACCACCAGATACACGTCGTCACACGTCAGCGAGCACAGCTCGGCGCTCGCGGTGGCGTTGTAGACATAGTCGTCGTGCGTGCGGGGGATCAGCTTGGGCGCGCCGGTGGTGCCACCCGACACCAACAGCAACGCGGGATGCGCTGTGTTGGGCGCAATCCGAGGCGTTTCGCCGGCCGGCAGATCCGGCCAGGACAGGAATGGGCCGGGGTCTCCGTCGACGACGACGTGGTGCAGCTGCGGTTGCGCCGCGACCAGCTGCTCGGCCATCGCGCGGTAGTCGAAACCGCCTGCCGTATCCGCGATGAGCAGCCCGACTGCGCCGCTGACCTGCGCGAAGTGATTCAGTTCGGCCAGCCGGTGCCCGGCCAGGCACATCACCGGGACGGCGCCGGCGCGCAGCAGCCCGAACAGCGCGACCGCGAAGCGGCACGAATTGGGCAGCTGCAGCAGCACCCGGTCGCCGGGAGCAATCCCGAGCGCGGCGAACCCGGCGGCCGCTGCGGCGACGAGTTCGTCCAGTTCGGCGTACGTATGGTTACCGAGGTCATCCACCACGGCCACGCGGTCGGGCCATGCCCTGGCGGCGTCTCGCAGCACCGAGTCGAGGCTGCGACCGGCCCAGTAGCCGGCCGCCCGGTAGCCGGCAGCGCGTTCGGGCGGAAACGGAACGAAGCCGTCCAGCAACGGTCGGGGAGGAGTAACAGGCAACGCGGTGGCTCCCTCGGGGCAGGCGTGTCCTGCCTTCGGGACATAGGGTAGCGTACACGAAGTTAGGACAGCCTGAGCTAAGCTAGCCGACGGAGGTGGGGGCTTGTCATGAGCGGCACGCTGGCGATCCTCGGTGCCGGCGCGAAGGCGGTGGCAGTCGCCGCGAAGGCGGCGGTCTTGCGCGAGATGGGCGTCGAGGCGGCCGATGTCGTCGCGGTCGAACGCACTGGCGTGGCTGCCAACTGGCGGGCCGGGGGCGGCTGGACCGACGGCCGGCAGCGGTTGGGTACCAGCCCCGAAAAGGACGTCGGGTTCCCGTACCGGTCGTCGCTGGTTCCCGGCCGCAACGCCGAAGTCGACGAGCAGATGATGCGGTTCAGCTGGCAGTCGTATCTGGTTGCGACGGACCAATTCGTCGGTTGGGTCGACCGGGGTCGGCCGTCGCCGACTCACGACACGTGGGCTTCCTACCTGCGCTGGGCGGCCGAGGTGGCCGGCTTGAAAGTCGTTCGCGGCGAAGTGGTTCAGATCGCGGTCGACGGATCGCACTGGGAGTTGCACACCCACGAGTCGCACCTGTCCGCCGACACCATCATGATCACCGGCCCCGGTCAGGCGGAGCGCTGTATCCGCTCCGGCGACCCGCGGGTGCTGTCGATCGCTCAGTTCTGGGAACGTGCCGCGCGCCACGACCGGATCGTCGCCGAGAATGTCGCGGTGATCGGCGGCGGGGAGACCGCTGCGTCGATGCTCAACGAGCTTTTCCATCATCGGGTTTCATCGATCACCGCGATTTCGCCGCAGGCAACCCTGTTCACCCGTGGCGAGGGCTTCTTCGAGAATTCACTGTTCTCCGATCCCACCGGCTGGCGCAGCCTCACCCAGGCCGAACGGCGCGACTGCATCGCCCGCACCGACCGCGGGGTCTTCTCGGCGCGCGTTCAGGAATCGCTACTGGCCGACGAGCGGATCAAGCATCTACGCGGACGCGTTGCTCGCGTGGTCGATCGGGACAGCACGATCTGGATCACGCTGAGCACGGACCGCTCTGGTGAACCGCTCGAGACCCTGCATCGCTTCGACCTCGTCATCGACGGATCAGGCGCTGACCCGCTGTGGTTCGTGCCGCTGTTGAGCCCGGCCGCCGTGGACGTGCTGGAGCTCGGGCTGGGTGGGCCGCTGACGTCCGAACGTCTGGAGGAGTCCATTGGCCCCGACTTGGCCGTAGCCGGCGTCACCCCGAAACTGGTCCTGCCCAATCTCTCCGGCCTCAACGAGGGACCCGGATTCCCCAACCTGAGCTGCCTGGGGTTGCTGTCCGACCGTGTCCTGGGGGCTGATATCGGCGTCACCGATCGTCCGCAAAAGGGGAGAAGCGGTGAGTACCAATCCGTTTGACGACGACAGCGGCACGTTCTACGTGCTGGTCAACGACGAGGAGCACAGCCTGTGGCCGGCATTCGTCGCGGTGCCGGCCGGCTGGCGCGTGGTCTTCGGTGCGGACACCCGCGCGAATTGCCTTGCCTACGTGGAGGACAACTGGGCCGACATGCGCCCCAGGAGCCTGCGCGAGGCGATGGCACCCGACGGCTAGCGGGTGATCACCGGTTACGCAGTGCGGCGAACAGTCGCTGATCGAGCACCCGCAGCGGGTGATCAGGGTCCGGCAACACCGGCAGCGGACTGAATCCCGACGCGCGGAGCTGATCAAGCCATTCGTCTTCGGTGAGAAAGATCCGGCCTCCGGCCCTGATATCGGACTGGCCCGGATGCGGCTGACCGGGATTGGGCGACATCAGGAACTTCAGCGACGTCAGCAGTTGGTAATTCGCGTTGCAGGTTTCGATGAAGACGATCGCTCCCCCGGGGTTGATCAGCTCGTGCAGTTGCCGCAGGCTCTCACCGATATGCAGTGCGTTGTGCAGCACATTGGCCGCCAGCACGATGTCGTATCGGTCATGCTGCGGCAGATCGGTGTTTAAATCCAGTATCCCGTAACGGATCTGCGGATATGCCGCGAATCTTTCCTGGGCGGCGCGAAGGAAGAACGTCGACACGTCGGTGAAGTGGTAGTCGATGGAGATCCCGGAGAGGCCCGCGATGACGTCGTCCGTCGTGCCGCCGGTGCCTGCGCCCAGCTCGAGAATCCCAACCGGTGACCGGTCGTGCGTCAGTCCCGCGGCAAGGCCCGCAACGACTTCCCGTGCACCGCGATTCAGGTACTGGCCCACCACGTTGTCTCGGTAGCCGGCGACGGCGGTCACCATGTCGCCGTCGGCGAACAGCAATTCCTGAACGCGGACCCGATCTTGCGCGAGTTCTGTCAGACGTTCGTTGCAACTTTGCATGAAGGCCGTCAGCGAACGCGGATAGCCGAGGTCGGCGCCCAACGCGAACAAGTCCGGGCAGCCCGGTTCCGGCACCGGCTGCACCAACCGGTAGCCGCCGTCGGAGTCGAGGTCGAGATGTCCACGCGCCGTGAGCACTCCGAGCCATCTGCGCAGCAGCCACCGGTGTCGGGGAGCAAACTCAAGCTGTGTCGCGATGTTCTCGGCTGTGTGGGTGGCGCCTGGAACATCGCTGCTCAACGCGGGATCGAGTGCGTTCATCATGGCCCGCATCCCGACGAGGTCTAAATCGGCACGCGCGGAGCGCAATCGGTCCACATCCAGGGTGGTCGGGACGACGTCTTGGGCCACCCGTCGTGCGCGCTGAAACACCTCGGACGGCTCTACCGGCGCAGCCTGGGTGTCCAGCTGCGCCAGGACGTCGGCGACAGATGCGCCGCCGAGGATGTCCGCGACGTTGAGCTCGTGGTTGAACTCGACCTGGACCCGGCGGCGAAACTCGAGCGCCTGCAACGAGTCCAGGCCGATCGCGACCATGGGCACGCTGGTGTCGATCGCGTCCGGGTCCGCGACGCCGATCGCCTCGGCGAGCAGCTTGATGAAGCGTTGCGAGACATTCGATTCCCGAGCCGCGACCTGTTTCTCGACGGCGGGCGAGGTCAGCTGTGAGGCCAGCGGTCCGTAACCGAAGGTGGTCAGGGCTGACCGCGCACGGTCCAGGTCGAACGCCGCAACGATAATATTGCCGATATTGCCGATATTGCCGATATTGCCGATATTGCCGCGCCGGCGGCTCATTCCCAGTGCCATGGCATCTGCCGGAGACATCGGAACCACGCCGGTCCCGGCCAGCTTGGCCCGGCCGGCAGCTCCGAGGTCGAGATGCACCGTCCACTGACCCCACTGCACAGAAACGCAGTCCAGGCCGTCGGCGCGGAGCCGGTGCGCCATGGCGTCGAGCATCCGATTGGCCGCCGCGTAGATGGCTTGGCCGCGTCCACCGATTGTCGCTGCGGTCGACGAGCACAGCACCACCCGACAGTCGGCGGTCCGGGGAAACTCGTCGAGCACCCGCGCGATGCCGATGACCTTGGCGCGCAGCGCCTGTTCGGCCTTCGCCGTGGTGATGTCGCGCAACTCGATGTCCGAATAGTCGACGGCGGCATGGATTATCAGATCGGCGGGCGCATCCCGGTGTTGCTCGGACAGCCGCGACACGGCTGCCGGATCGGCGACGTCGCATCGGGCCACAACGATTTGCGTCGCTGTGGACGAACGGATTCGGCGCAGCCGGTCAGCGTTGGCGGGCGTCTCGCCCGATCTGCTTACCAGCGTGATTCGCTGCGCGCCACGCCGAGCGAGATGATCGCAGAACTCGAGGCCCAGGTTTCCGGTTCCACCGGTGATCAGCACATGCTGACAGGGCTTTTCAGCAGAGTAGGCGGGGGCGTCGTCCTCGACCAGTCGCTTGGCGTAGAGGCCGCCGTCGCGGAACGCCAACTCGGATTCCTCACCCGTGTGCAGCGCCGTGAGGATCGCGGTAGCCGATTCCGGCGTCGCCGATGCAGCCGGGAGATCGAGATGGCGGAACGCGACTCCGAGATATTCGGTGGCGATGCTGCGGAAGCCCGAACTTGCCGCAGCGTGCAACGGATTTGGCGGCGCATCGTCGGGAACCACCGCCTCGCCGCCCACCGTCACCAGCCAGCATTCGGTGATCGTGTCACCGATGTCCGGCCACCAGGTGCGGTTGCCGAAGAATTCGGCCACCTCGGTTGCGGCGGCGGGGTCGTCGAGTCCCGGTGACGGCGGCATCAAGATGACCAACGTGTTGAGATCGCCGCTGCTGGTGCCGGTTGCGTCGATTGGGTGAGCCGTGGCGCCGATCTCTTTGGCGGCGCGGCTGAGCGCGCCGGCTACGTCCGAGCAGGCGCCGGTGTGGTCGACGATTCCGATGACACGCGGCGCCACCAGCGAGCGCTGGGACAGCCGGATCCACTCTTCGACCAAGAGCCGTGCGGGTGCGGTGGCGGTGACCGGTTCCGGAGCCGGTTCGGCTGCTGGGGCAACCGCTTTGACGTCATCGGGCTGGGTGTAGCGCATCCACAGCCGGGTCTCGTTCATCCGGGTGTTGGGGAAATCGAGCAACGGCAGCGAGACGGGGCCGTCAGACTCCGCGCGCAGGCACTCCCACGGGTAATTCAGATCATGCACTGCCAACTGGGCGAGATTGCGGGTGAACTCGCTCAGGTCGGTGGCCGTTCGCTCCGACGTGCCGACCACCCTGGGCGTGCGCTCGCCGCTGACGGCGGCCAGATTGTCTTGAATCGCCAACTGCAGCGTGGGATGTGCGGCGAGTTCGACGAACGTGTCGATGTCGCGCTGCGCGGCGGCAGCGATCGCCTTGTCGAATCGAACGGTGTTGCGCAGATTCCAGAACCAATACTGGTCAACCGGCAGGTCCTGGGTGATGGGCGCGCCGAGAGTGGACCCGAGGCAGTCGATTTCGGTGTCGAGGAATTTCGGGTTCTGCAGTTCGCGTTGCGTGGCCGCGCGTACCGTTTCGCCGAGCTCGTTGATCAAGCTGGTGTGGGCGGGGTACTGGACCCGGATGAGTCGCGCGAAGGTGCCGCGTTCGGTGAGCGTATCCACGACGCTCTGCACGGTCTCTCGATCACCCGAGATTCCCACCATGTTCGGCGAATTGACCACCGACAGCTGCGCCCAACCCGGGCAACGGGCGAGCAGGTCCTCGCAGGTGTCGCGGTCGGTAGCGATGACGGCCATGGCGTAGTCACCGGAGGCGAACTCGTCGGCCGCGTGTGCGCGTATGCCGATGACTCGGACGGCATCAGCCAAGGTGATAATGCCGGATATGTAGGCCGCGGCGATTTCTCCCTGGCTGTGCCCGATGGTGATGTTGGGCGCGACGCCGACCGCTCGCCACATCGCGGCCAGCGCGGCCATTTGGGTGAACAACGCGGGTTGCACGGTGCGTGCGCTGTCTTCGGCCGGAAGATCCTCATCCAGAAGGTAATTCAGCGGTGACTCGCCGAACTGGGCCTGGAACGTCTCGGCGCACCGATCCGCCTCGGTCCGGAACGCGGGGACCAACTCGTAGAACGGCCGCCCCATCCCCGGGCGCTGGCCGCCCTGCCCGGGGAAGACATAGGCCACCCGACGGGCCGTGGCGGGTGTGTCGGTGCGCACCACGCACGGATGTTCGCGGCCATCGATGACCGCCTGCAGGGCCCCGACCATCTCGTCGCGGTCGGCCACCATGGCCAGGGCCCGGTAACGGCGGGCGAGCCTGGTCCGAAACAGCATTCCGGCGATCGCCTGCGGCGCCACCTCGGGATGCGCGGCCGCATAGGCAAGCAGGGCCGAGGCTTCGTCGCGCAGCAGATCGGCACTATCCGACGACAGCAGGACGGGGACGGTGCCGTTGGGGAGCCGGTAGCCGGGTGGTGTCACGTCTCTCACGCTCCGGAACCCGCGGGCATGGCGATGATCGCGTGCGCATTGGCGCCGCCCGCGCCGAATGACGATGCGGCTCCGTAGCGCATGCCGTCCTTCGGTTCCCACGGGTGCAGCTTGGTGGCCAGTCGCAGGCCCGTCAGATCCCAGTCC
This sequence comes from Mycobacterium sp., assembly GCF_035499775.1. Lineage (GTDB taxonomy): Bacteria > Actinomycetota > Actinomycetes > Mycobacteriales > Mycobacteriaceae > Mycobacterium. The sequence continues at coordinate 12,965 of NZ_DATJYB010000556.1, read as the reverse complement.
ACCGTCTTGGTCGGGTTGTCCGCGAACAGAGTTGGCGGAATGTGACCGTACTGACCCGCCAGCAGCAGCTTTGTCAGCCCGAGCATCCCAGACGCCGCCTGGGCGTGGCCGACGTTCGACTTGATCGAGCCCAGCAGTGCCTCGGATCCCGCTGCGCCGTAGGTCTTGAACAGGGCGAACAATTCCTGTGGGTCCCCGGCAGGCGTTGCGGTGCCGTGCCCTTCGATCATTCCGACGTCGGCCGGATCGATTCCCGACGCGTCGATCGTTTTATGCATAAGCTGCTCCTGCGCGCGCATCCGGGGAACCAGGATCGGCTTTCCTTTGCCGTTGTGATTGGTGCGGATGGCCAAGATGCGGCCGTAGATGCGGTGTCCCAACTGCCGCGCTCGCGATTCACGTTCGACGACAACCATTCCCGCGCCCTCACCCCACACGGTGCCAGTTGCGTCGGCGGAGTAGGCGCGGCAATGCCCGTCTGCGGATATGGCATTGAGTCGGGAGAACTCGTAGAACGCCGTCGGCTCTCCCAGAACACATACGGCACCGGCCAGCGCCCACTCGCATTCGTCCAGTTGAATCGCGTTGGCGGCCAATTGCACTGCGGTCAACGACGATGCGCACGCCGAATCGATGGATATCGACGGCCCGACCAGTCCGAGGCAGTGTGAGATCCGGCCGGCACCCCCCAGTTGTCCCAAACCGACGGTCCGGAATCCCGTGTAATCGTCGGCCACCGATGTGCGTGTTCCGTATTCGGTCATCGACATCCCGACGAAACAGCCGCCCTCCGAACCCTCGAGCGCGCCGGGATTGATTCCCGCGTTCTCCAGCGCCTTCCACGCCACCCGCATCGCGACTCGCTGCTGCGGATGCATCGCCATCGCCTCGTGATCGGTGAGGCCGAAGAATGGCGGGTCGAATGTCGCTGCGCCGTCCAGGAATCCGCCGGAATCGCAGACTTGACGCCAACCCTCTGCTACCCGGGATGCCGATAGCAGGTGGTCGACGGTCCAGCCCCTGTCCCGTGGGAAGGGGCGGAGCAGCTCCCTCGATTCGGCGAGTGCCGACCACAGGGCGCTCGGGGTGTCGATCCCGGCGGGTGCCTCGACCGCCATCCCGGAGATGACGATGGCGTCGCTCACGCCGTCTGCTCGCAGTGCGCGCTCGACGCCAACAACTCTGCGACAGCGTCGATGTGTGAGGTCAGATAAAAGTGGCCGCCGTCGAACACCGTGACTTTGACCGTGTCGGTGTGTTTGCCCCACCCGTACAGATCGCCCAGCGTGACATAGGGGTCCTGATCACCGCCCATCGCGAGTATCGGGGAGGCGACCTTGACGTCGTCAGCGCAGGAGTACGCATCAAAAGCCTGGTAATCGGCTTTGATGACAGGCAGAGCCAATCTCATGACCGCGCTGTTGGCCATGACATCCGTGTCGGTACCCTCGAGCGCCGCCAGATGGGCGAGGATTTCGTCGTCATCCTTGGGATGTGGTGGTTTGCCCGCCGCATTGCTCGGCGCAACCGCCGCCGAGACGTTGAGCTGCCGCACGTCGATTCCCCGCACTTCCGCGAGCCGGACGAACTCGAAGGCGACCAGCGCCCCCATGCTGTGGCCGAATGTGATGATCGGCAGACCACGGTGGTGATCCGATGCGCAGAATTCGCTGAATGCCCCCTCGGCCATCTCGGCAACCGACACCAGGGAGGCCTCGGCTACCCGGTCCTGGCGTCCCGGGTACTGGAAAACAATCACGTCGAATTTGCTGCTGAGCACTTTCGAGAACTCGCGGTAGGCCGATGCGCCTGCTCCGGCATGCGGAAAAACCAGCAGCGGAAGACTGTCGGGCGACGCCGGTGCGTGGAACTGTCTGATCCACCCCAGTGTGCGCGGCATGCGCTACTACCTCTCGTGCCCGTTCGTGCCCGTCGGTCCGCCTGGTTGCCGCGACAGCCGTCAGCAGCCTCGCAACTTAGCGAAGGCTAACATAAACTTTTGGGCTAGTAATTTCGGTGCCGGCCCGTTGACCTCTGCGTTCGGAGCGGCACGGGGGTGGTCCCGCCATAGTTCGGCCGGTGGTGGGTGCGGTCCCGGACCATCAGGGCGGCCCGTTTGTCCGGCAGGTCGATAACCCTGGTGCGCCGGAACCCGGCACGCTCGAACGCTCGGATGGATCGCTTGTTGTCGATGTCGGGTTCGGCGACCACCCGGGTCACCCGTGGATCCCGATTCAGCTGCCAGGACGAGACCGCGCGCAACAGGTCAACTGCCAGTCCGCGTCCGCGATATTCGGGGTTACCCAGCAGCAGGTGCAGGCCGGCGTCGTGCTCGCGCGCGGCATAGCGCTGCGCGATCGGCTCGAGATCGGCGCGGTAGAGCTCCCAGTAGCTCATCGGGACGCCGTTCAGCTCGCCCAGGTAGGGGGTGGAGTTCGGGTTGCGGTCCTGCCGACGCAGATAGGACGCGATCGCGTGCCGAGCCCACGGCATCTTCCAGAAGAGGGCCACATCCGGGTCGTTCATCCAGGCATGCACGAGGTCCAGATCCCGGTCCGGGTCGACTCGACGCAGCGAGAACTTCCCCGACAACGCCTCACGGTCCAAGGCGCCACGGCGCCGTAAGCCCAGCGTGCTCATCCCGTACCCCCCGCGCCGGATGGGCCGCGCCGAAAGAATGCTCCTCACCGAAGCCGCTGGACCCGAACGGGTCGGCACGGATTCGAACGGGTGCCTCCCCGCACCTCGTCGCCGCGACAGCCGCAAGAGCTATGCAACTTAGCGAAGGCTAACATAATCTGCTGAACTTGTAATCCGGAGCGAAAGGGGTGCATGCATGCGGGTCGTGTCGTTCGGTTTCCAGACCTGGGGGGTCAGAACCCTGCAGGCGCTGATCGATCTGGATCACGACGTCATGCTCGCGGTCACCCATCCGGCCAGCGAACACTCCTACAAGGCGATTTTTTCGCAGTCGGTGGAGGAGCTCGCCCGCGACTGCGGCATCCCGGTGCACCTCACCGATCGGGTGGACGCCGAGACCATCGACCTGGTCAAGCGCGCCGAACCCGACGTCATCGTCGTCAATAGCTGGTACACCTGGATGCCGCCGGAGCTGTACAACCTGCCGCCGCACGGCACGCTGAACCTGCACGATTCGCTGCTGCCCAAATTCACCGGGTTTTCCCCTGTCCTGTGGGCGTTGATCAGCGGTGAGTCGGAGTTCGGGCTGACGGTGCACCGGATGGACGACGGCCTGGACACCGGGGACATTCTGATCCAGCGTTCACTGCCCATCGGAGACACCGATACCGGCACCGGGCTGGTCATGCGGGCCATGGACCTGATTCCGGATGCGCTGCGGGATGCGTTGAGCGCGTTGGAATCCGGGACCGCGGTCTGGCGGCCGCAGCACAAGGCCGAGCGGACGTACTTCCACAAGCGTTCGCAGCGCGACAGTTTGATCGATTGGAACTGGCCCGCCGCGGATCTCGAGCGGTTCGTGCGCGCCTTGTCCGATCCCTACCCCCGCGCGTTCACTTTTTACCGGGGTGAGCGCATCGAGGTGCTTGCGGCACACGTCTCCGAGGCCGGTTACGGGGGCACGCCCGGCCGGGTGATCGTGCAGGAGGGCGGCGGCGCCGTGGTGTGTGGGCCCAACGCATATCGCGGCGGCAACCGTGGGCTGGTGATCACCCGCGTTCGCTCCTCGGACGGAGTCGAGCGTCGCGGGGACGAGTTCTTCGTCGGCGGTGGCTATCTGAACAATCCGACTTAAAATCCCAGTCCCGGCGGACCCGTAATGGCAGGAGTGAGACGAGCGATGGCAGACGATGCCAGGACCTTGCAGGAACGTCGTCGCGAGTTGCTGCGCAGGCGCATCGCCGAAAGCGGTTTAGCGGCCCCCGGATCCGTCGAGGCACCGCGGGTCCGTGCCGGTGAGCGCTACGCTCTGTCGACCGGTCAGCGTCGGATGTGGTTTCTGCAGACGATGGACCCCACCGACTCCACACTGAACATCTGCGTTGCCTATCGGCTGGCCGGGGCGCTCGACGAGGCTCGGCTGCGCGTAGCCTTCAGCGATGTCGTTGCGCGCCACGCGATTTTGCGTACCACCTACGGGGTGGACTCCGAAGGTGAGCCATACCAGGTATTTTCCGATGACGTCGAGATCAATTGGCAAGTGGACGATTTGACCGGCCTGCCGGAAGGCGATCGGAACCAGCGGATCGAGGTTTTGGCGCGGGACGAGTTCGGCCGACCATTCGATCTCATGGACGAGTTGCCGCTGCGGATAAGCCTGATCCGTTGCAGTGCAGATGAATTCGTACTGCTGCTGGTCGTGCACCACATCTGTTGGGACGACGACTCGTGGGCTGTGTTCGCTCAAGACCTGAGTGCGGCTTACCACCGCGGGCAACTGGGCGGCCCAGGCGGGCAAGCGCCACAGTATGTCGCGGTCGAGGTGCTCGAGGGCGCCACGGAACCCACCATCGCCGATGTCGGCTACTGGGCCGACAATCTGCGCCCGTCGCCCGAACCGCTGGAGCTTCCCGGTGTGGCCGCCGCACATCCGTCCCGGCAGGCGGAACGTCGCACCCGGGTGCTGGCCGCCGAGTTGTTCGGCCGGGTCGAGGACTTCGCCCGCAGGCACTCGGCCTCGCCGTTCATGGTGTTGCTGGCGGCTTTTGGGGTGCTGGTGCGCCGCTATACCGGCGCGTCGGATTTCCTGATCTCGGTGCCGGTCACCGAGCGCAGGGCCGCGGCCGAGGCTGCCATCGGGTATTTCGGCAATACGCTGCTGCTGCGCATCGCCGCACGTTCATCGGACACGTTCACCTCGTTCGTCGGCGCGGTACGTGAGACATGCCTGAACGGCTTCGCGCACCAGTCGGTCGGCATCGATCGGGTGGTGCGCGAGGCCAACCCGGAGCGGATGGGACACGACGGCATGGATCAGCTTGTCCGACTGGGCTTCTCCATGCGCAAGAACGCCGGTGGATTCGCGCTGGACGGCGTCGCTGTGCGCCAACTCGAACTGGGCGCGGTAACCGCGCACCTTCCGCTTGCCCTTGCGGTCGTGTTGGACCCGCAAGGTGTGCTCATCGAGTTCGAGTATCAGACCGATGTGCTGGGCGGTGGGCTCGTCGAGCAGATGCTGGCTCATTATCTGCAGCTGTTGGACAACGCGCTCACGCAGCCCGACCGCCGCCTGACCAGTCTGGACATGCTGGGCGCCGGCGAACGCGATGTCGTTCTGGCGCAGTCGCATGGCGAACTCGTCGACCAGCCTGCCACCACCATCGTCGCGATGCTCGAAGCCGCGGCATCAGGCACGCCGGACGCCGTCGCGCTGGTGTCCGACGACGCCGAGCTGACCTACGCCGATTTGCATCGGCGCGCGAATCGCTTGGCGCGCTGGTTCATTGGGCAGGGTATCGGTGCCGACAACATCGTCGGCCTGCGCATGACCACGTCGATGGAGTTCGTCGTGGCGATGCTGGCCGTCCTGAAGGCCGGTGCGGCCTATCTGCCGATCGATCCGGCCTACCCCGACGACCGGATCGAATACCTCGTCACGGACGCACGCCCGGGCGTGGTGATCGGGCCGGACGAATTCGACGCCGCGCTCCGTGCCGCCGCGGAGTTGCCGGACGGCCCGGTCACCGACGCCGACCGGGCTCGCCCGTTGCGCGCCGAGAACCTGGCCTACGTCATCTACACGTCCGGCTCCACCGGCCAGCCCAAGGGTGTGGCCGTCTCGCACCGCGCGATCGCCGAGCACGTAGCGGGCTTCATCGCCGAGTGGAGCATGACCGCCGAAGACCGCCTGCTGCAGTCGTCGTCGGTGAGCTTCGATGCCTCGCTGTTGGACATCTTCGTCACGTTGTCGCTGGGCGCGCAGCTGATAGTGCCTCGGCCGGATGCGTTCGGCGACATCGGCTATGTCGCCGACCTGATCAGCCGGCACCGCGTCACCGTGCTGCACATGGTGCCCTCCATGCTGAGCACGCTGCTGCTGATGCCGCAGGTCAGCCAATGGCGGCAGCTGCGGCACGTGCCGGTGGGCGGGGAAGCGCTTCCGGGTGAGGTGGCCGAGAAATTCGCCGGCTACTTCGACGCGCAGTTACGCAATCACTACGGCCCGACCGAGGCAGTGGTCTGTTCGACGCACATGCAGGTCGAGGGGTCACACGGCGCGCGGGTGGTGCCTATCGGGGTGCCCAACCGCAACGTGTACGCCTATGTACTCGACGAGGAGTTGCAACCCGTGCCCGCGGAGGTGATCGGCGAGCTGTATCTCGGTGGCGTCCAGTTGGCGCGCGGATACCTGGCGCGTCCCGGGCTGACCGCGCAGCGATTCGTGGCCGACCCGTTCAACCCCGGCATGCGCTTGTACCGATCGGGAGATCTGGTTCGCCGCAACATCTCTGGGGAACTGGAATTCGTCGGGCGAGCCGACGAGCAGGTCAAGGTTCGCGGCTTCCGCATCGAGCTCGGCGAGGTCGAGTCCGTGATCGCGACGCACCCGGCGGTGCGACACTGCCTCGTCGTCACCGAAGACACCGAGGCCGGCCCCATGCTCGCCGCGTACCTGGTGCCTGTTGTTAGTGAAGATGCCGGCCTCTCCGGCACTTTCGGGGATCTGGATCTCGACGAGATCCGCGCACATACCGCGTCGGTGCTGCCGGAATACATGGTGCCCAACGCATTCGCGTTGATTCCCGAGATCCCGCTCACGGTCAGCGGCAAACTGGACAAGCGCGCGCTGCCCGCCCCGACCCCGGTTGCGGTTCGCCGCTTCCGCGAGCCGGCGACGCCGACCGAGCGCCGCATGTGCGCCATCTTCGCCCGACTGTTCGGCTGGGAGCGAATCGGCGCGGAGGACTCGTTCTTTGGGCTGGGTGGCCACTCACTGCTGGCCGCGCGGCTGGTGGCGCAGATCCGTGCGGATTTCGGAGTGGAGCTGACCGTCCGCGCCGTCTTCGACAGCCCGACTCCGGCCGGGTTGGCGGCCCGGCTGGTACAGCAGTTCCGTGCTGAATTCGACCTCGACCTCGACGCGATGGACGAGCTGGGCGAATTCAGTGACGCGGATACCCAGTCGGGTCGCCCCCAATTCACCGGTGTGGTTCGCCCGGAACGGCTGCCGTTGTCCTACTCGCAGCTCGCGATGTGGTTCCAGTACCGGATGGAAGGCGCGCGCGACGGCTTCAACCTGCCATTCGCGCTTCGCTTCGCGGGCCCACTGGACACCGTCGCACTGACCGGAGCGCTCAACGACGTGGTAGCCCGTCATGAAGCGTTGCGCACGAATTTCGCTGAGCACGAGGGTGTTCCGTACCAGTTCGTGCATCCGGCGCTGTGGGTGGAACTGCCCATCCTCAAGGTCGCCGCGGAGCACTTCGACGACACGGTCCGCGACCTGCGCCGGCAGGTGTTCACCCCCGAAGCCGGGCCGCTGATCAAGGCCACCCTGCTGGACCTGGGCGCCGATACCCGTGTGCTGCTGCTACTGGTTCACCACATCGTCACCGATCACGCCTCACTGCAAATCGTCTTCGACGACCTCGTCAGCGCCTACCGCGCCCAGGTGGACGGGACGGCGCCGCAGTGGGCCACCCTGCCCATCCAGTTCGCGGATTACGCACTGTGGCAACGAAATGCGCTCGACACCGAATGGGGACGGGCGGAACTGGCCTATTGGCGCGATGCATTGGTCGGATTGCCCGACGAGATCTCGGCAGTCCCGGACCACACCCGCCCGACGGTGCTCGGGAAGCAAGGCGAGGTCGTGACTTTCACCGTCTCCGCGGCCCGCCGCGGCGCGCTGACCCAACTCGCCGAGCAGAACGGTGCTACCGAGTTCATGGTTTACCAGGCTGTCCTCGCGGTGCTGCTGCACAAGCTCGGCGGGGGCGCGGACATTCCGATCGGCAGCCCGGTCGCGTCCCGGATCGAATCGACCACCCAGAATCTGGTCGGTCTGTTCGCCAATGTGGTGGTGCTGCGCAACGACATAACCGGCGATCCAAGTCCGCGCACCATGATCGCGCGCAGCCGCGACGCGGTACTCGATGCGTTCGCACACCAGGAGCTGCCCATCGAACGCTTGGTCGAGGCGCTCAACCCGCCGCGCTCACGGTCGCGCAACCCGCTGTTCCAGAACATGCTGCACTTCCGCGGCGAGGACTGGGCGCCGATACCCCGAGACCTCACCGAGTCCGGGGAAACCACCGTCGTTCCACTACCGATGGACTTCGAGGTCTCGCTGCTGGATCTGGACCTCGGTATGACGGTGACGCCCGACGGAGAACTTGACGTGCGGATCGTCGCCAATGCCGATCTCTACGAACGCGAGACCGTGGCTCTCCTCGCCGACGCGCTCAACCGCACGCTCGACGCGTTCGTGACGACGCCCGACGTCAGGGTTTCCGCGCTGGAGTTGCTGCCTGCGGCGGACCTGGAGAAGCTGCTCGCTCCGCCGACCCCGAGAGCCGCGCCGCCGCCGCGCCTCGCTGCCGGGTCCGCCCAAACCGAACGGGCCCTGATCACCTTATTGGAGGGGTTGCTCGACATCACCGGCGTAGATCCCGAGGACAACTTCTTCGCCCTCGGCGGCGACAGCATCATCTCCATCAAATGGTCGGCCCAGGCCAACGCGCAGGGGCTGGCCATGACCCCGCCCATGGTGTTCGAGCACCTGACCATCGCCGCGCTGGCCGCCGCCGTCGACGCCGCCGCGGATCAGCCTGCGGCCGACGCGGATTCGGCCCCGGCGCGGGAATACACGCCGATGAGTGCGTCCGGTCTGAGCGCCGACGCGCTGGCCGATCTGACCGCGTCCTGGCACGAGCAATCCTGAGGTTGCAGTGAGGAATTCGTGACCGAGGCCCCAGCGCAGATCGAGGACGTCCTCGCCCTCAGCCCGTTGCAGGAGGGGCTGTTCGCGTTGTACCGGCTTGCCGAGGACAGCATCGACCTGTACAGCATGCAGTTCGTCGTCGACGTCGACGGACCTGTCGACGTCGAGTTGCTCCGGCGCAGCGCTCAGGCGATGCTGGACCGGCACCCCAACCTGCGCGCCGCGTTCTGGGACCGCGATGTGCCGAAGCCGGTGCAGATAGTGCCTGCCCACGCCGAGCTGCCGTGGTCCGAACGCATAGCGGCACCAAACGAATTCGACGCCATCGCTCGATCGGAGCGGCGCCGCCCGTTCGACTTGAGCCGCGGCCCCGCGTTGCGGGTCGTGCTGCTCGCGGTGCCGGGCGAGACCCGGCGCCGGCTGATCTTCACCGCGCACCACATTCTGGTGGACGGCTGGGCACTTGCGGTGTTCTTCACCGAGATGCTCGCCGTGTACCGGGCGGGGGGATCAGCCGACGGACTGCCGGCCCCACGCCCGTACCGCGACTACATCGTCTGGCTCGCCGGGCAGGACCGGGGTGCGGCGATCGCCAATTGGACGGAGTATCTGGGGCGTGTGTCCGGACCGCTGATGGTGGCCGACGGCACGCCGGCTGCGGGTAACACGGTGCCGGAGAAGACGGAACTGCTGTTGTCCGCGACCGACACGACACGGCTGCGACAGTGGGCGGGCCGCAACGGCCTCACGCTCAATACCGCAGTGCTTTTCGCGTGGGCCGTCGTGCTGGGCAGGCTCACCGACCGGCGCGATGTCGTGTTCGGCACCATCGTCTCCGGCCGTCCCGAAGGCTTGCCCGGGGTGGACACCATGGTCGGCCTATTCATCAACGCCGTCCCGGTCGTGCACCAGCTGAGCAGCACCGCCTCGGTGGTCGAACAATGCGCACGGCTGCAACGCGAGTCGTCGGCCATGCGTGACATCGGTTATCTCAGCCTGTCGGAACTTCAGCGTGAACACGGCCGCGGAAGCCTGTTCGACTCGCTGTTCGTATTCGAGAACGCACCGATCGAAGACGCGATCCGCCCGGTCAGCACACCCGACGGTGCGCGCTTTCATCCGGTGGAGATGGAGAGCCTGACGCACTATCCGCTGACGCTGGTCTCGCACCTGAGGGACGATGCGCTGGTCGTGCTGGTCGAGGCGATTCGCGAAGCGCTGCCGCATCTTCCGCCGTCGGCGATGGGCGAGCGATTGCTCGCGGTGCTGCGCCAACTCCCCGATATCGGCTCCGGCACGCCGGATGCGCTGGATGTGCTTACATCGGCAGAGCGTGCCGAATTCCGCGATGTCACGGCGGGGCCGGCTCTTGGCGGCACTTCAGTGGCTTCGGTGTGGGAGATGTTCGAGCGGCAGGTTCAAGCCACCCCCGGCGCCGAGGCGCTGAGTGCCGGGGGCGGTGAACGCTACAGCTATGCCGAATTGCACGCTGAGGCAACGCGGTTGGCAGCGGAGCTGGCCGCCTGCGGCATCGGCCCCGAAGCGGTTGTCGCGCTGGCGCTGCCACGGTCGGCCCGATCTATCATCGCCATCCTGGCCGTACTCGCCGCCGGGGGCGGCTACCTTCCCGTCGATGTCACGCTCCCGCGCGCCCGCATCGAATCCGCTTTCCGCCAGGCAAATCCGGCACTCGCCGTCGCCGGAGCCGGCTATGCGGACCTGGTCTGCGCCGGGACTCCGACGTTGGTCCTCGACGATCCGGCAGTGGCCGAGCGCATTTCGCGGCGTCCGGCCGTCGCACCCGCGGTGCACCGCCACCCCGAGCACTGCGCGTACGTCATCTTCACCTCCGGCTCTACCGGTGAACCCAAGGGTGTCATCGGAACAAATGCCGCGCTGCTCGGCTATTTCGCCGACCACCGCGAGCGGGTCTACCGGGCGGCCTCGGCGCGCCTGGGACGCCCGCTGCGTATCGCACACGCCTGGTCGCTGAGCTTTGACGCGTCGTGGCAGCCCATGGTCGGCCTGCTCGACGGTCACGCCGTTCACCTGTTCGGCGCCGAGGAGATGCGGGACGCGGATCAGCTGGTGAAAGGCATTGCCACCCAAAGGATCGACATGATCGACACCACCCCGTCGATGCTGGTGCAACTCGCTGCCGCCGGACTGCTCGATCGGCTGCTGCCGGTGCTGGCTCTGGGCGGCGAAGCGATCGATACCGCGCTGTGGGGCCGCCTGCGCGCCCTGCCGGAAACCTCCGTCTACAACTGCTATGGGCCCACCGAAATGACGGTCGAGGCGGTGGTGGCACCGGTCGACAGGTATCAGGCGCCGACGATCGGCACCCCGAACGCGGGAACCTTCGGCTATATCCTGGATTCCGCGCTGCGGATGGTGCCCAACGGCGTGGTGGGGGAACTCTATCTGTCCGGCGCGCAGCTCACTCGCGGCTATGTCGGCAGGCCCGCGATGACCGCGGCCCGCTTCGTGGCCGACCCGCTGCGCCCGGGCCAGCGCATGTACCGCACCGGTGACTTGGTGCGCCGCCTCCCGCACGGCGGGTACGCCTACCTGGGACGTAGCGACACCCAGGTCAAGATTCGTGGCTACCGTGTCGAGATCGGCGAGATCGAGGCCGCCCTTCGTGGCCAGCCCGCCGTGCACGATGCTGCGGTCTGCGTCCGGCATCGCCAGGGCGACGCCAGCCTGGTGGGTTTCGTTGTATGGCAACAGGATATGCAAGGCGATCCGATCGGGCTGCGTACCGCGCTGTCAGAGCGACTGCCCTCGTACATGGTTCCCGCGCGGATCGTGGCGCTGGCTCAACTGCCGGTGAACGCCAACGGGAAGCTTGACGGCCATGCCCTGGACCTGTCGGCCGACCAGGCGCTCTCGCGGGTGACCGGTAACGGGGCGGCGTCGGCGTCCACCGACACCGAACGTGCGTTGTGCGAGGTATTTTCAGAGCAGTTCAACGGCGTGGTGCCGCACATCGACGACGACTTCTTCTCGCTCGGATTAGACAGCATCGTGGCGATCTCACTGGTCCACAAGGCGCGTCGGCATGGCCTGTCGCTGAGTCCGCGGATAGTGTTCACCGCACCGACAATTCGCCAACTGGCGGCCGCAACCGATGCCGCGGCCGGCTCGGGTATGGCCGTCGAAACCGCCGAATACGGTGAGGTATTACCGCTGCCGATGGTGTCCTGGCTCTACGAGTACGGGAACTTCCGCCGCTTCACCCACACCGTCCTGCTGCAGCTGCCCGGAGAAGCCGACCGTCCGTCGATCGAGTCGATGCTGCAGCTGCTGCTCGACGGACACGACACCCTGCGATCGATTCTGACCGACACGCCCGCGGGGCCACGGCTGGTCACCCGCCAACCCGGCGTGGTCGTTGCGGGTGATCTGCTCAGCGAGGTGGCGCTACCGAACTCGACCGACACGGAATTGACCGCGGCCATAGCGCAATCCGCACGCAGCGTGACCGAGGAGATTGATCCTCGCGCGGGCGCGATGATGCGAGCGGTGTGGTTCTCCGGCGCCCAGCGGCCTTCGGTGCTGCTGATCACCGCGCACCACTTGGCGGTGGATGTGGTTTCGTGGCACATCATGCTCGGCGACATCGCCGAGGCCTGGCGTTCGACGAAATCGGGTGCGGCTCCAAAGATATTGCCCGAGTTCACTTCTTATCGGCGGTGGTCGGAGCTGATGTGGGAACGGGCCGCCACGCCGCAGGTGCACGCGCAGCGCGACTACTGGATCGCGCAGGTCCGCGACCCCGATCCCGCATTGGGTGAGCGCCACCCGGACCCGACGCGCGATTGCTGGTCAACGTTGCGTGTCACCTCGGTGGCCGCGTCGGTAGCAGACACCGAACGAGTGCTGGCCGCGCTCGGCAGAGACCGGGGGATGCGCGAATTCCTGTTGGCCGCAACCACGATCGCGGTTGCCAGTTGGCGCCGCGAACGCGCGCAGGATCCTGCTTCCGGCACGCTTGTCGCCCTGGAGGGCCACGGGCGCGCCGACTCCCTGCTGGACACCGACACCACCAACACCGTCGGTTGGTTCACCACGGCGTTCCCGATACGGCTAGGCGCCG
>NZ_DATJYB010000555.1:0-2148 GCF_035499775.1 Mycobacterium sp. | reverse complement strand
GCCGACGGCGCTGAGGGTCCCGGGACTCGACCCGCAGCGGCGCTACCGGGTCACCGACGCGACTCCCGGCACGCGGCTGCCCCGGCGAGCCGGACTTACCGATGCGCCAATCCCCGACATCGAGGTTTCCGGGGCCGCGCTCGCCGAGATCGGCCTGGCCATCCCACCCCAGCGGACCCTGACGGCGCTGGTAACCCTGATCGAGGCGACCCGAGCTGAGCAAGCATGATCTTCTCGCCGGCACCGGAACGGTGAGCACTCAGCGCAGTCGCGTCATGATGCGCGGGTCTGAGCCTGGGCGCGGAGGGCGGCTAGCCGCGGTATCAGGGTCATCGCCGTGCCGCCGAGGATGGCCGTCCGCTCCCTGGTGGTGAGATCCGGATTGGCTTCGATGTCCTCGCGGGAGCGGATGGCTATGTCGCGGCGCACGTAAGGGAAGTCGCTGCCGAAGACGACGCGGTCGATTCCCACGACATCGCGCAGCAGGCGCAGCACCGGGTCACCCCAGGACGCCGCGGTATCCCAGTACAGGCGGCGGAATGTCTCGGCCGCGGTCCCGCGGCCCTCGGCTCCGGGGATGACGTTCATCTCGTCGATGATGGCAAACCGTTTTGCCAGGTAGGGCACGGTTCCCCCGGCGTGGGAAAAGATGTACTTGATGTCGGGGGTGCGGGCGAAGGTGTTGCCGTAATGCAGCTGGGCGATGGCCCTGGTCGTGTCGGCGGTGAAGTCGATGAGCGTGTCGGGCAGGCCGAGCGAATGGGCGCTGGGGTCGGGTGAGGGGTTGGGGTGCACGAACGCGACGGCCGCGCGCCGCTGCAGCTCGTCGAACAGCGGGGCGAATCGCGAGTCGCCAAGGTAGATGCCCCGAACGTTGCTGAACAGCAATACGCCGTCCAGCCGGAGGTCGTCGAGCGCGTAGGCCAGTTCGGCGAACGCGCCGTCGACGTCCGGCAGGGGCAGGCAGGCAAAGCCGGCGTACCGGTCGGGACGGTCGCGGATCATTTCGGCGGCCAGCTCGTTGCACTGCCGGGCTAGCAAGCGGGCCGCGGCGTCGTCGCCGGTGTGCACGCCGGGGGTGCTGATCGAGGTGACGGCGACGTCGATGCCGGCGTCGTCGAGGAACGACAGCGCGCTGGCCCGCGACCAGGGCGGCGGCGCGATGCCCCCGACCGGGTCGTCACCCTCGGTGGCCTGCCAGAAGAAATCGGGCAGGATGTGGTGGTGGGTGTCCACGGTGAAGGTCACGGCAGCCTCCGGTTGTGTCGCGGTGGTGGGGCCTGGTCGCTTGCGTCTCAGAGGACCCTCATGGTTTTGCTGATGGGAAGCTGGCGGATACGGGTGCCAGTGGCCGCGAAGATCGCGTTGGTCAGTGCTGGCGCCGCGGTGGGGACGCTGACCTCGCCGGCACCTGTCGGTGATTCGCCCGATTCGATGAAGACCACTTCGATCTGGGGCACTGACTGCATCCGCATGACCGGGTAGCGGTCGAAGCTCTGGGTGACAATCTCACCGCCGTCGCCTAGCACGATCTCCCCCCAGGCGGCGGCGCCCAGCCCGAAGATGAGGCCGCCTTCGACCTGGGCGCGGACCAGGTCCGGGTCGAGGATGATGCCGCAGTCCAGCACGAAGGTGACCTTCTCGATGCGGACCCGGTTGCGGTGGTCGAGGGAGATCTCGGTGACCTGGGCGCTGTGGCTGTCCAGGAAGCTGCTGCAGGCGACGCCGCGGGCGCGGCCCTCGGCCAGCGGCGTTCCCCACCCGGCCCGTTCGGCCGCCAGGTCCAGCGCGCGCAGCGTGCGCGGATTGTCGGCCAGCAGGCCGCGGCGGAAGTCCACGGGGTCGCGGCCGGCGGCGGCCGCGAGCTCGTCGATCGCTGACTCGCGGGCGAATTCCGTGTGGGAGTTGCCGACCGACCGCCACACCATGATGGGCACGCCGGTCTGGACGTTGGTGGCCTCCAGCTTGAGGTTGGGCAGCGTGTAGGGTTCGTTGACGGCGCCGCTGGTCGTCATGTAGTCCACACGGTTCTTGAACAGGAAGTCGACCACGAGCGGCATGTTGGGCGAGGTCGGCTCGGCGGCGATCTGCTGCCAGAACGCGGTCAGGCGGCCCCGGGCGTCGGCGCCCGCCCGGACCCGGTGCACG
>NZ_DATJYB010000554.1:0-8843 GCF_035499775.1 Mycobacterium sp. | reverse complement strand
TGATCTCGCGGGCGACCTGCGTCGATCTCGACGGCAACAAGAAATGCGTTGCGGTGGATGATCTGCGCAACGTCGCCGCCAAGAGCAGCCTGATCGAGCTGGCGGTGCCGCCCTGGGCGATCGAGCCGGCCAACGAGCTGGGTAGCGACCATCGCCGGATCGAGGGTCTGATCGCGCCGGGGACCTTCAACGTCGACCCGACGGCCTCGCCGGAGAATATCCTGGCGGGCCTGATCGGCGCTGGCGCCGAGGAATACACGAGATCCGGGCTGGTGGACACCGCCCAATCCCTGCACCTGTCGCCGTACGACATCCTGGTGGTGGCGTCGCTGGTGCAGCAGGAAGCCGATATGCAGGATTTCCCGAAGGTCGCGCAGGTCATCTACAACCGCCTGCACATCCATCACACGCTGGAGTTCGACTCGACGGTGAACTACCCGCTGGACCGCCGGGAGGTGGCCACCACCGACGCCGACCGGGCCCAGAAGACGCCGTGGAATACCTATGTGTCGCAAGGGCTTCCGGCCACCGCGATCTGCTCGCCCGGCGTCGATGCGCTGCACGCCGCCATGCATCCCGAGCCGGGGGACTGGCTGTACTTCGTCACCATCGACAACCAGGGGACGACGCTGTTCACCAAGGACTATAAACAGCATCTGGCGAACATCGAGCTGGCCAAGCACAACGGTGTCCTCGACAGCGCGCCCCGCTAACTCAGGGCCCCGCAAAGCGGCCGTTCTCGGCTCGCCGATCGCGCATTCCCGCTCGCCGCAGCTGCATCTGGCCGCGTACCGCGCGCTGGGCCTGCGCGACTGGACCTATGACCGCATCGAGTGCACCGCCGAGGAGTTGCCGGGTCTGGTCGGGGGCTTCGGGCCGGAGTGGGTCGGGGTGTCGGTGACCATGCCGGGCAAGTTCGCCGCCCTGCGCTTCGCCGACGAGCACACCGCGCGTGCCGAACAGGTCGGCTCGGCCAACACCCTGGTCCGCACGGCGCGCGGCTGGCTTGCCGACAACACCGACATCGACGGTGTCACGGGGGCGCTGGGGCCGGTCTCGGGGCGCGCGCTGGTGTGCGGATCGGGCGGCACCGCGCCGGCGGCCGTCGTGGGGTTGGCGCACCTCGGCGTCACCGGCATCACGGTGGTGGCGCGCAATCCGGACAAGGGGGCCCGGTTGGTGGACCTCGGCACCCGGATCGGCGCGGACGTCCGGTTCTGCGGCCTGGACAGCGCGATGCTGGGCGACGAGGTGGCCGCCGCGCGGGTGCTGGTCAGCACCATCCCGGTTGACGTGGCCGCGCGCTATGCCGGCACCTTCGCCGCGATCCCCGTCCTGCTGGATGCCGTTTACGACCCGTGGCCCACACCGCTGGCCGCCGCGGTGGCCGCGGCGGGCGGCCGGGTGATCAACGGCCTGCAGATGCTGCTGCATCAGGCGTTCGCGCAGGTCGAGCAGTTCACGGGGCTGCCCGCACCCCGGGCAGCGATGACTTGCGCACTGGAGGAATTGCTCTAGCGTGCCCGGGCATGCGTATCGCTCTGGCATTGGTGGCGCTGGCCTGGTTGGCGGTGTTGAGCCGCTATGACATCGCCGAACGACGGTTGCCCAACCTGCTGACGCTGCCGGGAGCGGGCGTGATCCTGCTGGCCGGCGGGCTGGCCGGTCGGGGGCTCCCGGCGCTGGCCGGGGCGGCGGCACTGACCGGGGCGTATCTGCTGGTGCATCTGGTGGCGCCGACGGGGATGGGCGCCGGCGACGTCAAGCTTGCGATCGGCCTGGGTGGTCTGGCCGGTTGCTTCGGCGTAGCGACATGGTTTCTGGCGGCACTGGCCGCGCCGCTGCTCACCGCGCTCTACGGGATGGTTTGTCGGGTGCGTAGCGTCCCGCACGGTCCGTCGATGTGCCTGGCCACCGCGGGGGCGTGTGCCCTGCACTGGAGAGATGTTCTCATATCAGATCTGTTATATTTTTAACATGGCGGGCTACCGTGGAAATTACGGCGGAAATTTGATCCGAGAAGCGCGGCGTCGCGCCGGACTGACTCAGGCGGAACTCTCGGCGCGCGCCGGGACGGCTCAACCCGCCATTGCCCGGTGGGAGTCGGGCGGTGTCGCCGTCAGCCTCGACGACGTGATCCGGCTGATCCGGCTGTGCGGCCTCGACCTCGAGTTCCATATCGTGCCGCGCGACGACAGCGACTCCGCCCAGGCCGCGCGCCTTGCGCGCTTGTCCGGCCCGGAGCGACTACACCGCCACTCGCAGTTGACCCGGCAGTTCCGGGAACTGCGCGCGGCAGGCGAGTCTTGACGTGGAACTCAACCTGGCGAGACTGTTCGAGGTACTCGATCGCCACGGAGTCAAGTACGTGCTGATCGGCGGCCTTGCCGCCGTCTACCACGGTTCACCCTTTCCCACCGAAGACGTCGACATCACCCCGGAAGTCACTCGCGCCAATCTCAGCCGCCTGGCTGCTGCGCTCAACGAGCTCAATGCAAGGGTCCGAACCGAATCCGGGCCGGAAGGTCTGCCATTCGCCTGTGATGCCCAAGGATTGGCTGCGGCGCAGACCTGGAATCTCATGACTGATGCCGGGGACCTCGACGTCGCCCTCCAGCCATCGGGCACCCGCGGCTACCGAGATCTCCGGCGTGACGCCCTATCGGCGGAAATCTACGACGTCACAGTGCAAATTGCCGCACTCGCCGACATCATCCGATCCAAACAGGCCGCCAACCGTCCCAAGGATCAACGAGTGCTGCCCACCCTCCGCGAAATCCTCGCGAACCGAACCGGCTGAACACGCGGCGCGCCGACGGCGACGTGGGGCCAGACAGGCACCGTGGGAAGATGGTTCACGTGTTGCGCTGGATCACCGCCGGGGAATCGCACGGCCGCGCGTTGGTGGCCGTGGTCGATGGCATGGTCGCCGGCGTGCAGGTCACTTCCACCGACATCGCCGACCAGCTGGCCCGTCGCCGGCTCGGTTACGGCCGCGGCGCGCGGATGAAGTTCGAGCGCGATGCGGTGACCATGCTGTCCGGGGTACGGCACGGCGTCACGCTGGGCGGGCCGATCGCCATCGAGATCGGCAACACCGAGTGGCCGAAGTGGGAAACCGTGATGGCCGCCGACCCGGTCGACCCGGCCGAGCTGGAAAACAGTGCGCGTAACGAACCGCTGACCCGGCCGCGGCCCGGCCACGCCGACTACGCGGGGATGCTCAAGTACGGTTTCGACGACGCCCGGCCGGTGCTGGAGCGGGCCAGCGCCCGGGAGACCGCCGCGCGGGTCGCCGCGGGCACCGTCGCGCGCGCGTTCCTGCGCCAGGCGCTGGGAGTCGAGGTGCTCTCTCATGTCATCGCGATCGGGCCGTCGGCACCCTACGACGGTCCGCCGCCGCGCCCCGAGGACCTGGCCGCGATCGATGACAGTCCGGTCCGCGCATTCGACAAAGCCGCGGAAGCCGCCATGATCACCGAGATCGAAGCCGCCAAGAAGGACGGCGACACCCTGGGTGGGGTGGTGGAGGTCGTGGCCCTGGGCCTGCCGGTCGGGCTGGGATCGTTCACCAGCGGGGACAATCGGCTGGACAGCCAGCTGGCCGGTGCGGTGATGGGCATCCAGGCGATCAAAGGCGTCGAGATCGGCGACGGCTTCGAAACCGCGCGCCGCCGCGGCAGCCGCGCCCACGACGAGAT
Organism: Mycobacterium sp.; assembly: GCF_035499775.1. GTDB lineage: Bacteria > Actinomycetota > Actinomycetes > Mycobacteriales > Mycobacteriaceae > Mycobacterium. Next base: position 5,142 of record NZ_DATJYB010000554.1, on the reverse strand, counting down.
GTATCCGGGACCGGACGGCGTCGTCCGTTCGACCAACCGGGCCGGCGGCCTGGAAGGCGGCATGACCAACGGCCAGCCGCTGCGGGTGCGCGCGGCGATGAAGCCGATCTCCACGGTGCCGCGCGCCCTGGCCACCGTGGACATGGCGACCGGCGACGAGGCCGTGGCCATCCACCAGCGCTCCGACGTCTGTGCGGTGCCGGCCGCCGGAGTCGTCGTCGAAACCATGGTGGCCCTGGTGCTGGCCCGTGCGGCGCTGGAGAAGTTCGGCGGCGATTCGCTGACCGAGACGCGGCGCAACATCGAGGCCTACCAGCGTGCTGTCGCCGACCGGGAGTCGCCGGCCGTTCGAGTGTCGGGTTAGCCGGCATGGCACCCAAAGCGGTACTCGTGGGCCTGCCGGGCTCGGGGAAATCGACGATCGGGCGGCGGCTGGCCAAGGCGCTCGGCGTCGGCTTGCTCGACACCGACATGATGATCGAGCAGCGGACCGGGCGCAGCATCGCCGACATCTTCGCCACCGACGGAGAGCAGGAATTCCGTCGCATCGAGGAGGACGCGGTGCGCGCGGCGCTGGCCGAGCACGACGGCGTGGTGTCGCTCGGCGGCGGCGCCGTCACCAGCCCGGGGGTGTGTGCGGCGCTGGCCGGCCACGTCGTCATCTACCTGGAAATCAGTGCCGCCGAAGGCGTGCGGCGCACCGGCGGCAACACGGTGCGGCCACTGCTGGCCGGACCTGACCGGGGAGAGAAGTACCGTGCCCTGATGGCGAAGCGGATCCCGTTGTACCGGCGCGTCGCGACCATCAGGGTCGACACCAACCGCCGCAATCCCGGGGCGGTGGTCCGCTACATCCTGTCGCGGCTACAGGCACCAGCCACCACCCCGCCGACAAGTCAGGTCGCGAAATGACCCCTGTCACCGTCGAGGTGGCCGTCGACCCGCCATACCCCGTGGTGATCGGCACCGGCTTGTCCGGCGAGCTGGAAACGCTGCTTTCCGACCGGCACCGGGTGGCGATCCTGCATCAGCCGGTGCTCGGGGACACCGCGGAGGCGATGCGAACCCGCTTGGCCGACAAGGGCGTCGACGCGCACCGTATCGAAATCCCGGACGCCGAAGCCGGCAAGGATCTGCCGGTCGTGGGATTCATCTGGGAAGTGTTGGGCCGCATCGGACTCGGCCGAAAGGACGCGTTGGTCAGCCTCGGCGGCGGGGCCGCCACCGACGTGGCCGGGTTCGCGGCGGCCACCTGGCTGCGCGGTGTGTCGATCGTGCACGTGCCCACGACGCTGCTGGGCATGGTCGACGCCGCCGTCGGCGGCAAGACCGGCATCAATACCGAGGCCGGCAAGAACCTGGTCGGCGCGTTTCATCAGCCGCTCGCCGTGCTGGTCGACATCGCGACGCTGGAGACGTTGCCGCACAACGAGATCGTCGCCGGGATGGCCGAGGTGGTCAAAGCCGGGTTCATCGCCGACCCGGTGATCCTGGACCTGATCGAAGCCGACCCGCAGGCCGCCCTGGACCCGGCGGGTGACGTGCTGCCGGAGCTGATCCGGCGCGCGATCGTCGTCAAGGCAGAGGTGGTCGCCGCCGACGAGAAGGAGTCCGAGCTGCGCGAAATCCTGAACTACGGCCACACTTTGGCCCACGCCATCGAGGCTCGCGAGCATTACCGGTGGCGGCACGGGGCCGCGGTGTCGGTAGGCCTGGTGTTCGCCGCGGAGCTGGCCAGGCTCGCCGGGCGCCTCGACGACGCCACCGCCGAGCGGCACCGCAGCATCCTCACCTCGCTTGGCCTGCCCACCGGCTACGACGCCGACGCGTTGCCGGAGCTGCTGGAATACATGGCCGGAGACAAGAAAACCCGGGCCGGTGTGCTTCGGTTCGTGGTTCTGGACGGGCTGGCCAAGCCGGGCCGGCTGGCGGGGCCAGACCCGTCGCTGCTGGCGGCCGCCTATGCGGGACTGGATGAGTCATGACGGTGAACATCATCAACGGCCCCAACCTGGGCCGGCTGGGCCAGCGTGAGCCCGCGGTCTACGGCAACACCACCCACGATCAGCTGGTGGCCATCATCGAACGGGAGGCCGCCGCGCTTGGCCTCAAAGCTGTTGTGCGGCAAAGTGACAGCGAAGCCCAGCTGCTGGATTGGATCCATCAGGCCGCCGACGCCGGCGAACCGGTGATCCTCAACGCCGGGGGACTGACCCACACATCGGTGGCGCTGCGCGACGCTTGCGCCGAACTACGCGCACCGTTGATCGAGGTGCACATCTCCAATGTCCATGCCCGCGAGGAGTTTCGGCGCCACTCCTACATCAGCCCGGTTGCGACCGGAGTGATCGTCGGGCTGGGCGTCCAAGGCTATCTGCTCGCCTTGCGCTTCCTGGCTTCCGGTTGATCCCGCCGGCGAGGGTGCGCAAAATGTCAGCTGTACCGCCCGGCGTGTCGCCGTACATTTGCGCACGCTCGCGAGCTGCGAGCGAGGGCGGCCGGCTAGTCTCTGCGCGGCCGCTTGTCTTCCCTGGTCGCGTTGGGATCCAGGTTGATCACCTCGGTGGGTGACTCGCTGCCGCCGGTGTTCAGCACGTCGGTACGCGATTCGTGATCCCTGGTATTGATCACCTCGGTGCGCGAATCGTGTTCCAGAGTGGGGGCCGCCTCGGTGTGCGCCTGGTGTTCCATGGTGGGCGCCATCTCGGTGCGCGCACCGCGTTCGGCGGTGGCCACCGCCGACGTGCGCTCCTCGGTCTGCACCCCGCCGCGGCCCACCGGAATCTCCCCGGTCGGCGAGTCGTCGGCGCGGACCGCGGAGAACACGTCGGTGTCGGACCGCTCCTTGCCGGCGGCAAGGCCGTGGTGTCTGACCGGCTGCTTCGCGTATTGCCGGTCGACCAGCCAGCGGCCGGTAGCCGCGCCGATGATGGCGGGCACGAAAACGATCAGAGCGGTGAAGGCCGCGAACGTCGTCACCTCGCTGATCAGCCCACCCGTGTAGAGCCCCTTGTAGAACATCGAAATGAGCCAGGACACCGCGCCGCTGAGGATCCCGGCCACGATGCCGGCCAGCAACCAGGTCATCGCCAGGTCTTCGCGGCGGTCCGGATCCGGATTGGCATTGGCGTCGGCGCGGCCGTCGGCAAGCCCCCAGATAATGACCCCGATCACGAACAGGACCAGCAACGCCAAACTGATCACGCCCGACATCGTCGGCCAGGCGTTGATCACCGCGCCTTGAATCAGACGAAGGACCACCATCACTCCGGCGAAGAAGAGCCCGCGCACCATCCAGTTCCTCATGGGGCACCAGCGTAGCGAGTAGCGTCAAGAGTCGTGACACATTCCCAGCGTCGACACAACCTCAGCACCCAAATCGTTGCCAAAGGGCTGGACGCGATGCTGGTCACAGACCTGGTCAACGTTCGCTATTTAACGGGTTTCACCGGGTCGAACGGCGCGTTGCTGCTATTCGCCGACGACCGGGAGCCGGTGCTGGCCACCGACAGCCGCTATCGCACCCAGGCCGCCGAGCAGGCGGTCGGGCTCGAAGTCGCCATCGACCGGGCCTGCGGGCGCCACCTGGTAGCGCGCGCCGCAGAGGGCGGTGTGGGCAGGCTGGGCTTCGAGAGCCATGTGATCACCGTTGACGGTTTGGACGCGCTCACGGGCGCGCTGGACGGCAAGAACACCCAGCTGGTGCGCGCCTCGGGAAGCGTGGAGGCGCTGCGCGAGGTCAAAGACGCCGGCGAGCTGGCGCTGCTGCGACTGGCCTGCGAGGCGGCCGACGCCGCGCTGACCGATCTGATCGACCGCGGCGGGCTGCGGCCGGGCCGGACCGAACGCGAGGTGAGCCGCGAGCTGGAGGCGCTGATGCTCGACCATGGCGCCGACGCGCTCTCGTTCGAGACGATCGTGGCCACCGGACCCAATTCGGCGATCCCGCATCACCGGCCGACCGACCGGGCGCTGGCCACCGGCGACTTTCTCAAGATCGACTTCGGTGCGCTGGTCGCCGGATATCACTCCGACATGACCCGCACATTCGTGCTGGGTTCCGCCGCTGATTGGCAGCTGGAGCTGTATCAACTGGTGGCCGAGGCGCAAAAGGCGGGCAGGGAGGCGTTGCGGCCGGGCGCCGGGCTGCGCGAGGTGGACGGCGCGGCGCGTCAGCTGATCGCCGACGCGGGCTACGGCGAGCAGTTCGGTCACGGTCTCGGACACGGCGTCGGCCTGCAGATCCACGAAGCGCCGGGAATCGGGGCCACATCCGCCGGGACACTGCTCGGGGGTTCGGTGGTGACGGTGGAGCCCGGTGTTTATTTGCCCGGCCGTGGCGGCGTGCGCATCGAGGACACGTTGGTGGTGGCCCACGGCACCTCGCAAACCGCCGGGCAGACCCCGGAATTGCTGACCCGGTTCCCGAAGGAACTGGCCATTCTGACTTAGCCGGCGCTGCGCGCCGCAGTAGGGCTCGCCTGCACCTAGGGGGAGCCGGATCCGCCTGGCCCGCCGCCGCCGCCGATTCCGCCGACGCCGCCCACGGAGCCGGCGGGCCCGCTGCCGGCGAGGCCCGTGTCGCCGTCGGTGCCATCGGCGCCGGGGTTGCCCGAGGAGCCCTTGCCTCCGGTGCCGCCGGTGCCTCCGGTGCCCCCGGTGGCGCCGGTTCCGCCGGTGACGTCGCCATTGCCGCCGGTGCCGCCTGTGCCACCGGTGCCGCCAACCCCGCCGGGGCCGCCGGTGCCCAGCACGCTGGAACCGCCGGCACCGCCTTCGCCGCCTCGGCCGCCCTGGGCGCCGTTCCCGCCGTCGGTCGGGCTGAACTGCAACACGCCGTTGGCGCCGAGTCCGCCGACGCCGCCGTCGCCGCCCTGGCCGCCGGTACCGCCGGAGTCGCCGTTGGGGGAGTCGCCGCCTTGCCCGCCTTTGCCGCCGGTGCCGCCGGCGCCCGCCGACCCCACCTTGCCGACCTTGCCGCCGCCGTCGCCGCTGCTGCCTCCGGTGCCGCCGCCGCCGCCGTCGCCGCCGTGGCCGCCGGTGCCGGCGTGGGTGCCGTCATAGGCGCCGCCGCTCCCGCCGTTGCCGCCGAGGCCGCCGGCGCCGCCGTCGCCGCCGTGGCCGTTGGTTGCGCCGGCGAAG
>NZ_DATJYB010000553.1:0-16486 GCF_035499775.1 Mycobacterium sp. | reverse complement strand
TGCGGAATGAGCCGGGCAAACCCCTGCCGGTCGATAAGGACCACTACTTCGACGGCGACATGTTCACCGAGTACGTCGCGTGGCGGGAAAAGAATCCCTCTGACGACCTGATTACAGAACTCCGCGGCGTCGAGTTCGAGGATGAGACTGGGACGACGCGTCGGTTGACCAAGCAGGAACTATTGATCTTCCTGGCGGTCGTCGCAGGCGCTGGAGTGGAGACCACTGGCCGATTGTTCGGATGGATGGGCAAGGTGCTGGCCGAGCACCCCGATCAGCGCAAGGAACTCGTCGACGATCACTCCCTCATCCCGGGCGCGATCGAGGAACTCCTCCGCTTCGAGCCACCTGGTCCACATGTAGCGCGATTCGTCGCGGCCGAGGATGTTCAATTCCAGAGCCAGACGGTGCCGACCGGAAGCGCGCTGCTCATAATGCTGGCCTCTGCCAACCGCGACGAGCGCCACTTCGAGCACCCTGATCGCTTTGATATCCACCGGAAGCCCGGCGGACAATTGTCCTTCGGTCGAGGAGCCCACTTCTGCGTCGGTGCTCCTCTGGCCCGACTAGAAGGTCGGGTCGCCCTGGAAGAGGTACTCAAGCGATTCCCAGAATGGCAAGTCGACCTCGACAACGCCCGCCGGTCACGCACCTCCACAGTGCGCGGGTGGGACTCTATGCCCGCGATCATCCTCTGATGGCGGATGAAGCCGACAGAGGCGCTGCGGTTTCCACGGTCGAACTGAGCCCGTGGGCGCTCACTATCCCATCAGACCAGCCGCGACCGTCGCGCCGAGATTCCAGCACGCCTCCAGATCTGCCTTGCCGGGCTTTCCAGACACCAGCACGTATTCTGCCGCCTTGACCCAACCCAGTCCGGCGGTGATCCCGTCGACGGCGCGCTCGGCTCCCTCGGTGCCCTCGTTGCCGTGCAGCCACAACCCGAAGGGTCGGCCACGGGTGGAGTCGAGCAGCTGGTAGTAGGCACAGTCGAAGGCATGCTTGAGGGCACCGCTGATGTACCCGAGGTTCGCCGGGGAACCGAGCAGATAGCCGTCGGCTTCCAGCATCTCGACCGGTGACACCGTCAGCGCAGGCCGCCGAATCACCTGCACGCCTTCGATTTCGGGATCGGTGGCACCGGCCAGCACCGCCTCGAACATCTCCTGCACGAACGGCGACGGCGTGTGGTGCACGATCAGCAGCCGCGGCACGAGCTACCTCCATCCAATGGTCCAACGATCCGACGCGCATCGCCTGGGCCCACCGTACTGCTGTCGCGGCTTGATGGCGTACAGCGCCTCTTGCAACGACGACTGACGTATAGATCTGCGAAACTGCAGTAGCCCACTACGTAGGCTGCCGCGCCCCCGGACTGTGACGCTCCGTCTCGCAGGTTCGGCGACAGGAGACATGCATGACTGACGACACCGTCGAGGGGCGTGACACGATATCCCGGCGAGCCCGAACACAAGACAACATCACCTTTCTGGCCGGTTGATGAAACATCGGGGGCTAAGCGGTCCAGTTCACACGCTTCTTGAATCAACGTCATCAGCGCGTTCCACGCCGGAGAGGTAACGCCATGGTCGAGACGGTCGAAGTGGCGGCGCTGCCGCTGGCACCAAAGAATCCGCTGCCACGCTTGCAGCAAATGAAGGCTGTCAGGTCCTTTCACACCGGTATTGAAGCGCTGCGTGATGCGGGCGGGCCGGTGACACGTTTGGCCCTCACCTCGATCCTGCCGCCAGTCGTGGTCACCACGTCACCCATGGGTGCCCGAGATGTTCTCAGCCGTACCTACCCATTCGTCGATAGGACGCAGCCCGTCTTCAACGAACACCGGCGACTCGTCGGCGGCTCGTTATTCAACTTGAAACACGACGAGTGGCTGCCCCGCCGACGCGCACTGCAGCCACTGTTCAGCAAGCAGCACGTGACGCAGTTCGCCAACCACATGGCCGAGGGTGCCGACAAGCTTTCGCATGGGTGGGGCGACGGCGCGGAGCTCGACCTCGATTACGAGTGCCGTCGACTGACGCTTCAGGTGTTGGCTCAATCGGTGCTTGGTTTGGACCTCGGCGCACAGGCCGATGCGCTGCTGGGAGTGCCGGTTCGCACCGCCGCGACCTACATCACCGATCGCGCCGTACGGCCGGTCCGCGCCCCGTGGTGGCTGCCGACCCCCGCACGGCGGCGCGCACGCGCTGCCAGTGCCACGTTTCATCGCCTCGCCGATGACATCATCCGAGCCTGCCGGGCCGACCCGACTCGCGACGCACCACTGGTTCGCGCGCTGCTCGACGTCGCCGACCCGGAGACGGGACGGCCGCTGTCCGACGAGGACATTCGCCACGAACTGGTCTCCTTCGTGGGGGCCGGACAGGACACGACGGCGACCACCCTGACGTACGCGTTATGGGCATTGGGCCGCTATCCCGAACTGCAGGACCGGGTTGTCGCGGAGGTCGCCGCAGTGGGTGACCGGCCATTGACCGCCGACGACGTCCCCCGGCTGGGTTACACCGTTCAGGTGCTGCACGAGGCGATGCGCTTGTGCCCGCCCGCGGCCGCGACGACCAGGACGGTGACGAAGGATTTCGACGTCGACGGCTACCGGGTCGAAGCGGGCAGCTGGGTGCTGGTGGGGATCTACGCCATGCATCGCGACCCGGCCTTATGGGACCATCCGTTGGTGTTTGACCCCGACCGATTCAGCCGGTCCAATTCCAAGCACCGGGATCGCTGGCAGTACCTGCCGTTTGGTGGCGGACCGCGGTCGTGCATCGGCGATCACTTTGCCATGCTCGAAGCGACCCTCGGTCTGGCGACCATCATCCGGCACACCGAAATTCAACCGCTCGATGACGACTTTCCCGTGGCCGTGCCTTTCACCATGGTCGCCGGCGCCCCGATCCGAGCCCGCGTGCGGCTGCGGAATTGAACTGGCCGGGAGCAAGCGCGACTCGAGGCCATATCTGCGTAGTACGGGCCGCGGCCCGCACGGGATTGCAGTGGTGCACTACTGCGTTCGCCACACCGCGTCGGCGCGACGATTCCACTTGCAGAGCGCGACACCTGAACCGGTGCCGCCGTTTCGCAGCCAAATCGCGGAAGGAACCATGATGGGTAACGCGAGGACGTCGGTCGCGTCCAGGCACTTGTTCGCCCATGGCCTAGCTGGCTTCCTGTCCCGAGGCCACTAGTCGACGATGTCAACTCTCCGGCGCGAAATCGCTGACGGCTCAGCACATACTGCTGCGCCCACTGCACGCGGGGCCCTGCACCGGATTGCGCTGGCCGCGGCCGCGGCACCCAAGCGAATAATCGCGGCAGCGGCGCTGGTGATGGTGGCGTCTGCGATATTCGGGTCGCCCGTCACCAAGGTGCTTTCCGCCGGCGGATTCACCGATCCGGCGTCGGAATCGGCTCGAGCGGCCGACATCCTGGCGAGCAAGTTCGGTCAGAGCGACATGCAGTTGCTGATCACCGTGACCGCCGACGGCGGGGTCCACAGCCCGGAGGCTGCGCAGACTGCCGCCGACATTCTGGCCGTGTTGAAGAGTTCGCCCGACGCCATCGGCGTGACTTCGTTATGGACCGCACCGCAGTCGGCGGCGCCGGCTCTCACGAGCATCGACGGCAGGACTGGCATCATCACGGCCGGGCTGCGGGGCGGTGATGCTCAATACGCCAAGATTGCACGCGAACTCGTCGACCGGTTCCCACCCGAACGGAGCGGCGTCGTGGTGCGCGCCGGCGGTGCGTTGACCTACTCCGAGGTCGACGAGCAAAGCAAGCGCGACCTGGTGTGGATGGAGTCGATCGCGATCCCCGTGAGCTTCCTCGCGCTGGTGTGGGTGTTCGGCGGTGTGCTGGCGGCGGCTCTACCCATGATGATCGGCATGTTCGCCATCCTGAGTTCGCTGGCCGTGCTGCGCTTCATGACGTTCTTCACCAACGTTTCGGTGTTCGCGATGAATCTCACCGTCGCAATGGGTTTGGCCCTGGCAATCGATTACTCGTTACTCATCGTGAGCCGCTACCGTGACGAGATCGCCGACAGCGCAACGCCGCATCAGGCGCTGATGCGCTCAATGAGCACCGCGGGTCGCACTGTGGTGTTCTCCGCCGTGACCGTCGCGCTCTCGATGAGCGCGCTGGTTCTGTTCCCGAGTTTCTATCTGCGGTCCTTTGCGTATGCGGGCGTCGCAGTCGTCATCCTTGCCGCAACGGCCGCGGTTGTCATAACACCGGCCGCCATCGCCGTACTTGGCCACCGATTGGACGCGCTCGATGTGCGGAGGCCGATCCGGCGAGCCGCACGCCGGCCGACCACACCGACGGTGCGCCCCATCGAGCGTTCGTTTTGGTACCGGATCACTCACTTTGTCATGAACCACGCCATCGCGGTCAGCGTGACGCTGATCGCGGTGCTGATGCTGCTGGGATCTCCCTTCCTCAGCGTCAAATGGGGATTTCCCGATGACCGTGTGCTGCCGGCCACGGCGAGCTCCCGCCAGGTGGGCGATCTGCTTCGCGACGAATTCGCGGTCAACCCGGCGAGCAATGTCACCGTTGTGATACCCGAGATGTCCGCCGACTCGAGTCGGGAGTTGGGGACTTTTGCCGCGCAACTGTCGCGGGTCGCAGACGTCGCGGCGGTTTCCTCGCCGTCCGGCACGTTCGTTGCAGGCAACCTGACCGGACCGCCGACGGCGCCGACCGGTCTCGCCGATGGCACCGCGTTTCTCACCGTTCAGAGCACCGCCGCGCTGTTCTCGGATGCCTCCAACAGCCAGCTTCGTGCACTGCACGCTGTGCCCGGTCCGGCGGGCCGGCAAGTTCTCTTCGCCGGGGTCGCGCAGGCAAGCGTCGACAGCGTCGCATCCATCACTTCGCGCCTGCCGCTTGTTCTCGGAGTGATCGCGGCCATCACCTTCGTCGTGTTGTTTCTCATCACCGGCAGTGTCGTCCTTCCGCTGAAAGCGTTGGTACTGAATGTGCTTTCGCTGACCGCCACGTTCGGTGCCCTCGTCTGGGTGTTTCAGGACGGCCACCTCGGCGCCCTGGGCACCACCGCGACCGGCACACTGGTCGCGAACTTGCCGGTGCTCATGTTCTGCATCGCGTTCGGTCTTTCGATGGACTACGAGGTGTTCCTCCTGTCGCGGATTCGGGAGTACTGGCTCGGCCGCGGCCGCACCGGCCATGACAGCGACGAAAGCGTCGCACTCGGCCTGGCCCGCACGGGACGGGTGGTAACCGCCGCCGCGCTGCTGATGACCATCTCCTTCGCTGCGCTGCTCGCTTCCCAGGTCTCCTTTGTCAAGATGTTCGGTCTGGGCCTTGCCATCGCAGTGCTGGTGGACGCCACGATCGTTCGCATGCTGCTGCTGCCCGCCCTCATGCGGCTGCTGGGTCGCCTCAATTGGTGGGCACCCGCTCCACTGACCCGCTTGCATCAGCGGATCGGACTTGCCGAGGGCCCTGATCGGATGGAGCATGACCTCGCACAGCGGAGCTCTCATGACGGGTGACACGTGCGATGTCATAGTCGTCGGAGCCGGTCCGGTGGGCGCCACGGCCGCATTACTTCTTGCCGGCTACGGCCTCAAATGCACTGTGGTCGAGGCACGCCGAGCGCCACAGAGCCACCCCGCTGCGCACGTGCTCTCGACACGGTCGATGGAGATTTGGCGTGAGATCGGTCTAGAACGCGACATCCGCCGGCTCAGCGCGCCGATGCACGAGCTGCGGAGCATCTTGTACTGCACCAGCTTGGTGGGTCCCGAACTCGGACGGGTGCCGCTCGCCGACTTACCCCATGCGCAGATCGATGCCATCGAATCGGTCAGCCCTACCCGCACTGCGCACCTGCCGCAGAATGCCTTCGAACCGTTACTGTGGCAGACCCTGCGCGACGATGTGCGCATCGACCTGCGCACCGGATGGCAGTACAGCTCCCACACCGACGGCGCAGACGGTGTCTCGGTAACCATCACCGACGTCACTACCGGGGCGTACCGAAAACTGGCCGCCCGCTATGTCATCGCCGCGGATGGCTCGGCCAGCACCGTTCGGCGAGCACTACGGGTAACGATGGACGGCCCGGTCCTCCAGCATTTGATCAGCGTGCATTTTTCCGCAGATCTTGAGCGTTTTCGCCACCATCGCCGTGGCCCGGTGATCTGGACCCACACCGCAAAGGGGCTCGGCGCCGTAATCGTGCACCGGCCACCACACGACCTCGTATTTCAGATCCCCTATTTCCCGCCATTCGAGTCGTTGGACGACTTCCCGGCCGCGGTCTGCCGCAGGCACATCCTCGACGCCGTCGGCGACGCCGACGTCGACATTGAGATCAAGTCGATCCAGTCGTGGACGATGCATGCCCAGGTCGCCGGCAGCTTTCGCGTGGGCCGAGTCTTCCTGGCCGGCGACGCCGCGCATCGGTTCCCACCCACTGGCGGACTCGGACTCAACACAGGAGTCGTCGATGTCCACAATCTGGCCTGGAAACTGGCCTGGGTAGTCTTCGGGCGCGCCGGCGAGGCTCTGCTGGACACGTATGAGCAGGAACGCCGTCCGGTCGGCATCGCTGCGACCGCCGATTCAGTGACGAACTTCGAGGGGCTGTTCGAAGTCGTTGCTGCACTGGGTATACCGCGGCGAGCGGCACTTCGGCTACCTCGGGCCGTCGCCGCCATCCCGGAATCGCTCCCGCGGCGTCCAGTACGCACACTCGTCCGCGGGCTCACCACGCTGGCGTATCAACGGCTTCGCCTGGCCAAGTCACCGGGTAGGGTCGGTCAGCGAATCCGGGGCGGTGCCGCAGCGGCCATCGCCGGACAGGGCCCGCACTACCGCAGCTGGGGGCGTGACCTGGGGGTGCGTTACCGGTGCGGCGCCGTGATCGACGACGGGCTGCCCCCACCAAGCGATGACCCACAGTTTTACTCGCCACAGGTGCGCGCGGGTGGCCGGCTGCCCCACAGCTGGGTCGAGGCCCGCGATGGACGGGTGTCCACGCTGGACCTGGTCAGTCGCGATCAACTCACGCTTCTGGTGTCAGCCGAGCGACACACCACGTGGTCCCATGCCGCAGAAGGACTTTCGATGTCGGTCGCTCTGCTCGGCGACGGTGAGCTCGGCGTGTTCCACACCGGAATCGCGGGGGCCGATCCCGACGCCCTCGTAGTGCGCCCAGACGGCCACGTCGTCGCCGCCCTGCACTCCGAACGGGACGGCGTCGCATCGTTGCGGCGAGCACTGGCAGTCGTCGGCGCGCCGTCCTCCGCCAAGGCGCTAGCGCATGAATGATGTTGCGGCGCCGGTCGTCGAATTGCGGCTACTCAGCTACCGTCCGAAAGAAATGGTGGCGTGGTGGGCCGCACTGCTCGGCGGCCGGCCGCAATCGCTGAACTCCAGGATGACCGCAATCACCGGTCTTTCGCTGCGGGTGGTGATCGAACGTTCGCAGCTCGCCCTCGCTTATCATCCCGAAGCCAGCGGTGTCACTGCCGTCAACTTGGTCCTCGGCGACATGTCGGTAGTGCAACGAATGCTGAACCGGTTGGCGCGACTAGGCTCCGTCCCCCAACGAGCAACCCGCGAGCCGAGCGCAATAGCGCTCTGGGTGCGCGATCCCAACGGCACCGACGTGGCCCTGTACCTGCCTTCACCCCCTGACCACCTCACCGCAGCAGCGGACGTGCTGCCCGAAGAGCTGTATGTCAACGCCGTACTCGCGGACATCAGCCGCGGAAGACCAGTTGGTGGACACATCGACTCGCCGCGACAGTGACGACACATGTCATCGAACGAAAGGACACAACAGACCGATGGGCACCATGTCAGTGAAACGCCTTAATGCCAGTCGCCAATCGGTTCTACTCAGCGCAGGCGTGGTTGCAGCGAAGGCATCGGTGATGAAGTCCGCGACAGCTCCACCCCCGAAGTTGGTCCGATTCGTTGAGCGTGCACGCCATTATCTCTTACGAGTTCACCAGCGAACCGTCCCGCCGTACGCGGCGATGATGGAGATGATTATGAATGCCTGGACGGCACAGGCGATTACAGCAGCCGTAGACCTCGGCATCGCCGACGCCCTCGCCGATGGGCCAATGCGAGTGGAGGAGTTGGCGTCTCGGGTCAACGCGGACCCCGACGCGCTGCGCCGACTGCTGCGGGCACTGATCGGCCGCGGCGTGTTCCGTCAACGTCATGACGGTCGTTACGAGCTGAACCCACTCGCCAACACATTACGGTCCGGCGCGCCGTTGTCGGCTGCGGGACTGGCCATGATGGTCGGCTCACGCCAACACCGGGAGCATTGGAGCTATCTCGCCGACGCAATACGAACCGGTGAAGCGGTCATCCCGGCCGTAAACGGTACGGACGCTTTCGATTACCTCAGTCGCGAGCCCGAACTCGCCGAAGGCTTCAACCGGGCCATGGCCGAAACCACCGAGATGACCCTGGCCTCGCTGATGGCCGCCTATTCGTTCGACCCGTACCCCACCGTTGCAGATGTCGGCGGTGGGGTAGGCCGATTGTTAGCCGCAATCTTGGCCGCCACACCGACTGCGCGGGGCGTCCTTTACGACCTGCCCCATGCCGTCATCGAGGCTCAACCGCTGTTGCGCCAGCATGGAATCGCGGATCGGGTCAGGGTGGTGGAGGGATCATTCTTCGACAGCGTGCCCGCAGGCGCCGACATCTACGTGCTGAAGAACGTGATTCATGACTGGCCCGACGATCAGGCCGTCGAGATTCTGCGAAATGTACACGTGGCGGCCAAAATCGGCACAAGGATACTGCTGATCGAGTTTGTGATCCCGGTTCACAAACGCGAATACATCGGTCACTGGACCGATCTGGAAATGCTGTTGACCCAGGCCGGTCGCGACCGCACGGCTGCGGAGTACCGCGCCCTGCTCGAGCGCGCCGGGTTCCGGGTGACGCGTGTGGTGCCTACCGCGTCGCCCTTGAGCCTCGTCGAGGCCCAAGCCATCTAGCCGAGCCCCGCCCACATAAGGGATTTGTCGCGGCTCACCCGGCGCACGACGGACATCGGTGTTGATCCGGCAGCAGTTCGCGGGCGCTAATACGGCGTAGCTTGCCGGACGCAGTCTTGGGCAGGCTGCCCGCTGGCAACAACAGAACATGGCGCGGGAGGTGTCCGACGTGACGGCTGACCCGAGCGGCGACGGCGCGGCTGATCCGCCGCCGCACGTCCTCGGCGTCTGCGTCGTGCACTTCGGCGAGTACTGCGAAACCCTCCGGATCGCCATCGACGCGCACGACGACCACACAGCCTTTTCGCACACCGTCCACGGTTTCGGCGGCTCGCTCGATATCGTGCGGGTACAGGTTCCTGCCGGCGAGCACGATGAGATCCTTGGAGCGGCCACAGACGTAGAGTCGCCCATGCTCGTCGAGATATCCCAGATCTCCGGTGTCGAACCAACCGTCCTCCCGGGCCAACGGCACGACACCGGCCGACGTGAGATAGTTCTCGGCGACCGTAGGACCGCGCAATTCGATGGCGCCAATTTCTCTGTGCGCCAATGCTTGCCCACCCCGGCTGATGCGCACCTCCATGCCCGTCACGGGTATCCCGACGCACACGATCTGCCGCAGGTGCTCGGAGGCGCCATAGATCGGCAGCGCGCGGTGCGCCTCCGCGACGGCCCGGCGCGAGACTTTGTCGATCACCGCACGGTCGTGCGGCGCGCCCAACGACACGACCAATGTGGCTTCGGCGAGCCCATAGCCGGGCATCGCGGCGGTTGTCCTCATACCGAAGCGGGCGCCGACGGTGGTGAATTCGGCGATATCGCGGTGATCGATCGGTTCGGCTCCGTTGACCGCCACCCGAAGCGACGACAGGTCGATGTCGCCGGGATCGGTGCGACCCTTCAACACCCGGGCAAGCACCGAGTAAGCGAAATTGGGTCCTGCGGTTATGGTTCCGCGGTGCCTGCTGATCAACTCTGCCCAGATGATCGGACGCCTGAGAAACTCGTCGGGGGGGATGATGGCGGCTTCGAGACCCAGCTGCATAGGCAGGCACAAAAAGGCGATCATGCCCATGTCATGTGAGAGCGGGAGCCAGCAGGCGAAGACGTCAGTGCTGATATCCAGGTCCAGTCCATCGTGCAGCGCGATGGCACTCGCCGCGAGATTGCCGTGGCTGATCTCGACGGCCTTGGGTACGCCGGTTGACCCGGATGTCAACTGCCGCAACGCGATATCCGTGTCATCGGTTTCGGCATCGAACTCGGCTGGTTCGGCGGTACGCAAGGACTCGACGGTACAGACGGCCAGTTGCTGCGCGGATAGATGATCCAGTGCGGCCAGGAACTGGCCGCCGACGACGACCACATCAGCTTTGATCAACCCGATTGCCAGCACCGTATCAGCCAGCCAGACAGTCAGATCAGTACGCAGTGTCGGTTGCTGCAGCATTGTCAGCGCGGCACCCCGCAGCCACGCCGCCTGCGCCAGCGGCGCGACATCGGCGGCATCGGTGGCCAGCACGGCGACGGAACCGCCGCGACCGACCCCCCGCGCGGCCAGGCCGCCACCTATCCGCTTCGCCTGCTCGTGGACATCCCGCCAGCTGAGGCGTACCGGATCGGCGAAGGTGCCTCCGGTCAAGTGCCGTGCTGACGATGCCGCAGTGGCGAGAAGCTCGCGGGTGAAGACGCTCAACGGATTCCGCTCCCTTGAAAAGTCGGTTACGCCGTCTTGTCCAACCGATGCACGACGAAGTCGACGAGATCGCCGACATTGTGGATTCGCGGTAGTAAATCGGCGACGTCAACGTGTTGCAACTGCGGATATTCCTTGCGCAGACGATGCAGCAGCCGAAGCTGAAGCAGCGAGTCATATCCCAAGTCGTCCGCCAACCGCTTGGATCGAGCCAGCTCGGTGACCGAATAGTTGCCCACATCGGCGATCAGTGCCAGGACCTCACCCTCGGCGCGGTCGCGCACCTGCTCCGTGTCAGCCTGCTCGACGGCGGGTGCTGTCGTCTCGACCTGGCCGACTCGCACCCGTTGGTGCCGGTAGGCGATAGGACCGTCAAACCAGAACCGGCTCGTGTCATCGAAGACGTAGGCCGGAAGTCGCTGCAACGGGCCTGCCGGCTCGCCGTAGAGCGGGGTGAGGTCCGGCGAATACCCGTCACGCAGCAAAGTCGCTGCAACGTCGAGCAGTTCGGTCCCGTCGGAATCCGGGCCGCTACATAGGACAAGCGAAGGTGTCGGCGACGGCAGTCCCGCCTGCCTGGCGAGCCTGAGCAGCCCAGATCTCGGACCGGCCTCGGCGAGATAGTCAGCGCCAACTGCGTTCACGGCGGCCCGAACGGCTTCATGGAACCGTACCGGCGCGCATATCTGACGGGCCCAGTAGTCGGCGGTCATCTCGCTGCCATCGATTTGTCTGCCGAACACCGTTGAGAACAAAGGAAACTCGGCGGGACGCGGCTCGAGCCCGTCCAACTCCTCGCGGAAGTCCGTCACGATCGGCTCCATCAGCGGCGAGTGAAAGGCATGTGACACCGCCAGACTCCTTACCCTGCCTCCATGCTGCTGGGCAACTGCTTGTAACCGTGCCACCGCGTCAGTTGTCCCGGAAATCGTCAGTGACCGTGGGCCGTTGACGGCCGCGATCACGCAGCCGGGCACGTCGGCGACGAGTTCCTCTGCCTGCGCCACGCTGAGGTCGATCGCGAGCATCGCCCCATTGGGCGGCAACGAACCCATCAACCGCCCTCTGGCCACGACGAGCCGGGCGGCGTCCTCGACCGTAAGGACGCTCGCGAGGCAGGCGGCGCTGATCTCCCCGAGGCTATGGCCGATCCCGAATCTCGCGCGGATACCGCTCTGCAACAATGTCTTTCCTAACGCATACGACACGGCGAACAACGCCGGCTGCGTCAGGCTGGTGTGATCGAGCCCGGTGTCGTCACCAAGTATCGCCGCCAGCAGGTCCGCGCCCAGGTGAGGGCGCAAGGCGGCAGCGACGGTATCCGCGGCGTTTCGGTAGACGGGGTTCGCGTTGTAAAGCGGGCGCGTCATGCCCGCGTACTGCGTACCCTGACCCGAAAACAGCAATCCGATGGCCGCGGGCAGCCGACGGGGCCGCCCGTCGGAGGCGAGGTCGGGGCGTGCGCCGGCGGCGAACTGCTCGAGGCCCTCAACCAGAGTGTCGCGGTCACCTGCGAGCACAACGCGGTGCCGATGGGATCGCTTGACGACGTTCGTCGACCGACACCACGCGCCGACCCGGTCGACGTCGACGGTCCGCAGTGCGCGGCCAATTGACGCAGCGTTGCTCCTCAAAGCATGCGCGGATGGCGCCGATATCGTCACGACCCCCCGTCGGCTCGGGCTGGGCGACGCAGCGGCAGGCGCAGATTCCAAGATGGCGTGCGCGTTACTGCCGCCAAGGCCAAACGAACTCACCGCGCCCAGCACGCCGCGTCCCGGCAACACTTGCGGAGCACCCGCTAGCTTCAGCCCGTTCTCGTCGAGCCGCAGGCCAGGGTTGGGGCCGTCGCCGATTACCGTCGGCGGTAGGACATGTAGGTGCAGCGCCAGGCAGGTCTTGATGAACGCTGCGATCCCCGCGCTGCCCTCGGTGTGCCCGATGTTTCCCTTGACCGAACCGAGCAGACATTGCTCGCCGCTTCGGGTCCTATGCAAATCGCCGAGGGCCCTGGCCTCGATCACGTCCCCCAGCACCGTGCCGGTGCCGTGTGCTTCGACGAATGCGATCTGCCCGGCGTCAACCTCGGCGAGGCCGAGCGCCCGACGCATCAGCGCCACCTGCGAGCGGCGATTCGGAGCGGTGACGCCGTTGCTGCGCCCATCGTGGTTGGTGACGGAACTTCTCACGACGGCATAGATCGACTGCCGATCGGCTAGCGCGTCGTCGAGTCGGCGCAACACGACTGCCGCGATGCCCTCACCCCTGCCGATGCCGTCGGCGTCTCGCCGGAACGGCTTACAGCGACCGTCGGGCGCGGAAAGCCCCGCCTGCGTGTAGAAGATCGAAAGTGCCGGAGTCAGAATGAGATTCACACCCGCGGCGATTACGGTGTCGGCTTCGCCGGAGCGCAGCGCGGCGCACCCCTGATGTATCCCGGTCAGTGACGACGAGCAGGCCGAATCGATCGCCACACTCGGTCCAGCGAGGCCGAGGTGGTAGGAGACACGATTTGCCGTCATGAAGTAGCCGCTGCCGGTGCCGAGGAAGGGGCTGACGTCGGCAAAATCGAGAAGTTGAATGCTACTCCACTCGCTGGACATCACCCCGACGAAAACCCCGGTCGGCGTTCCCGCCAGCGAGCGCGGATCGATCCCGGCATCTTCGAGTGCGCGCCACGACGACTGCAACAGCAGCCGCTGCTGAGGGTCGAGTGCCGCCGCCTCGACGGGCGCTATACCGAAGAAGTCGTTGTCGAATGCATCCACCTTGTCGATGAAGTGGCCGCGCCGGGTGTTCATCGACCCGGCGCCGCCGTCGGGGCGATAGAACGTGTCGACGTCAAAACGTTGCGACGGCACTTCGGTGTCAGTGACGATGCCGTCCATCATGAGCCGCCAGAACGCGTCTTTGTCTGGTGCTCCAGGGAAGCGGCAATCGATACCGACCACCGCGATCGGTATCACGCTGAGCCTTGCTGGCCGGTGAGGTAGGCCGCAATCTCATCGATGGTCGGGTAGTCCCACACTATGGTGGTCTCGACGTCGAATCCCTTCTCGTAATTCAAGTCTGTGCACAACGCCATGCCGGAGATGGAGTCGATCCCACAGTCCGCCAATGGGATGTCTGTGCCAATGGCGTCCGGCCGTAGGCCGAGGTAGCCGGCGACCTTCACGGTCAGCCAGTCGATGAGTTCGTCGTATCCCGGCGCAACAGCGCTCATCGGAGCACTCGATCGCGCTTCGCGGCTTCGGGAACCGCCAACTCGCCGAACGAGATCCGGCGATGCACGACACCGCTGATCCATGTCTCGAACCGCGCGCCGCCGGCCAATGCCGCACCTCCGATCAGCGGGAGACCGGCCACGATGCCGATCGCCAAACCGACCACGAACATCACCAAGCTCGCGACATGCGCTGCGGCGCCGTATTTTCCGGCCGCCCGCACCATCGCGCCCCATTTTCGGAACAGTCGCCCGGCAACGAGATCCGCCGCTGCCAGAGTCGGCATGATGGGCGCCGCGTCGGCCGGGCAGTTCCCCTGTTCGGCGATGCTGCGCCCGACGGCGCTGACTCGCGCCAGTTCGGCGGCGCCGACCCCGGCCCGCCCAAACCCCAGGAACGGTTCGCGCTTGCCGGTCAGCAGCCAGCGCAGCGTGGTCACCAGGGAGGTCGCCTGTTGCCGGGTGTCGGTCGCGGCGACCACCTCGACGCGCCGCGCGCCCGCGGTTCGCAGCAGGCCGGCAACCTCGATCGCGGCGGAGTACCACATGTTGCGGCAGGCGATCAGCGAGATGACCCTGCGGTTCCGGAAGGCCTCGGGATGGCCCGCCACCAGCGAACGAATGGGCAGCGATGGCGACAGGTACCACACCTGGTACGCCAGCAGGACAACTTCCTGCTCCTCCTGTTCTGCCCCGAAGCCGCCCGGCGGCTCGACGAGGGACACGAACGCGTCGGGATCCACCGCACGGGGGAATACTCCGAAAAACTGCCGAATGGACCACGGAAACGGGAACGCCACGCGCGGTTGGACATCCACCCAGCGAATGCGCCACCCATCGGCTTGCAGTGGCGCGACGAACGCCTCGGCGACTTCACGCAGCTGTCCGGTTTGAGTGTAGAGGTACACGACCGCCCGACGGCTCATGGCTGAGGATCCGCCGCGGCTCCCGACACCGCGGTCAGATGCATGAAAGAGATCACGAACCGGCCGGACTCCGGGACCATGCACAGTAACGTGTCGCCCTCTTTGATCAGGCCCTCGGTCATCATCTCGTCGAGGATGACGAAAATGGCTGCGCAGCCTATGTTTCCGACGGATGTCAGGTTGCTGTACCACTTCTCCGGTCGGCCGGCGTTGATACCGCGCCGGGCGAACTCTCTGAAGACGATCTCTTTCATCCGCTCGCTTGAATAGTGCGCGGGGATCCAGGTCAGCGTGTCGGGGTCGAACTTGCCCAATCTGCGCAGCCGTTCCCACTCGTCGGCTCCGAGGCTGACCAGGTGCGGCAGCAGCGAGAGGTCCTGGCGCAGCACGAGTGCACCGTCGGCTTCAGCTGCTGCGGCGGTCGGATAATCCATCCAGGTCTTCGCGGCCGAATTGGAGTTGCGGCCGCCGTACATACAGGTCTTCTCGGTGTTGGCGAAGGACGTCAGCGAAATCCAGTCGATGCGAAGGCTGATTCCCGATGCCTTGGGCGCATTTTCGATGACCGCCGCACCCGCGCCGTCGGAGAGCATGTAACGCAGAAAGGCGGCTTCCAGCGGCAGCGAACCGTCTTGGGCGAGCAGACCCATCTCGTCGTACCTGGTGCCTTTGAAAATGCGGGAGGCCAGCTCGCTGGCGACGCTGATCGCGTTGCGCTTTTCACCGATCGCCACTTGCAGGTAGGCGTTCTTCAATGCCATCATCCCGGAACTACAGATTCCGGTGGCAGTCGAAATCTCCATCGGCCCGAAGCCCAATTCCCCGTGCACCATGCTGGCATGCCCGGGCGCCAACATATCCGGCCCCGTCGTCGCCGCGGTCAGCAGCTCGACGTCGTTCGGGCCGAGGCCGGCGCGCTCGGCGGCCTCGCGCACCGCGTTTGCGGCCATCGCCGCATTCGAAATGACGGTTTGCTGATTCTTATCTATGGCGTAATGACGGGTCTTGATACCACAGTTCTCCAGGGTCAGATCCCGCACATCACTCGTCGCGCGGCCCAAAGTGCCCAGGTAGTCTTCCATCTCATCGTTGGGCACCGGGTTGCCCGGCAGAAATCTGGCCGTGGCCGTGATGTATGCGCTCATGACCATGAACCTTTCTGACGCCGCGCCCCTCGTTCACGCGGTTTGCGATTGACGATCACTGTCGCTTGACAAAACGCCTCACCTAGACGGGGGAAATCGTCGCCCCGCGGTCAGCGTGTCAAGCCCAGTAGCGCACTACTGCATTTCTCGCCCAGCTTGGCGTGGCACTACTGAGTCGCCATGACCACCGACCCCAGCACCAGCAGGGTTTATCGCTGGATCGTGACTAAGTGCCGCTGCCGAACCTGGGCACGATTTGCAGTGGCGCACTACTGAAATCGTCCCGCTGAAGGGAAGCGACGATTCCGACAGCGGAACTCGACCGACGCGGTGGCCACAGTTCCGCCAGAACTTCATGGAGGAAGACGGTCGTCAGCCGCTTCGTCTTCGACAGGCAGTCCTCGGGCGGCGGCTCAATCGGGGGCGTGAACAGGCGTAATCGTCGAGCGAAAGGTGGATAACGCGCATGGACA
>NZ_DATJYB010000552.1:0-4584 GCF_035499775.1 Mycobacterium sp. | reverse complement strand
CCGTCGTTGGATGCCCGGATCGCCGGGCGCCTCGGGCTGCGCGCCGATGTGCGGCGGGTTCCGCTGTTCGGCCTGGGCTGCGTGGCCGGGGCGGCGGGCGTGGGGCGTGTACACGACTATCTGCGCGGTGCGCCGGACGGCGTCGCTGCCCTGATCTCGGTCGAACTCTGCTCCCTCACCTACCCGGGATACAAGCCGTCGCTGGCGGGTCTGGTCGGCAGCGCCCTGTTTGCTGATGGAGCCGCCGCGGTGGTAGCCGTCGGCGAGCGTCGCGCCGACGAGGTCGGCGCCGGCGGGCCGGACATCGTCGATTCCCGCAGCCACCTGTATCCCGACTCGCTGCGGACAATGGGTTACGACGTCGGCACCACCGGGTTCGAGCTCGTGCTATCGAAAGACCTCGCGACTGTGGTCCGGCAATACATCGGCGACGACGTCCGCAGTTTCCTGGCCGCGCACGGTCTGAGCACCACCGACATCGGTGCCTGGGTCAGCCATCCGGGGGGGCCGAAGATCATCGAGGCGATCAACGAGAGCCTCGACCTGTCGCCGGAGGCCTTGGAGCTCACCTGGCGTTCGCTGGGCGAGATCGGCAACCTGTCGTCCGCGTCGGTGCTGCACGTGCTGCGTGACACCATCGAAAAGCGACCGCCCAGCGGAAGCCCAGGACTCATGATTGCGATGGGTCCCGGATTCTGTTCCGAACTCGTTTTGCTGCACTGGCACTGATGCGCGCCCGTGAGCTCTCCCTCGTCCCGTAACCGTCGCCTGGAAGAGGTGACGGCGATGGGATGTTGCAACGTCGGTGGGGGGCTTCCGAAAGGCGCGATCCGTGGTCACTGCGGCTGCTGAGTTTGGGCTGCGCGGGCGCCGGTATCGGTTGAGCGATACTAGAGACCGCATCGTATGAACAGCACTCAAGAAGACCTCGTTCGGGCGCTCCGCGAGTCGCTCAAGGAAAACGCGCGGCTCAAGCGCGAGAACCGCGAATATCTGGCATCCAGCACTGAACCGGTGGCGGTGGTGGGGATGGCGTGCCGCTATCCGGGCGGGGTGGATTCGCCAGACGCACTGTGGGACATGGTCGCCGCGGGCCGCGATGTGGTGTCGGACTTTCCGGCGGATCGCGGCTGGGATTTGACGGGGTTGTTCGACCCGGATCCGGATGCGACAGGCAAGTCCTACACCCGCAGCGGCGGGTTTTTGGCGGACGTGGCCGACTTCGACGCCGCATTCTTCGGCATCGCGCCCAGCGAGGCGCTGGCGATGGATCCCCAGCAGCGATTGCTACTGGAGGTGTCGTGGGAGGCGTTGGAGCGCACCGGAATTGACCCGGTGCAGCTGCGGGGGTCGACGACCGGGGTGTTCGCCGGGGTGTTTCACGGCTCGTACGGCGGCCAGGGTCGGGTGCCCGGGGAGCTCGAGCGGTACGGCCTGCGCGGTTCGACGTTGAGCGTGGCCTCGGGGCGGGTGGCCTATGCGTTGGGGCTGGAAGGCCCTGCGGTATCGGTGGATACGGCGTGTTCGTCGTCGTTGGTCGCATTGCATTTGGCGGCGCACTCGCTGCGGTCGGGGGAGTGCGATCTGGCGTTGGCGGGCGGGGTGACCGTGATGGCCACCCCGGCGATGTTCGTCGAATTCAGCCGGCAGCGTGCGCTTTCGGCGGATGGGCGGTGCAAAGCCTATGCCGGTGCCGCGGACGGCACCGGGTTTTCCGAGGGCGTCGGTGTCCTGGTGGTGGAACGATTGGCCGATGCGCGGCGGCTGGGACACGAGGTGCTGGCGCTGGTCCGCGGATCAGCGGTCAACCAGGACGGCGCCTCCAACGGCCTGGCGACGCCCAATGGGCCCTCGCAGCAGCGGGTGATTCGGGCGGCATTGGCCAACGCCCGACTGGGCGCCGGGGAGGTGGATCTGGTCGAGGGCCACGGCACGGGAACCACGCTGGGCGATCCGATTGAGGCGCAGGCGCTTTTGGCGACCTACGGGCAGGATCGGCCGGCTGATCGGCCGTTGTGGCTGGGGTCGATCAAATCCAACATGGGGCACACGTCGGCTGCGGCCGGGGCGGCCGGGGTGATCAAGTTGGTGCAGGCGATGCGCCACGGGGTGATGCCGCGGACGTTGCACGTGGATGTGCCTACGCCGCATGTGGATTGGGCGGCGGGTGCGGTGTCGTTACTCACCGAATCGCGGTCCTGGCCAAAGTCGGATCCGCCGCGCCGGGCGGGGGTGTCGTCCTTCGGGATCAGCGGGACCAATGCGCACGTGATCCTGGAACAGCCAGCAGAGCCGCCGACGCCGGAAAGCGTTCTCCCGGAGGGCGATACCGGCAATGCGGTTGTTCCGTGGGTGTTGTCGGCCCGCTCAGCGGAGGCGTTGACGGCTCAGGCGCAGCGGCTGTTGGCGCATGTGGGTGCGCATCGGGATCTTGCTGTGGCCGATGTGGGGTGGTCGCTGGTTTCGACACGCTCGACGTTCGAGCACCGGGCCGTGGTCGTCGGCGCTGACCGCGACCAACTGATTTCGGGTTTGGCCGGTTTGGCCGGCGGTGAGCCGGGCGCGAGCGTGGTGGCGGGGCGAGCCCAACCGGTGGGCAGGACGGTGTTCGTATTTCCCGGCCAAGGCTCGCAATGGGTCGGCATGGGAGCCGAGTTGCTCGACGCCTCTGCGGTATTCGCCGACCATATGCACCGGTGCGACAAGGCACTCGGCCAACACGTGCAATGGTCCCTGATCGACGTCATCCGCGGTGTGCCCGGTGCGCCGGGCCTGGATCGGGTGGACGTGGTGCAGCCGGTTCTGTGGGCGGTGATGGTGTCGCTGGCCGAACTGTGGCGCTCGCTGGGCGTGCTGCCCGATGCGGTGATCGGCCATTCACAAGGCGAGATCGCGGCAGCCTATGTGGCGGGCGGGTTGTCGCTGGACGACGCCGCCCGCGTGGTGGCGTTACGGAGCCGGTTGCTGGTGCAGTTGTCGGGTGCGGGCGGCATGGCATCGCTGGCCTGTGGGCTGGCACAAGCGCAGGACTTGGTTGCTGCGTGGGGCGACCGGCTGAGTATCGCTGCCGTCAACAGTGTTTCGGCAGTCGCGGTTTCCGGCGCAGTGGATGCGCTCGACGAGCTAATCCTGCGTTGTGAAGCCGAGAACGTGCGCGCCCGCAGGATCGACGTCGACTACGCCTCGCATTCGGTGCAGGTGGATGCCATCCGTGAGCCGCTCGCCGAAGCGCTGGCCGGCATCGAGCCCCAGTCTTCGCCGATCGCGTTCTTCTCCACGGTGACCGGCGAACTCATGGACACCGCCGGCTTGAACGCCGAGTACTGGTACCAGAGCATCCGGCGCACCGTCGAATTCGAGCGCGCGGTCCGCTGCGCGCATGACGACGGCTATCAGGTGTTCATCGAATCCAGCCCCCATCCGGTGCTGATCGCCGGTATCGAACAGACGTTGGATCTTGCCACCATCATTCCGTCACTGGGCCGCGACGATGGTGGGCTGGAACGATTTTGGCTGTCCGCGGCTCAGGCCCACGTCGCGGGCGTGGCGGTGGACTGGCGGGCCGCGTTCGCCGATCGGGCGCCCCAACGGGTCGAGGTACCGACGTATGCCTTTCAGCGGCAGCGGTTTTGGCTGCCGGTATTCGGCATCGGCGGTGCCGACCTGGCCGGTTTGGGAGTGGCGGGAGCTGAGCACGGGCTGCTGGGCGCGGTGGTGCAGCGCCCGGATTCGGGTGGGCTGGTGTTGACCGGCCGGCTGTCGCTGGCCGCTCAGCCCTGGTTGGCCGATCACGCGGTGGCCGGGGTGGTGCTGTTCCCCGGGGCCGGATTCGTGGAGTTGGCGTTGCGGGCCGGCGATGAGGTCGGCTGTTCGGTGGTGGAGGAGCTGACGCTGTCAGCGCCGCTGCTGCTGCCGGCCGCCGATGGCATTCAGATACAGGTGGTGATCGGCGCGCCGGAGGCGTCCGGGCGACGTGCCATGTCAGTGTATTCAGTTGGAGCTCAACCCGGTTCGGAATGGGTGTTGCATGCCGAAGGAGCGTTGAGCGCCGGGGTCGTCGAGCCGGTCGCGGATTTGTCGGTATGGCCGCCGGTGGGAGCGACGTCGGTGGATGTCGCCGACGTCTACGAGCGGCTGGCCGGGCGGGGATACGAGTACGGTCCGGCGTTTCAAGGGTTGCGGGCCATGTGGCGGCGCGGAGCTGAGGTGTTCGCCGAAGTCGCTGTCCCACAGGTCGGCGGAGAGAGCCATTTCGGCATCCATCCGGTACTGGTCGACGCGGCGCTGCACGCGATGGGAGTGGCCGCCGAGCAGGATGCGACGATGTTGCCGTTTTCGTGGCAGGGGGTGTGTTTGCATGCGGTGGGGGCGTCGCGGGTTCGGGTTCGGATAGCGCCGGTGGGCACGGGTGCGGTGTCGGTGGAGTTGGCTGACGGGGCGGGTTTGCCGGTGTTGTCGGTGCGGGAGTTGGTGGTTCGTCCCATTTCGGCGGGGGCGTTGTCGGCGGCGGCCCCTCGGTCTGGCGGGGGCTTGCTGGAGGTGTCGTGGTCGCCGGTGTCGTTGGGCGCCAGCGGTGATACGCCG
>NZ_DATJYB010000551.1:0-39155 GCF_035499775.1 Mycobacterium sp. | reverse complement strand
CGTGACCTCGCCGGTCATCCCGACGTCGGAGCGCACCTGACGACCGGTGGCCATCGACACCAGCGCGGTCACCATCGTCACACCGGCCGACGGGCCGTCCTTGGGCACCGCGCCCGCGGGCACGTGCACGTGGATGCGCCGGTCCAGTGTCTTGGGGTCGACACCCAGCTCCGCGGCGTGCGAACGCACATAGGACAGCGCGATCTGCGCCGACTCCTTCATCACGTCGCCCAACTGACCGGTCAACTGCAACCCCGGCTCGCCGTCGGTGGCCCCGGCTTCGATGTAGAGCACATCGCCGCCCAGGCCGGTGACGGCCAGGCCGGTCGCCACGCCAGGCACCGCGGTGCGTTCCGCCGACTCGGGCGTAAACCGTGGCCGGCCAAGGTAACCGACCAGATCGGGCTCGTCGACCGTGATCGACTCACTGTTCTCGGCCAGCTTGGTCGTCACCTTGCGCAGCGCCTTGGCCAGCAGCCGCTCGAACTGCCGCACACCGGGCTCACGGGTGTAGTCGGCGGCGATCTTGCGCAGCGCCGCGTCGGTAACGGTGACCTCGTCGTCGTTCAGCGCCGCGCGCTCGCGCTGCCGGGGCAGCAGGTAGTCGCGGGCGATGGCGACCTTATCGTCTTCGGTGTAGCCGTCGATCTGCACCAGCTCCATGCGGTCCAGCAACGCCGACGGGATGTTCTCGATCACGTTGGCAGTGGCCAGGAACACGACATCGGACAGGTCCAGATCCAGATCCAGGTAGTGGTCGCGGAACGTGTGGTTCTGCGCCGGGTCCAGCACCTCCAGCAGCGCCGCGCTCGGGTCGCCCCGGTAGTCGGAGCCCACCTTGTCGATTTCGTCCAGCAGCACAACGGGATTCATCGATCCCGCCTCGCCGATCGCGCGCACGATGCGGCCCGGCAGCGCGCCGACGTAGGTGCGCCGGTGGCCCCGGATCTCGGCCTCGTCGCGCACGCCGCCCAGCGCCACCCGCACGAACTTGCGGCCCAGCGCCCGCGCCACGCTCTCACCCAGCGACGTCTTGCCGACGCCTGGGGGCCCGGCCAGCACCATCACCGCGCCGGAGCCGCGGCCGCCGACGATCTGCAGCCCACGCTGCGCGCGACGGGTACGCACGGCCAGGTATTCGACGATGCGGTCCTTGACGTCGTCCAGCCCGTGGTGGTCGGCGTCCAGGATCTCCCGCGCCGCCGTGAGGTCGGTCGAGTCCTCGGTCCGGACGTTCCAGGGCAGGCCGAGCACGGTGTCCAGCCAGGTGCGGATCCAGCCGCTTTCCGGGCTCTGGTCGCTGGCGCGTTCCAGCTTGCCGACCTCGCGCAGCGCGGCCTCGCGCACCTTCTCGGGCAGGTCGGCGGCCTCCACGCGGGCCCGGTAGTCGTCGGACCCGTCAGGTTCGCCTTCGCCCAGCTCCTTGCGGATGGCGGCCAGTTGCTGACGCAGCAGGAACTCCTTCTGCGTCTTCTCCATGCCTTCGCGCACGTCCTCGGCGATCTTCTCGTTGACCTCGACCTCAGCCAGATGCGAACCGGTCCAGTCGATCAGGATGCGCAACCGCTCGGCGACATCCGCGGTCTCCAGCAGTAACCGCTTCTCCACGTTGGTCAGGTAGGACGCGTAGCCCGACGTGTCGGCCAGCGCCGACGGATCGGTCAGACTGTTGACGTAGTCGACGATCTGCCAGGCCTCGCGCCGTTGCAGCATCGCCAGCAGCAGTTTCTTGTACTCGGCGGCCAGCGCCTTGATCTCGTCGGTCGCCTCCTGGTCGGGGATCTCGGTCACCTCGACCCATAGGGCGGCGCCTGGTCCGCTGGCGCCCGCACCGATATGCGCCCGGCGCTCACCGCGCACCACGGCGGCGGTGCCACCGCCGGCGATGCGTCCGACCTGCAAGATCTTCGCGATCACACCGTGCGACGGGTAGCGGTCTTCCAGCCGGGGGGCGATCAGCAGCTGCCCCGATTCACTCGCCTGCGCGGCGTCGATCGCCGCGCGGGCGGCGTCGTCCAGGGCGATGGGCACCACCATGCCCGGCAAAACGATCGTGTCGGTGACGAACAACACCGGCACTGACTTGGATAGAGCCATTAGTCCTCCAAAGGTTAAGTCTGTTGCGCTCAACCCTGGGCGACTGTGGTTTGTTCCCGACGCCGTTTCGCCGAGAGCGTCACACCGACGTGACGCTGGACACTCTGCGCCACAGTGCCGTGACGCTCGACGTCAGGGCCGCGCGGCGGCGGCGCGCTGGCGGGCCCGGAAGGCCTGGACCTTGGCTCGGTTGCCGCAGGTGCTCATGCCGCACCAATGCCGGTTCTGGGCCCGCGACGCGTCGATGTAGAGGCGCGTGCAACCCGCGTGAGAGCACCGCTTGACCTTGTCGATGTCGGGTCCGGCGAGTAGGTCGAGCAGATCGGCGGCCAACCGTGCGAGCAGTTGTGCTGCCGTGCCCTCGCGGCCGACCGATCCATCCGGGTGCAATCGCGGCGTCAGCTGCGGCGCAGACGCATGCTCGTTGACCAGGTCGACGTCGGCCACGTCGGGCCGACTGCCCCCGAGCCGGGCGGAGACGATCCGGTACATGGCCTCGCGCAGCGCGATCGCCGCCGCCACGTCGTCGTCGGTGAGCTCAATCGCCGTGTCCACCAGGCCGCCCTGAACTGCCCAGTCCGACAGCCGCTGCGGGCTGGTGAGCAGCTCTTCGGTCTCTGAACTGCTGCGGTGCCTAAGCGTGCCGGCGAAGTCCAGGCAGCGCCTGCCACCTCCGTACTTGAACTCCATGTAACCACCTTGACAGGTTTCATGGTTTCGTGCAATATTTGTAACCATCTTAGCCGGTTACACAGTGAGAACGGATCGGAGCGAACCAAATGAGCATCTCGACCGTCCAACCGAGTAACCACCACTCGTATGTAGTGACAAAGCCTGGAAGGGGCACTCAAATGATCGCGAAATTCGTTGTCGGCGCAGCCATCGTCTTCAGCTCGTTAGTTGGTGCCGCACCGGCCGGCGCCGAGCCGAACCCGTCCGGCACCGAGCCGAACCCGTTCTCCAGCCTGACCTGCGACTGCCAGCAGATGGCGCCCGCGCCCAACCCGGCAGAGATCGAGCGCGGAATTCTTTCCGCTGTTGCTCGCTGACCCTGGCCGAAGCTACTGGGGCGCCAACCGTCGTAGTTGCGTGACGTGCTTGGGAGAAAGCTCCTCGAGGCAGTTGACGCCCAGTAGCGCCATGGTCCGGCTGACGCCGCTCTGCAGGATTTCGATCGCGCGTCGGACGCCGGCCTCGCCGCCGGCCATCAGTCCGTACAGGTAAGCGCGCCCGACCAGCGTGCACCTGGCGCCCAGCGCGATCGCGGCGACGATATCGGCACCCGACATGATGCCGGTGTCCATCAGGATCTCGGTGTCCTTGCCCAGTTCGCGCGCGACCGACGGCAACAGGTGGAACGGCACCGGTGCCCGGTCAAGTTGACGGCCACCGTGATTGGACAACACCAGGCCGTCGACGCAGCGATCGACGACGGCGCGGGCGTCGTCGAGTGTCTGGATCCCCTTCACCACGAGCTTGCCTGGCCACTGCGCCTTGATCCAGGCCAGGTCGTCGAAGGTGACGCTGGGGTCGAACATGGTGTTGAGGTACTCGCCGACGGTGCCTGACCAGCGGTCCAACGACGCGAACGACAACGGCTCGGTGGTGAGCAGGTCGTACCACCAGTGCGGGTGCGGCAGCGCGTCGAGCACGGTTCGAAGCGTCAACGCGGGCGGGATCGACATCCCGTTGCGGACATCGCGCAACCGCGCGCCGGCGACCGGAACGTCGACGGTCACCAGCAGGGTGTCGAACCCCGCATCGGCGGCTCGCTTGACCAACGCCATCGAGCGGTCACGGTCCTTCCACATGTAGAGCTGAAACCATTTGCGGCCCTGCGGAACCGCGGTCACCACGTCTTCGATCGCACAGGTGGCCAGGGTGGACATCGAGAACGGAATCCCGGCCGCCGCAGCGGCCCGCGCGCCGGCGATCTCGCCTTCGGTGTGCATCAATCGGGTAAACCCGGTCGGTGCGATGCCGAACGGCCAGGCGACCGGTTGGCCCAGGACGTACCACCCGGTGCACACGTTCGTGACGTCGCGCAGGATCGTCGGGTGAAACTCGATGTCACGGAAGGCTTGCCGGGCGCGGTCGATGGACAGTTCGTCCTCGGCCGCGCCGTCGGTGTAGTCGAACGCCGCCTTGGGAGTGCGCCGTTTGGCGATGCGCCGCAAGTCGTAGATGGTCAGCGCGGCGTCGAGACGACGCTTGGTGCGGTTGAACTCCGGTCGTTTGAATTGGATCAACGGCGCCAGATCGTGGACCCGGGGCACCTGTCGCTTGACCGCCATCACTTCCCGCCTACTTCCCGTCCCTACCAGCGCTGACCTGCGTCGTCTAAACAGTGTGCAACCGTGGATGTATGGAACCGCCAAGCGACCCCTTCGACCTGACGCGTTTTGTCGATGCGCAGGCTCCCATGTACGGCACCGTTGTCGACGAGTTGCGTGCCGGGCGAAAGCTGAGTCACTGGATGTGGTTCGTGTTCCCGCAACTGCGCGGGCTGGGCAGCAGTCCGATGGCGGCCCGTTACGGCATCGCCTCGCTCGACGAGGCCCGGGCGTATCTCGACCATGACCTGCTCGGGCCGCGACTGCATGAGTGCGCCCGGCTGGTCAACCAGGTGCAGGGCCGCTCGATCGGGGAAATCTTCGGCTCGCCCGACGATCTGAAGCTGTGCTCGTCGATGACGCTGTTCGCCTGCGCCACCGAGCAGAACGAGGACTTCCTCGCCCTGCTCACCAGGTACTACCGGGGTGAGCACGATCCGGTGACGCTGGCGCAACTCAAGCGCTAGACAGGCGCCAGAATCCGCCAGCCGTGCGGCTCGACGACCACCGCGTCGACGATCTCCTGCGGCGGCGCCGCAGACCCGGCCAGCACGTGCGCCCGCTCGCCCAGGTCCAGCTGCATCGGGTCGTCGTCGATGTTCAGCGCGACCAGCAGCGCGTCCTCGCCACGGCTGGTCCGATAGACGTAGTGATGGTTGTCCAACCGCACGGCGGTGGTCGACGCCGAATGCAGCCATGGGTGCCGACGACGCAACCCGACCAGATACTGGTGCAACGCCCACACCTGGGCGCCCGATTCATCCAGTTGCATTGGGGGAGAGCCGAATTGCGGGCGCACCGCGTCGTCTCCGCCGTACCGCTCTTCTTTGACACCGCGGAACCCGAGCTCATCGCCGGCGTACACACTGGGCACTCCGCCGACCGTCAACAGGATCACCAGCGCATGGGCCAGATGCTCGGGGCGCTCCAGGCGGCTGGCGATCCTGGTGACATCGTGGTTGCCGATAAAGGTCAGCGGGGCGAATCTGGCCAGAAACTCGTTGTGCCGCTGCAGGCCCCAGTCCAGTTCGAAGAAGTTGCCGTCGTTGAGGCTGCTCCAGATCGCCTTCCACAGCTCGTACTGGGTGGCCGAGTCGAACCCGGCAGCGTCGACCACCGCGGCGTAATCGCCGTGGATGAGCTCGCCGACGAACCACGCGTCGGGATGCAGCTGCCGCACCTTCGGCAGTACGGATGCCCAAAATGACTGCGGCACAGCGTAAGCCGCATCAAGACGCCAGCCGTCGGCGCCGCGTCCCAACCAGTGCGACATGACGTCGACGGTGTAGTCGACAACCTCGGCGTTGTCGTGGTTGAGGGTGACGAGCTCGGAGTGGCCTTCGAAAGTGTGGAATCGGCCCGGGCGTCCGCGAAACCAGCGAGCCGATGCGTCGCTGTGCGGCGCCTCGCGATAGCGCGGGAAGTCCACACCGACGTGGTTGAACACGCCGTCGAGGAGGACCCGCAGGCCGCGACCACGCGCCTCGGCGACCAGATAGTCGAAATCGGCCTCACCACCCAGGCGCGGATCGATGCGGTAGTGGTCGGTGGTGTCGTAACCATGGGTGCGGGAAGCGAAAACCGGGCCCAGCGCAATCCCCGACGCCCCCAATTCGATGGCGTGATCCAACCAACCGGCCAGCCGCCGCAACCGGTGTTCTCCGGCGTCTGGCGGCTGATCTGCGGGAAAGGCGCCGACGAAGCCCAGCGGATAGACCTGCCACCAGATCGCATGCTCGACCCAGGATGCGCTCAACCGTCAGCCCTCTCGTAAGTTCGCCCTATGGAGAAGGTAATCGCCGTGCTGCGGCGGGCCGAGGCGGACGACGACTGGTGCGCCCGGCAACGGGGTCCGGTCGCCGAGGAATTGATCGGCCTGGGCCTTCCCGGGCTGGCCGTCAATGTCCGCGACGACGCGGTGCGCCATTCGCTGATGACGCTGACCACGCTGGACCCGCCGGTGGCCGCGGTGGTGAGCCTGTGGACTCAGCAGTGCTATGGCGAACAGGCGAAGGCGGCCCTGGACCTGCTGGCCGCCGAGTGCGAACAGCTGGCCGCCTACCTGGTCACCGAGTCGGTCCCGATGCCTGGACCGGTAGCGGAATTAGGCTCGCGTACAACGGGTTTGGCCAACATCGCGCTGCTGCGCCGGCCCGCCGGCCTGGACCTGGACACCTGGCTGGCGCGCTGGCAGCACGACCACACACCGGTGGCCATCGAGACACAGTCGACCTTCGGTTACACCCAGAACTGGGTGGTACGGGCCCTCACACCGGACGCCCCGGGAATCGCGGGCATCGTCGAGGAGTTGTTCCCCGCGGAGGCGATCACCGACCTGAAGGCTTTCTTCGGCGCGGCCGACGATGCGGACCTGCAGCACCGGGTGGGCCGGATGGTCGCCAGCACAACTGCATTCGGCGCCAACGAGAACATCGACACGGTGCCGACCAGCAGATACATATTCAAAACGCCGTTCGAAGGGAGCCACACATGACGACGCTCGACGAGGCGGTTGCGCTGGCGGCAGGGGAGAGCGGCCTGGCGGTGGTTTCCACCGTTCGCGCGGACGGGACCGTACAGGCTTCGCTGGTCAACGTGGGCCTGTTGCCGCACCCGGCCAGTGGCGAGCCGGCCCTGGCGTTCACCACGTACG
The DNA here is from genome assembly GCF_035499775.1 of Mycobacterium sp. Taxonomy (GTDB): domain Bacteria; phylum Actinomycetota; class Actinomycetes; order Mycobacteriales; family Mycobacteriaceae; genus Mycobacterium. The sequence goes on along the minus strand of NZ_DATJYB010000551.1, from coordinate 32,072 downwards.
GCAAGGTCAAGCTGGCGAATCTGCGGGCGCGGCCGCAGCTGGCCGTCACATTCAAGCAAGGCTGGATGTGGGCGACCGTCGAGGGCCGCGCCGAGCTGGCCGGCCCGGATGACGCGCAGCCGTGGCTGGCTGACGCCGACCAGTTGCGGCTGCTGCTGCGCGAGGTGTTCATCGCGGCGGGCGGCACCCATGACGACTGGGACGAGTACGACCGGGTCATGGCCAAGGAGCGCCGCGGCGTGGTGTTGATCGCTCCGACCCGCGTGTACAGCAACGGCTGAGAGCGCCGAGCGGCTGTCAGTAGACGTAATTCTCGCCGCTGGCCCGTACCGTGACGTCGCTGATGTTGATTCCCCAGGGTTGGTCGATGACGTGGACCACCGCGTTGGCCAGGTCGTCGGGGGTGATCAGCCAGTACCCCATCGAGTTCACGTCCAGCTGCTCGGGTCGAAGGTCGCCGTTTTGTAAGTTGGCGACATTCTCCATGAACTGAGCGGCGTGCTGCCCGACGATGCCGATGACCGCCGCTTCGTTGACGACGCCGGCGGCAAGATTGGTCCCGAGGACGCCGGTTGGCTTGATCGTGGTGACCTTGATCCGGCCATGCGTCTCGAGCCGTAACGAATCCGAGAGCACATCGACCGCCGCCTTGGTCGCGCTGTACACGCCGGAGCCCTCGGTGCCGGCGTTGCCGTAGATGGACGAAATGTTGATGACCTGGCCTCGGCCCTGCGCGATCATCGTGTCGTAGACGGCCGAGATGCCGTTGACGACGCCCTTGATGTTGATGTCGATCGCCCTGTGCCATTTGTCCCAGGCGCGTTCGTGGTCGGCGAAGAATGCCAGCGGCATCACTCCCGCGTTGTTGACGATCACGTCGATTGCGCCGTAGGCGTCGACGGCGTGTTGGGCCGCCGCTTTGACCTGGTCCATGTCGGTGACATCGGCGACGTGGGCGGTGCCTTCGAAGCCGGCGGCCCGGATGCCGTCAAAAACCTCGTTCAGGCTTTCAGTGTTGACGTCGACGCCGACCACCTTCGCGCCCCCGGCGGCGCACTTCTCGGAAATCAGCTTTCCGAAGCCGCTGCCCGCGCCGGTCACGATGACGACCTTGTCCTTCAGATATTGCGACATACCTTTTCCTATCTCACGCGACGGCGAGCAGACGCAAAAGCACCTCATTTCGGCACGAAACGGGTGCTTTTGCGTCTTCTCGCCGGTGATAGGTTGGCAACTCGTGATGCTGCAGATCGACGACCAGAACCGGGTACGCACCCTGACGCTGAACCGGCCCGAGGCGCTGAACGCCTTCAACGAAGCCCTCTACGACGCCACCGCGCAGGCGCTGCTGGATGCCGCCGACGACCCGGATGTCGCCGTGGTGCTGCTGACCGGCACCGGCCGCGGCTTTTCCGCCGGCACCGATCTCACCGAGATGCAGGCACGCATCACCGACCCGGACTTCACCCCGGGCAAGTACGGCTTCCCCGGCCTGATCGACGCGCTCAGCAACTTCCCCAAGCCGCTGATCTGCGCGGTCAACGGCGTCGGGGTGGGAATCGGCGCCACCATCCTCGGCTACGCCGATCTGGCGTTCATGTCGTCGACGGCGCGCCTGAAGTGCCCGTTCACCAGCCTGGGCGTGGCTCCCGAAGCGGCCTCGTCGTATCTGCTGCCGCAACTGGTGGGCCGGCAGAACGCCGCATGGTTGCTGATGTCCTCCGAATGGGTCGACGCCGCCGAGGCGTTACGGATCGGTCTGGTGTGGCGGGTCTGCGAGCCGGACGAGTTGCTGCCCGAGGCCCGTCGGCACGCCGAAATCCTTGCCGCCCGGCCGATTCCCAGCCTGATGGCGGTCAAGCACACGATGCTCGAACCGGTCCGCCCGGAGATCCTGGCGGCGACCGCGCGGGAAAACGCTCACTTCGCCGAGTTGATGGGCGCTCAGGCAAATGCCGCCGCGCTGGCGGATTTCAACAAAGACCGCGCCAGCTGATCTAGCCGGCCGGGACCGCTTGCTCGAGCTGCGTCGCGGCGGCGATGATCGCCCGCAGCGTACGACGGCACCGCCCACAGTCCGCCCCGGCCCCGCATGCCGCGGCGACCTCTCTGGACGTCGACGCGCCACGCGCCACACACTCGGACACGGTGTGGTTGGTGGCCCCGACACACAGGCAGACGTACATCAAAACCCCTGAGCGAAGGTGCCGAACGGAACAGGCCGCATATTAGTGGAGTCTAACCTAACTAGGTTAGTGGAGTCTAACCTAAGTAACGACCCCGCGATCGAATCTTGTCCTGCGCGTGACGCGCCGACGGTGGATGAAAGAACACGCCGACCCACCCTTGCTGGACTAGATTTGAATCCGGCACGCCGGCGGCTTCAGTCCGGCGCGATGGTGCTCCAGCCCAGCCCATCAGCCGCGGTTCGATATTGACAGCCCGCACAGCCTAGGAGTGGTCATGCAAGGTGATCCGGATGTATTGCGTCTGCTCAACGAACAGTTGACCAGCGAGCTCACCGCCATCAACCAATATTTCCTGCACTCCAAGATGCAAGACAACTGGGGTTTCACCGAGTTGGCCGAGCACACCCGCGCCGAGTCCTTCGACGAGATGCGGCACGCCGAGGAGATCACCGATCGCATTTTGTTGCTGGACGGCTTGCCGAACTACCAGCGCCTCTTCTCCCTGCGCATCGGCCAGACGCTGCGCGAACAGTTCGAGGCCGACCTGGCGATCGAGTACGACGTGCTGAACCGGCTCAAGCCGGGGATCATCATGTGCCGGGAGAAGCAGGACTCCACCAGCGCGGTCTTGCTGGAGAAGATCGTCGCCGACGAGGAAATACACGTCGACTACCTGGAGACACAGCTGGAGTTGATGGAAAAGCTGGGCGAGGAACTGTACTCGGCCCAATGCGTCTCCCGTCCGCCGAGCTAGCCGGCACCGCGTAAGGGCGTTCCGCTCACCCCCGGCGACGAGTTACTGGGTACTCCCCAGCATCGGACGCCGACGGGAAGGCAGGTATGACGAGCCCGAATGCACCAGGGGCGGTGGTGACCGAACAGGCGGATTACGCACCCAGCAGCGCGCTGATCAGTCCGCAACGGCGCAACTTCATCTTCCTGGCGATTGTGCTCGGCATGCTGCTCGCGGCGCTGGACCAGACCATCGTGGCGACCGCGCTGCCGACCATCGTCGCCAACCTGGGCGACGCCGGGCATCAATCCTGGGTGGTCACCAGCTATCTGCTGGCGTCCACGATCGTCACCGCCCTGGTAGGCAAGCTGGGCGACACGTTCGGCCGCAAACGGGTGTTTCAGGCTGCCGTGGTGTTCTTCGTCATCGGGTCGGTGCTGTGCGGGCTGTCGACGTCGATGGCGATGCTGGTCGGCGCCCGGGCACTGCAGGGCATCGGTGGCGGCGGGATCACCGTCACCGCCAGCGCGCTGATCGGTGAGGTCGTCCCGCTCCGGGAACGAGGCCGCTACCAGGGCATATTAGGCGCGGTTTTCGGCGTCACCACGGTCATCGGCCCGTTGTTGGGCGGCTACTTCACCGACTATCTGACCTGGCGGTGGGCGTTTTGGGTGAACGTGCCGGTCTCGGTGGTGGTCTTCCTCGTCGCCGCGGCCGCCATCCCGGACCTGGTGTCGTCGACCAAGCCGGTCATCGACTACGCCGGGATCGTCTTCGTCGGACTGGGCGCCACCGGCCTGACCCTGGCCACCAGCTGGGGCGGCACCCGCTACCCGTGGGGCTCGACGACGATCATCGGCTTGTTCGCCGGCGCGGCGGTGGCGCTGGCCGCGTTCGTCTGGGCGGAGAACCGCGTCCCCGAACCGATCCTGCCGATCCGGCTGTTCGCCAGTCCGGTGTTCACCGTCTGCTGCGTGCTGTCCTTCGTGGTCGGGTTCGCGATGCTGGGCGCGATGACCTTCCTGCCGACCTACATGCAGTACGTGGACGGCGTTTCGGCGACCACGTCGGGTCTGCGCACGCTGCCGATGGTGATCGGCATGCTGATCACCTCGACCGGAAGCGGCACCCTGGTCGGCCGGACCGGCCGCTACAAGATCTTCCCGGTCGCCGGCACCGCGCTGATGTGCGTCGCATTCTTGCTGATGTCGACCATGGACGTATCGACGTCGGCGCTGATGCAGTCGCTCTACCTGGTCATCCTCGGCGCCGGTATCGGGCTGTCCATGCAGGTGCTGGTCCTCATCGTGCAGAACACGTCGAATTTCGAGGACCTCGGGGTGGCCACCTCGGGCGTGACGTTCTTCCGCACGATCGGCAGCTCGTTCGGTGCCGCGATCTTCGGCTCACTGTTCGTCAACTTCCTCAACCACCGGATCGGCGCCGCGCTGGCGGCCGGCGGCGTACCGCCCGCCGCGGTCAGTTCTCCGGCGGCCCTGCACCGACAGCCGCACAACGTCGCCGCACCGATCGTCGCGGCCTACTCGGAGTCGCTCACCCAGGTGTTCCTCTGCGCGGCACCGGTCGCCGCGGTCGGATTCGTCCTGGCGCTATTCCTGCGCGAGGTGCCGTTGCGGGAGATCCACAACAGCGCGGTCGATCTCGGCGATGCGTTCGGGATGCCGAACCCCGAGACGCCGGAACGGATGCTGGAGAACGCGATCGCCCGCATGTTGCGCGGCGAGCCCGGGGTGCGGCTGCGCAGCATCGCGATGCGGCCCGATTGCCGGCTCGACGTCGCCGGGCTGTGGGGCGTCATGCGCATCTACCGGTACGGGCAGATGTACGGGACGGCACGGCTCACCGACATCGCCGAGAACCAACGGCTGCCTTTCGAAGTCTTGGAACCCACGTTCGGCCGGCTGGTCGCCACCGGCTTTGTGCAACGCGACGGCGACCAGATGTGGCTGACCGCGACCGGCGGCCAACAGGTCGACTACGTGTACTCGCTGCTGCTGGCCTGGATCGTCGACAAACTGTCCCGGTCGCCCAGCTTCGAAGGGCGTCCGGACCGCGGGGAGGTGGAAGCCGCCCTGCAGCGCATCGCGCATCGCGTTCTGGCCCAACGTGATTGGCACGACGACGAACCGACCACGGCCCGGCTGCGGCCCAGGCGTACCATCACGCCATGAGCCGAATCGGAACCTTCGCCGACGACGACGTCTACAGCTGGGCCACCAAATCGCCCGACCTCGGTGGCGCGATCGCCAACTTCAGCCAGGCGGTCTACACCAAGAACCGGCTGCCGATGCGCACCCGTGAGCTGGCCCGCGCGGTCATCGCCCACGACAACGAATGCGTTGTCTGCGTCAACACCCGCGACGCCGACGGGCCCGCCGCCGGTGTCGACGAGGAACTCTACGAGCACGCGCCGGAGTGGCGCACCTGGCCGGGCTACAGCGAACAGGAGCGCCTGGCCGCCGAATTCGCCCACCGCTTCGCCACCGAGCACACCAAGCTGCGCGACGACGACGACTTCTGGAGCCGCTGCAACGAGCACTTCTCCGAGGAGCTGCTCGCCGACCTGGCCATGTCCTGCGCGCTGTGGGTCGGCATGGGTCGGATGCTGCGGACCCTCGATATCGGCCAGGCCTGCAAGCTGACCCTGCCCAGCCGCGCCTGAACGCATCCGGGCGGCAACCGTGAACGCCACGCCGCTTGCCGCCGCGGCGATCGCCCAACTGGAGGCCGAGGGCGTCGACACCGTCATCGGCACGGTCGTCAACCCCGCCGGGCTCACCCTGGCCAAGACGGTGCCGATCCGCCGTACCAACACGTTCGCCGACCCGGGCCTGGGCGCCAGTCCGTCGTGGCACGCCTTCCTCATCGACCAGACCGGCATCGCCGATGTCGCCGGCGTAGTCGGCGACGAGCGGCTGCGCATCGACCTGTCAGCGTTGCGCATCATCGGTGACGGGTTGGCGTGGGCGCCCGCCTCGTTCTTCGAGCAGGATGGCACACCCGTACCCGCGTGCAGTCGCGGGACGCTGGGCCGGATCGAAACCGCCCTCACCGCAGCCGGCATTGACGCGCTGGTCGGCCACGAAATCGAGTTCCTGCTGGTAGAGCCCGACGGTGCACGGCTGCCCTCGACACTGTGGACACAGTACGGGCTGGTCGGAGTGCTCGACCACGAAGCGTTCGTTCGCGATGTCAACGTCGGGGCCGCGACAGCCGGCGTCGGGATCGAGCAGTTTCATCCCGAGTACGCGGCCAACCAGTTTGAAATCTCATTGTCGCCGCTGCCACCGGTAGCCGCCGCCGACCAGCTCGCGTTGACCCGGGTCATCATCGGCCGGGCCGCCCGCCGGCACGGGCTGCGCGTCAGCCTGTCGCCGGCGCCGTTCGCCGGGAGCGTGGGATCGGGTGCACACCAGCACTTCTCATTGACCAGATCAGCAGGGGACCCGAAAGGTCCCCTGTTTTACGACGGAACTGGCGTGGCGGGCATGACCGCAGCGGGGGAGAGCGCGGTAGCGGGGGTAATACGCGGACTGCCCGAAGCCCAGGGAGTGCTGTGCGGATCGGTCGTGTCCGGGCTGCGGATGCAGCCTACCAACTGGGCCGGGGTCTATGCGTGCTGGGGCACGGAGAACCGGGAGGCGGCGGTGCGAGTCGTCAAGGGCGGCCCCGGCAGTCCGTATGGCGGCCATGTCGAAGTGAGAATCGTTGACCCCTCGGCGAATCCGTACCTTGCGTCCGCGGCGATCCTCGGTCTGGCCCTGGACGGCATCGCGCACGACCTGGCATTACCACCGGAGACGACGATAGATCCGGACAAGCTGTCCGAGGCGGACCGCGACCGCGCCGGGGTCGTGCGCCTCGCTGAAGCCCAGGTTGAAGCGATTGCCGCACTGAATAATTCGCGGCTTCTCCGGAATATCCTCGGCGATGCGGCGGTCGACATGGTCGTCGCGGTACGGCATCAGGAGCAGGTGCGCTACGGCGAGCTCGAACCCGGGCAACTGGCCGACAAGTTCCGGATGGCCTGGACCCTGTGACCGATCTGGCGCGCCACATCGACGAGGTGGCGTTGATCGATCAGCACGTGCACGGGTGCTGGATGACGGCGGGGGACCGGTCTCGATTCGAGAACGCCCTCAACGAGGCCAATACCGATCCCATTGCCGACTCGGGTTTCGAATCGCAACTCGGCTTCGCCGTGCGCAACCACTGCAGTCCGCTGCTGGGACTGCCCAGACACGCTGACCCCCAAGCATATTGGGAACACCGCAGGCGACTCGGCGAGGCCGAGGTGGCCCGTCTTTTTCTGCCGGCCGCCGGCGTGACCGACTGGCTGGTGGACACCGGTATCGACGGCGATACCGCCGGCCTGGCGGATATGGCCGAATTGTCCGGCGGCCGTTGCCATGAGGTCGTCCGCCTCGAGCAGGTCGCCGAGCAGGCCGCGCAGGCGCGCGGCGACTACGCGTCGGCGTTCGAGGAGATCCTGCGCGGGCGCGCAGCCACAGCGGTCGGCACGAAGTCCATCCTGGCCTATCGGGGAGGATTCGACGGCGATCTGACCGAGCCGTCCGCGGCGCAGGTCGCCGAGGCCGCGGGCCGGTGGCGGGATCGCGGTGGGGTGCGGTTGTCTGATCGGGTGCTGCTGCGATTCGGCTTGCACCAGGCGTTGCGGCTGGGCAAGCCGCTGCAGTTCCACGTCGGCTTCGGTGACCGGGACTGCGATCTGCACAAGGCCAATCCGCTGTATCTGCTCGACTTTCTGCGCCAGTCCGGTGACACCCCGATCGTGTTGCTGCACTGCTATCCCTACGAACGCGAAGCCGGCTACCTGGCGCAGGCGTTCAACAAGGTCTACCTCGACGGCGGCTTGAGCGTGAATTATCTGGGCGCCCGGGCTCCCGCGTTCATCGCCAGGCTGTTGGAGATGGCGCCGTTCCGCAAGATCGTCTACTCGTCGGACGGGTTCGGTCCCGCGGAACTGCACTACCTGGGTGCGGCCTTGTGGCGCAACGGTATTCACCGTGCGCTGGGTGGCTTTGTCGAAGCCGGCGACTGGAGCGAAGCCGATGCGATCAGGGTGGTCGATCTGATTGCGCACCACAACGCCGCCCGCGTCTACCGCGTTTGACGCTCATGTACACGGGGGTATAAAGACGGGTATGGCCACCGTCGGCGATGTCTTGGAGTGGACTCGTAAGCAAGTCGTGTCTCGGGTTCCCAAAGCCGACCTCGACCAGCGCGACCCCGACTACATCCGCGACCAGCTGCCGGCGACTTGGCTGCTGGCGTCGTTGTACTTCCGGGCAGACGTCGCGGGATTGGACCGAATTCCCGCCGAGGGCCCCGTACTGCTGGTCGGCAACCACAGTGGCGGCAACGTGCCACCCGACACGTTCGTGTTCACGCTCGCGTTCTGCTCCTACTTCGGCGTGGAGCGGCCGTTCTACCAGTTGGCGCACAATCTCGTCGTCTCGGCTCCGCCGCTGGGCTGGCTGCGCAAGTTCGGCACCGTGGCCGCCAATCACGAAAACGCGCAATTGGCACTGGCTTCCGGAGCAGCGCTGCTGGTCTACCCCGGCGGGGACTACGAAGTCTTCCGGCCCTCGTGGGAACGTCACAAGGTCGACTTCGGCGGGCGCATGGGCTACGTGCGGTTGGCCCGGGACGCCGGCGTTCAGATCGTCCCGGTCGCCAGCGTCGGCGGCCAGGAGAGCGCGTTGTTCCTCAACCGCGGGCAGTGGCTGGCCAAAGTGCTGATGGCGGATAAGTTGTTGCGGCTCAAGAGCATCCCGATATCGCTGGCGCTTCCGTGGGGCCTGAACATCAGCGACCTGGCCGGGCACATCCCGCTGCCCAGCAAGATCGCGATCGAGGTGCAGGAACCGATCGACGTGGACCGTGACGACCAGGCCGTGCACGACAAGGTGATGGCCAGCCTGCAGGACGGCGTCGATCGGCTGGCCGCCAAACGTCGATTCCCGGTGATCGGCTGATGCGCGTCGAACGCCGCTGCGTCATCAACGCGGACCGCGACGCGGTCTGGAAGATAGTCGGCGACCCGGACCAGTACCCGTCGTTCATGACGAACCTGGAGCGATGGGAGACCGCCAACGACCAACCTTCCGGTGTCGGTGCGCGCTACACCGTGCACTGGAAGATCGGCTCGGTGCCCGTCGGCGGCCTGATCGAGGTGGTCGAATTCGACGAGAACCGCGACGTGGCCTGGGTGGGCATCACCGGTGTCACTCTGCGCGGCCGGATCCGGTTGCGCGACGGCGGTGAGGGCCAGACGAAAGTGACGTTCCGGCTGTCGTATCAGGCGCCCGGCGGAATATTCGGCTACATCGCCGACCGGATCGCGGTGCGTCAGGTGGGCCGCACCGTGGCCGACACCCTGAAATCCCTCAAGAGGCTGGCAGAGTCCTAGGGCGTCTGCTCGGCCTGCTCCTCGCCGGCGCGAGGGGCCGCAAATGTACGCGTATTTCCCCCAATTGCCGTACATATGCGCGCGCTCACACTGCTCGGCCCCACACCCACCCGCGCGAAAGACCCCAAAAGTACGCCCACAACCCCCAATCGCCGTACATATGCGCGCGCTCACGCTGCTCGGCCCTACAGCGGGATGAACCGGCGCAGTTTTCCGCTGGCCTGGTGACGCTCCAGCCTGTCGACCGCCCGGATCACGATGGTCGGCTCGGGCAGTCCGTACCTGCGCAGCGCGGCGATCAGCGCGGCGGTCAAGCTATCGAGATCAGGTGCACCCACAACCAAAATGTCAGCGCCCGTTGCGGTTTGGGCGACCTGGTATTCGGTCACGCGGGGGTCGGTGCCCAGCACGTGGCGAAATGCGATCGGCGGCACCGTGCTCGTCCCGTAGCGGAAATCGTCGTCGCGGCGCCCGCCGACATCGGCGATGCGTGCGAAGGCACTGCCGCATGCGCAGCTGCCCTCCAACGAAACCACTTGATCGCCAAGGTCGTAACGGATGAACGGGAAGGTCCGATTGGCCAGGCCGGTAGCGAGCGTCCGTGCCGCCGGCTCGTCGGGACCGACGGGGGTCCCGCTGTCGTCGACGCGTTCGAGGATGACCTCGTCCTCGCAGACGTGCAGTCCCTGGCCATGCCCGCAACCCACCGCCTGCACACCGATTTCGGTCGAGCCCCAAACGTTGTGGATCGTGGCCTCCCAGGCGTCGACGATCGCGTCGCGGTCCTCGTCGAGCAGCGGCTCGGAGTTGGTGCTCACCCGCACCGGTGTGATGCGCAGGTCCCCGGCCAACGCGGCGCGGGCCAGACGCCCGATCACCGACGGATAGCCCACCAGGTGGGTGGGTTGCGCGGCGGCGACCGCGGCCAGCACTTCGTCGAACGGTGCACCCGCGGCGATGACGACCGTCTGCATGTCGTCGGTGGTCGGCATGTCGAACAGCGGCGTGCTGGCATGCGGCGGGACACCGGCCTCCAGCACGGCCAGTCGTGCGGGGCCGGAATGAGCGGGCCGGCGCCGCTCTGCGCGTGCCTGCGTTCGCCAGGCCAGGCAGGCCGCCGAGACGAAGAACTGCCAATCCCACACGTACACACCGCGCACCCCGCTCGAGCCGCCCGAGCTGAAGATCTGCTCGTCACCTGCGGTGTAGGAAAACCATTGCTGGTCAACGAGAATGCGTTCCGCGCGGGCCCGGTCGAGGTCCGGCGCGGTGACGACGGCATCCCACTGCTGCTGGGCGTCCTGCTTCGTCATCATCGGAAGCGATGCCAGATCTGCGACGTTGGCGGTGGCCGGGTCGAGCCCCAGAAGACGTTGGGCGTGAAATGGTGACCGTTCGCGTGCGTAGGCCAGCAGAGCCCGCAGCCGGTGGTTCCGGTAGTCCTCGATCTGTTGGCAGGACCAATCCAGGCGCACGACATGATCCTCGAGACCGGCCCGCACCGCGCCGAGATGCGCCGCACGCATCCGCTCGTAGGCTGCCTTCACAAGTGTGAGTTTGGCACGGCGAACGGTTGTAGTTTCGCTGCATGGACTTGTGTCACCAGCCGGCTCACGAACTGGTTCGCATGATGACGACCGGCGCGGCGTCCTGCCAGGAGGTCATGCGGGCACACCTGGAGCGGATCCGGGCCGTCAATCGCACGCTGAACGCGCTGGTCGAAGCCACTGATCCGGAGCAGTGCCTGCGACTGGCCGCCCACGCCGACGAGTGCGCCGCCCGCGGCGCTCCGCTGGGCAGGGCACATGGCCTGCCGGTGGCGGTCAAGGACGTCATGCGGGTGGCCGGGCTGGCGTGCTCCGGCGGCAGTCGCGCGCTGCGCGCGGTGGCGGATACAGACGCCACAGCGGTGTCCAGGCTGCGGGCCGAAGGCGCCATCGTGGTGGGCCTGACCAACGTCCCCGAGATGGGCCGCGGCGGCGAATCCAACAACACCCTCTACGGGCGCACCAACAATCCCTACGACCTGTCCAGGACACCCGGCGGCAGCAGCGGTGGCTCGGCCGCGCTGGTCGCCGCCGGTGGCGCCGCACTCAGCGTGGGTTCCGACGGCGGCGGCAGCATCCGGCAACCCTGCCACAACACCGGCATCGCGGGACTCAAGCCCACGCACGGCCGCATCCCGCGCACCGGAAGCGTATTCGGCGACGCCCCAGGCATTTTCGGTCCGTTCAATTGCTATGGCCCGCTGGCTCGTTCGGTGCCGGACCTGTTCCTGGGCCTGTCGATCATGAGCGGACCCGATCTGCGCGACCCCTACACGGCTCCGGTCCCGCTGGGCAGCCCCGACGCGGTCGACCTGGGCGCGCTGCGCGTCGCGGCCTACCTCGACGACGGCACCAGCCCGCCGGTCGACGAAGTCGCCGCGGTGATGACCGCGGCCGTCGACGCTGTGGGGGAGGTGGCCGCCAGCGTGCGCCACGCCACCCCGGCCTGCCTGGGTCGCACCATGGAACTGCTGTGGAGGTCGGTCTTCCTGGGCGGCGACCGCGGCCGGGGATTCGAATCCGACCTGGCGACGATCGGCGTCACCCAGCCCTCCGAGGAGTTATCCGAATTCCTCAGGCAGGCAGAGCAAGTCGAATTCTCACTGACCGAGGCCCGAAGCCGCCTGGTCGACATCGACAGCTACCGCATCGAAATGCTCACGTTCATCGACGATTACGACGTCATCATCGGCCCGGCGATGCCCACCCCGGCCAAGCCGCATCATCACGGCCTGGTGGAGATCAGCGACTTCTCGCATCTGATGGTGCACAACCTGACCGGGTGGCCGGCCGCGGTGGTGCGCTGCGGGACATCCATAGACGGGTTGCCCATCGGTGTCCAAATCGCCGCCCGGCCTTGGCAAGACGCCACGGCATTGGCTGTCGCCGGGCACCTGGAGAAGGTGTTCGGCGGCTGGCAGCCCGCGCCGATTTGGGTTTAGTGGTTTTAGAGAACGCTCGTCGCGCACAAAATCCAGCCGTGGTTACCAGGTGATTCAAAGACCGTAAAGCGTGAAGCTCTCGACATGTCTGGGACGAACGACACTGAAGTCTTCGCGATCGATCGTCGCGACCTCGTTGATATGTAGTCGCTCCGCCGTGGTCACCACTGATGCGTCAACGGTCCCAAGAGGCAGGTTTTTGTATTTCTTCACCAGCTGGGCAATTCGCAGCCAGTCTTCCGGGGCCACCGGCTCGACCTGGAACGCGTCGCCAGCCAGGTCGGTGAGGAATTTCAATTCAGCTTCGACGCCTGGAGGTCGCCCGCCGGGACGACACTTTCGCAGGAAGTGAGCCACCTCGGGAATGACGAGGGTTGGCACGATCAGAGGACCGGGGTGCGTCTCAACTAGCGCAAGCGATGACGCCTGGTACTTGTCGCGCTTGTCGACGTACGCATACAAGGGACCCGCATCGACGATGATTTTGGCTATTGCTCGACCTCGGCGGCAAGAATTTCCTCCATGCGCTCCGAGATGTCGCTACGCCCGCTGTCGAACGCGCCAGCAGCGCGCAGGTGACGCTTGTTCTTGGTGGCTGGCGAGTGCTCGACCATAGGCACGGGATCGAGTACCGCGTCGCGTGCATGGCGGTGTTCCCGACCATGGCGCCCACCCGCGGCTGTGTCAGCCAACTCAGCAGCGGCCGCATTCGCCCTGACCGACCCGATTCCCCTCTGGGCCGCCGCCCTCGACTTGTACCCCTCGCTGCTCGCGATGATTTCTCCGTTGGCGGCCTTGAGCCGAAAACGGAAGTCGCCGAGGGCATCTCGGTAGATCTCGAACTTGCCTGCCAGCTCAATCCTGCTACGGGTGAAGGCATTGATCGATTCCCACCGTTACCGCGGGGCTCGGGGCAGCGCTAGCCACTCGATGCGCCACGGGATCGATGACTGCCTGTCAGACCAACGTTGTCGCGTCGAAAATCCAACTGGTGTCGCCGGTGGCCAGGTTGTCGAAGTAGTTGGGCGGCGCGATGCCGTACAGGGTGTTGAAGTCCGAATAGTCCTTCCAGACGGTGATCTTGCCGTCCACGACCTTATGAACGGTGACAAACCTGAGCACGCCCTGCTCGCCCGTCTCAAACGTCCACGTCTCGGAGTGCTCGTACATCACGTCGGAGCCGTTCGACACCAGCACCCCGTCGTGGTTCTGGTAGCCGGCCAACGGTTCCAGCCCCAACCTGAGCCGCTTCACGATGTCGTCGGGGCCCCGCGCGGCGACGGCCGGCATCGGCATGTCGACGTACAGACAATCCGGGGACAGGAACGTCTTGACCGCATCCCAATCCCGCCGCGAAAGCGCCTGCCACAACCCAAGTACCGCCGCGGTCTCGACCGTATTCGTAGAAACCTCTGTCATAGTTGCCAATAACACCCGGCCGGAGCGCGGGTGTCAACGCCCGGAATCGGGCCCATACTCGCGACAGGGACTCCGTTCCAGCGCTACTTCGCCGAAGAGATCGCGACCGATCACGCCGACGGACTGCTCACCCGGCGCGAGGCGATGCGAAGGCTTGGCCTGCTCGGGTTGACGACGGGTGCCGCAGCCGCGCTGATTGCGTCCTGCGGCGATGCGCCTGACGAAGCCGACTCGGGCGACAAAGTTCGAGTAACATGCTGCCTCAGCGCAGAATCAACCGCCGAGCCCCCGCGAGCCCTAAGTGGCGACCATCGAACGCGCCGGGCCCAGCGTTACCGGCAGCGACGACCACCCCCGCAACACTCGCGTATCCCGGCGACTTCCCGCGCCCGCCGACCGCACCTCGGGAAAGCGGTCGAAGAACGTTCGCAGCCCGACTTCGCCCTCGGCGCGGGCCAGGGCCGCTCCCAGGCAGAAGTGCCGTCCGCCGGAGAAGGCGAGATGCTTACCGGCATTGGAGCGTTCGATGTCGAAGCGGTGTGGATCGGGGAACACCTCGGGATCCCGGTTCGCCGCGGCCACATAGACGATCACCAATTCGCCGCGTTCGATCGGCCTGCCCTCCAGCTCGACGTCATTGAGGGCCACCCGCGCGGTGAGCTGGACCGGCGACTCCAGCCGCAGGATCTCTTCCACCGCGTTGGGCCACAGGTCCGGACGCTGGCGCAGCGTTTTCAGGTGCTCCGGGGCATCCAGCAGCATGCGGATCCCGTTGCCCAACAGGTTCACCGTGGTCTCGAACCCGGCGGCCAGCACCAGCCCGGCCAGCGCCTGAAGTTCGCTCTCGCTGAGATGTGCTTCGGCGGGGCCGTTTTCGGAGCGCTGGATCAACTGACTCATCAGGTCGTCACCCGGGTCGCGCCGCAACTGGCGCAGATGATCGGCGAGCCAGTAGTTGAATCCGGCGATCCCGTCCTGCACCCGCCGGTATTGCTGCCACGGCAGCCCGAAGTCCAGACTCGGCGCTGCCAGCTCGCCGAAATCCAGCACCCGACGCCGGTCCGACTCCGGCACACCCAGGATGTCGCTGATGATCGCCACCGGAAGCTGCGAGCAGTAGCGTCCGACGATGTCGACCACACCGGAGCCGCCGGACTCGTCGGCAAGCTGATCCAACAGCTTGGTCGCGGTCTCCTCGACTCGGTCGCGCAACGCGGCGACCGCCCTGGTGGTGAATACCGCCGACACCGTCTTGCGGAAGCGCGTGTGATCGGGCGGCTCGACGGCCAGCAAGGACGGTGGCCGCAGCGGGTGCAGCAGATCGTCGCGCGCCCAACGCTCCAGCCAGCGCATCGGTGCGGGCAGATTCGATCCGATCATCAGCACCCGGAAGTCGTCTGATCGCAGCAGGTCATGGGCGAGCGTGTGGCCGATCGCCAGATAGGTGACGCGACTTTTGATCAACGGGCCGCGCGGCCGCAGCTCGTCGTAGAACGCCACCGGGTCGGCGACCACGCCCGGATCGGCGATCAGCCTGGCCTGCAGGTCCCCTCGGCGGACTCCGATCTTCGCGACGCCGCGAACGAATCCGTGCAGCGAAAGCCAGTGCAGTCTCTGCTTCACAGGTCCTCCCTCAATCCGCCGGAGCCGGGTAGTTGAAACCAGCCTAAGCCCGCCCGCGATGGGGACCTCAGCAGTCGGCGACGATCTTGAACTCTTCGTTCACGGTCTTGTTGGGGTCCTTGCTGTTGATGCCGTAGGCGCTGCCGGTGATGGTGTAGGTGCTCTTGGAAAGGTCGACGTGGGTCTCGCCCACCCCGCCTTGCCATGCGCTGCCGTTGAAGCCGTCGATGTTACGGATCTTCACCCACTGCGGGATCGCCCTCTCGCCGCTTATCAGCACCACCGCTTCGACTTGGCCGTCGTGATCGCGGATGTCGATGGTCCGGTAGCCCTGGAACTGACTGCACGCCGGAGGACGCGTGATATGCGTGGCGGCGTCGAGGGTCAGGTGCGCGGCTTTGCGGGGCACCGTCTCGGCCTGCGCACACCCCGCGACGCCGGCGACGACGACCAATGCACCGCCTGCCACCTTCATCAACCGGTTCTGCACCAGGTCACCTCCATTCCGTCGGGGCGAAATCGCTATTCATATTTGGGAACCATCTTGGGTATCGCTTTGGCAATCTGGTTGCGCACCAGCTCCGGGCTGAGGCCCTTGACCCGGTCGATCCAGCGAATGCTGTTGGGGACGTACCAATGCAGCCGCGTCGGGTGCTGGTAGGCCTGCCACGCCACCTCGGCGACGCTGCTCGCGGGAATCAGCCGGAACATGCCCTTCTTGGGCGCGGTGGCGCGGATCTGCTCGCTGCTCAGCGTCGGCGAGCCCGCTTCGGAATGGTTGGGCGTCGTGGTGAGGATGGCGGTGTCGATCAGACCGGGCAGCACGTCGGCGACCCGCACACCGTGTCGCTGCCATTCCACGCTCAATGCCTCGGTCAATCCTTTGACCCCGTGCTTGGTCGCCGAGTAGACCGCCAGGTGCGGCATGCCATAGGCGGCCGAGGACGACGACGTCGAGAACATCAGGCTGCCCGGCGTCTTCTTGAGGTAGGGCAGCGCGCCGTAGGCGCCCGTCACCACAGCCTTGAAGTTCACGTCGACGACGCGCATGGCGCGTTCGTAGGGCACGTCCTCGAACCAGCCGCTCGCGCCGATGCCGGCGTTGTTCCACATCATGTCGAGCCCGCCGTCCGCGTTGCCGATACAGAAATCGGCCAGCGCCGAATCGAGTGCGGCCTTGTTCGTGACGTCGACGACACGGGTCCACAGCCCGGCGCCAAGCTGCGCGCTCAGCGTCTCGAGCCCGTCGTCGTTGCGGTCCACCGCACCCACTCGCCAGCCCTTGGCATGGAAGAGCTTGGCGCCCGCGCGGCCCATCCCGCTGCCGGCACCGGTGATGAAGACCGACTTCACGACGCCCGGCATGAAGAACCCTCCGCTGGTGATGAGTAGTCGGCCTGCCCTCAGGCCGCCTCGACCACGCCTTTAATGCGCTGCAGCGTTTTCGTCATATCACGAATATTGCGGCGCTTGCGCAAAAAGCCGCCAAATACCCAATACACAGCATTAAACGGCGACGGATTAAGTCGGAATGACTCGGTCACGTCGGTCCCGTCGCCGGCCGGCGCCAAACGGTAATGCCAATTGTTCACCGGCCTGTCGCCCAGCAATACCATGAAGCCGAATTCACGGCCCGGTTCGCAGGCGGTCACCTCGCATGTCGTCCAGTAGACGGGTCCTATCTCGTTTCGCCGCACGTGCCCGCGGAAGCGGGCGCCGAGCGCGGGGCCAGTCGCCTCGCCCAACCACTCCGCCTCTATGACTTCGGGGGAGAACTGTCCGGTGTTACGGACATCCGCGATCAGGTCCCAGATCTTGTCCGCGGGCGCCGCCATGTGAACTGTCGACGAACCTTCCATGGCCTGATCCAAACACAGGTTCGCGCGTGCTCATAGACCTCCGAAAGATATTGGAAAGGCCGATGGTTACGGGTGCGGTACGGCTGCCTGAATGATCTGGTTGATGATTGATGTTATGCCGCGTCCGGGCTTCGACCACACCGCCGTCGGCAGGCCAGAAGCGGTGCCGCACTTCGGCCATGCCTCCAGGCCCTGGTCGGCCAGTACCCGGTTGGCCACCGCGATCTGCTCCTCTCTCGATGCGGCCGCGGGATTGCCGACGCCGCCGTAGCGGGCCCAGGTGGCCGGCTTGAACTGCAAGCCGCCGTACTCGCCATTTCCGGTGTTGGCATGCCAGTTGCCACCGGACTCGCACTGCGCGACCGCATCCCAGTTCGGGGTCGGGGCGGCGCTGGCGACACCGCCGGACAGAGTCATCGACGCGGCAACCAAACCGCCGAACAAGGCGGACGCCGCGAGAGACCTGCGGATTTTTCTCATGTCAAGGATTTCGGTTGGCGTGTCTAAAGCGTTACCGATCCGAATACCTCGCGATATAGCACATCTATCCCGGCGAGATCGGCAGGTCAGGCGCTAAAAGAAAGCCCCCGGACCGCGAAAATCAGGCCGCTGAATCCTGGCAATATGAATGAGAAACCATTAAGAGAATTCTTTGATAAAGGCCATCTAGTTGGCGGGCCCGGATCACGCTGGCCCGGGCGTCGTCGAGTTGGGCGGCGCATCCCGGCGAATGCAACACGTCCCAGTTGCGCGCCAGCTGGCTCAGCATCGTTTGGTTGAGGGTGTCGATCGTCGACCGCGACGCCGACAGGTCCGGCGGCGCGGACGGCACGGCGCCCGGATCGAGCTTCCACTCGGCGAACCGGGTGTACTCAATTGCCTCGGTGCCGTTGATCTGGTCGCCAAAGACCCAGGCGACGTAGTCCGGATCGATGTGTTGCGCGGCGGCAGCGCTGCGCAGCTTGGTGAGTTCTTGCTGGACGCGGCCCGGATCCTCGATGGCGGCGTGCGCGCCCCACTTGAACGCGGCCACCGGCTCGGCGACCTGTAACCGCTGGGCGGCCGCGTCCACCAACTCGGCGAGTGGGCTGCCGTCGGCTCGCGCCCGCGCCGGGCCGGCAACCAACACCATGAGCAGGGCGACCAGCGCGGCGCACCACCGACCGCTGCCCATGACCACGATTCTGGCAACGAGTTAGCCTGGCTGCCATAGGCACCTCTGAGAAATGGTTGCGCCCGCCACGGGTCCGGGCGTCGATCCTCGCCACGCTTGCGGTCTCGCTGTTGCTGGGTGTGGCGTTTGTAGTGGTGGGCAAGCTGCATCCGCCAGCCGCTGACTCTCTCGACCATCCGGCCAATCCGGCCACCGATGAGCAGAGCCAGGCCCAGGTGGTCGAGCCGGCCAAACAAATCGTCAGCCTGGCCGCACTGCAGACGAGATCCGCGGGCTACCTACTGATGTCCTGCAGGGACCGCAACGACCCGCCTTACCAGGGCGCGATCTATCTGACCTTCGCGGTGCCCAGCGACGTCGGCGCCGACACATATTTCCCGGCCATCACCACAAAGCTGGTCGGACACGGGTGGGTCGAGGGCCTGGCGCCCAAGGACCACACGTTCGGCAGCACCGTCTCGAAGGATGCCGTCACCGCGATCATCTACCGCGACAGCGACCATCACGACCTCGGAGTCCTACGCATCTACGGCGAGTGCCGGAACATGAACGATCACCACCACGAGGGGTGGACCGACATCGCCGCGCAGCTCACGCCGAATTAGCGGACGTTTAAAGGACATAAGCCCTCAAACGCCTACTGCGCTTGACGGCCCCGATCATTCCGAGCCGTCAAGCGCAGTAGAGCTGCTCTGCGCAGAGCGGGTTAGCCTGCGTGCGCGCCCAGCGAGGCCTGCAGGTCACCCTTCATCGCGTTCAGCTGGGCTCCCCAGTACTCCCAACTGTGGGTGCCATAGGCCGGGAAGTTGAACACGGCGTTGTGGCCGCCCGCGGCGTTGTAGGCGTCTTGGAACTTCTTGTTGACGCCGATCATGAAGTTGCTCTCAAGGAACGTGGCCGGCAAGTTGGCACCGCCCAGTTCGTTCGGAGTCCCGTTGCCGCAGTACACCCAGAGCCGGGTGTTATGGGCAACCAGTAGGTTGACGTTGACCAGGGGGTCATTGCGTTGCCATGCGGGGTCGTTGTCCGGCCCCCACATGTCTTCCTTCTTGTAGCCGCCGGCATCGCCCATCGCCAGACCTATCCAGCCCTGCCCGGTGGACGGGCTGAGGTAGCCGGACAGCGAACCGGCGTAGACGAACTGGCCGGGGTGGTAGTTCGCCAGATTCATCGCGGATGCACCCGCCATGGAGATACCCACCGATGCGCTACCGGTCGGCTTGACGCTCTTCTCCGAGGAGAGATAGCCCGGGAGCTCGCTGGTCAGGAAGGTTTCCCACTTGTAGGTCGAGCAGCCGGCCTTGCCGCACGCCGGGCGGTACCAGTCGGTGTAGAAGCTGGACTGTCCACCGACCGGCATGACGATCGACAGACCCGACTGGTAGTACCACTCAAACGCCGGGGTGTTGATGTCCCAGCCGTTGTAGTCATCCTGCGCACGCAGACCGTCCAGCAGGTAGACGGCCGGAGAGCCGTTACCACCACTCTGGAACTGCACCTTGATGTTGCGGCCCATTGACGGAGACGGCACCTGCAGGTACTCGACGGGCAGACCTGGCCGCGAGAACGCTCCCGCGGGCGCCGCTCCACCGGCAAGACTGATCAAGCCTGGCAGCATCACCGCCGCCGCAGCACCGACCAAAAGCCGGCGCCCCCAGGCCCGGATCTTCTCGCTCACATCTGTCATACCTGCGCCCCTTTGTTGTCTGTCGTCGCGCGTTCCCGGTGAAATTTACCGTGCGAATAGCCCAAATGTCGATCTGGACGCGAAGCCATCTCAGTTTTGTATCGATTACCGCTACGAATACAGCAACTGTGATATGCGAGCGGCAAAGCCCGTCGCAACGCCCCCATAGCCTCTATGCAACCACGCAACCAGCCGAAATGGCGGTAGCACACGCCGACACCCGAGCAAGTGTCCCATGTCTGGCGCACTCTACAAAGCCCATCTAATCAAAATCGCACACTCGTATTGTGCACGCAACAGCGCTTCGGTCAATGTGGGCGTCGGTGGCCCGATGCGGGGCGCCTCCCACTTTGTGGCGGAGGGTCACGAGTGCTCCAAGATAATTGACGCACGAGACGGCGGGGACCGCAGTGCCCCCCAGCGGTTCGGCACCCGGGCCGCCGAACTTGCACCGACCGCGTAGGCTCTCACGAAGCAAGCCGATGGACACCACGCTGTCCCGGTCCATTCCGGCCCTCTCGACCCAGCGCACGGCGAAATTCATGGTGCGCGGCGGTAGGGCGCAGGGGCGTGGGGCCATCGGACTTCGGGGAATGATTGAGGGTGCAGATTTTGGACGCGGTACTAGGGCTGTCAGTGACGCCGACAACCGTCGGGTGGGTACTCGCTGAGGGGCACGGCGCCGACGGCACCATCCTGGACCATCGAGAGCTGAAACTGCGCGGCGGCACGGGCGTGCGCGCTGTCGGTACCGCAGAGCACGTCACTAACGAGGTTTTGCGGGTGAATGCGACTGCGGCCGCGAGCGATCACCGGCTCCGTGTCATCGGAGTGACCTGGAACGACGAAGCTTCCGCACAGGCGGCGCTGCTGCTGGAGTCGCTGACAGACGCCGGGTTTGACAATGTTGTGCCGATTCGGATGCTCGAGGCCGTCCAGACGCTGGCCCGGGCCATCGCGCCGGTAGTGGGCTACGAACAGACCGCGGTGTGCATTCTCGAACACGAGTGGGCAACCGTCGTCATGGTCGACACCCAAGCCGGCCAGACGCAAACGGCGGTCAAGCATGTGCGCGGCGGGTTGGACGGGCTGACGGCCTGGCTGACCGGAATGTTCGACCGCAGCGCTTGGCGTCCCGCCGGGGTGGTGGTCGTCGGCTCTGACGGCGACATCGATGCGTTCTCCTGGCAACTCGAAAAAGCGTTGCCGGTGCCGGTTTTCGGGCAAAGCATGGCCCAGGTGACGATCGCGCGAGGCGCGGCGCTGGCCGCGGCTCAAAGCACCGAGTTCACCGACGAGCAGTTGGTACCCGGCACCGCTGAACCCGTCGCAACCGCGGCGCGCGTGCGGCGGCTGTCCTACGCCGGAGCCGCGACCGCCTTGGCCGCGGGCACGGTGACCTTCGTCGCGTCGTTGTCGCTCGCCGTCGGTCTGCAGCTGGCACCGAACCAACACCCCGAGATGTCAAAAGACGTGGTGCGCACATCGACCCCACAGGTCGCCGAAGCCGTTGCGCCGGCGGCGCCACCGGCAACAGAGGCGCGGGCTCCCCGGCCGGCGCCGCCGTTGCGGCTCACCTCCGACGAACCGGTCACCGAACCGGGCCCGACGAGGGTCCTCGAGCACATACCCGGCGCCTATGACGAGTCCACCGAAGTTCCGCCTCAGCCCTAAACGGCGCTAGTTCTCCTTGGGGTGCGCCGCCGTGAAGGACACCGTCACCTCGTCGGCAACCTGCATCGAGCCCAACAGCATCGAGTACGGCTTGACGCCGTACTCGGACTGGCGAACCCGGGATTCGGCGGACATTCGCCACGAATCACCGAGATCCTCTGTGCGCAGCTCGATTACCTGCTCTCGCGACTTTCCCCGAATTTGCAGCGTCCCGGTAAGGCGGTATCCCTCGTCGGTCTCGTCGATGGTGTTGGTTGCAAAGCGGATCTGCCGATAGCGGTTGGCGCCCAGCGACTTCAACGCGTTCGACTTCACCAGTGCCTTCTCCGGCCCGGACAGCCCTTTCACCCCACCCTCGCCGCGGAGTACCTCAAACGAATCGACCTCGACCACCAGCTCGGCGGCGGCAGGTTGGGCGCCGTCCCAGTCCACCGAGGCTTGCCAGCGCGTCATCGCGATGGTCAGGCGATGACCCATTCGCGCGGCCCTGCCGGAAACGCCGGTGCGGATGGTCAATTCACCGTCAGATGCGTCGAGCGTCCAGGCGTCGTTCACACGGTGAGGACAGTGCGGTAGTGCGCTCGGCCGTGCTCCATTGCCGCGTAGCCTTCCGCGGCTTGCGCCAGCGGTAGCTCCTCGATCCACGCCCGCACACCCGACAAGACCGCGAAATGCATTGTCTCTTCAATGTCTTTCGCGGTGCCGGAGGGATGACCGATCACGCTGAGCCCCGGAGTTATCAGCTGCACGGGACTGATCGGTAGCGGCTCGGGGGTGACACCGATGGTGATCAGTTCACCCTGCGGAAGCAGCCCGCCGACCGTGTCGGCCATGGCCGGCGAGTTCCCCGCCGTAGCAAGGACTACCGTCGCCCCGCCGAGCGCACGCAGCGCTTCGGAGACATCGCCGGCAGTGGAGTCGATGTAGTGATGTGCGCCGAGCTTGCGCGCGTCCTCGGCCTTGGCGGCGCCGCGGGCGATCGCGATGGTCTCGAAACCCATGGCCCGGGCGAACTGCACCCCGAGGTGGCCGAGCCCGCCGACACCCAGCACCGCGACCCGGTCACCGGGCAGCGCCTTGGTGTGGCGCAGCGCGTTATAGGTCGTGACGCCGGCGCAGCCCATCGGGGCGGCTTCCACATCGGTGAGCTCGGACGGAATCCGGGCCAACGCGTTGGACGGCACCGTCGCCGACTCCGCATACCCCCCGGGATAGTGCCAGCTCGGCACCTTCCCGTTCGCGCAATGGATGAAGATGCCCTTGCGACAGGGGTCGCAGTGGTTGCAGTTGCCGCCGAACCATCCGACGGCCACCCGATCGCCAACGGCGAACTCTTCGACGCCCGCGCCGAGTTCGGCTATCGTTCCGGCGATTTCGTGCCCGAGGGTCAACGGCCACGACATGTTGGGGAAGCCGCCGTTGGCGAAATGGAGGTCGGTGCCGCAGATGCCGCACGCGGACACTTTGATGCGTACCTCGTCACGGCGCGGCGACGGCGTTTCGACCTCAGCCAACTCCAAGGGCGCGCCGGCGGACTGAATGTGGACAGCTTTGTGCGTGGGCATGGGCTCCCCTCGTGTGTTTCAGTGCGCGACAGGGCATTTGGCTGCCCCATTGGTGTGGTAGTCGACCTGCCAGTGCTTGATGCCGTTGAGCCAGCCCGACCGTAGCCGTTCGGGCTTGCCGATCGATTCCAGATCCGGCATGGCGTCGGCGATGGCGTTGAACATCAGGTCGATCGTCATCCGCGCCAGGTTGGCCCCGATGCAGTAGTGCGCGCCGGTGCCGCCGAATCCCACGTGCGGGTTGGGGTCACGCAGAATGTTGAAGGCGAACGGGTCGTCGAACACGTCCTCGTCGAAATTGGCGGAGCGGTAGACCATTACCACTCGTTGACCCTTCTTGATCTGCACACCGGACAACTCGTAGTCCTCCAGCGCGGTGCGCTGGAATGACGTGACCGGGGTGGCCCACCGGACGATCTCATCGGCGGTGGTGACGGGACGGTCCCGCTTGTAGAGCTCCCATTGGTCGGGGAAGTCGGTGAAGGCCATCATGCCCTGGGTGATGGAGTTGCGGGTCGTCTCGTTGCCGGCCACGGCCAGCAGAATGACGAAGAACCCGAACTCGTCGTCGGAGAGCTTGTGGCCGTCGACGTCGGCTTCGACCAGCTTGGTGACGATGTCTTCACCAGGGTTCTGGGCGCGGTCGGCGGCCATCTGCATGGCGTACATGATCAGTTCGACCGAGGCGGCCATCGCGTCATTGGTGGCGAACTCAGGATCCTGGTCGCCGACCATCTGGTTGGACCAGTGGAACAGTTTCATTCGGTCTTCCTGCGGCACACCCAGCAAGCCGGCGATGGCTTGCAGCGGCAGTTCGCAGGACACCTGTTCGACGAAGTCGCCGGCACCCTGCTCGGCGGCGGTCGCCACGATCTGGCGCGCGCGCTCGTTGAGGTCGTCGCGCAGTCGCTCGACGGCCCGGGGCGTGAAGCCGCGGGAGATGATCTTGCGCAGCCGGGTGTGGTGCGGGGCGTCCTGGTTGAGCAGGACGAATTTGCCACGCTCGATCTGTTCGCCGACGGTTCCGTCTTTGTAGCGGGGCAGCGCGGTCTTCTGCAGGCTGGAGAAAACGTCGCTGCGCCGCGAGATCTCCTTGACGTCCTTGTGCTTGGACACCACCCAGAAGCCGCCATCGTCGAAGCCGCCCACCCCGAGCGGCTGTTCGTTCCACCAGATCGGTTCGGTTCGGCGTAGCTCGGCCAGCTCTTCCACCGGCAGGCGCTCGGCGTGGACGTCTGGGTCGGTGAAATCGAACCCGGGAGGCAGATTGGGGGTTGGCATGCGGGCTACTCCTAGATACAAATCGATACGAAGTCGTCTAGTCGTCTTCTAGTGCCAAATAAACCATTGCCACGCACGGTTGGGAAGCACCAACGCAAGATCGCCGAGGCTGAACTGCAACGTGTTCAGTGTCGATGAGTTCCGGTCACGCCGGCGGTCGGCATGTCCAGTCTGTTTTGCAGCCACCGAGTAATCGAAAGGGCAACGGTGATGCGCATCATGCTGAGCGACTTCATCAGTCTCGACGGCGTGACCCAGGCCCCGGGCGGCCAGGGTGAGGACCCCGAGGGCGGATTCGCCCATGGCGGCTGGTCTTGAACTAGTCCGAGCCGTACTTCGAGTCCGAGGGGGTGTTTCCCGTCGACGGTCGGGCCCGCCCACTCGAGCTGGTGTCGGTGGCGAGGACCGGGACCGGTGTCCTCATCTGCACGTACCGGCCCGCCGGGCGCTGAGCCGCCCGATTCGGCCCGCAAACAACTCGGCAAAACGATCTTGTGGCGCTCGGCACAATCGTTATGCTTTGTTGCAGGTCACCGGCGGTACTTTGGGGGCCCAGGAAGCATAGACACCAAGGGTGGAACATGATTCGCGAACTACTTGCCGCCGCGGCGATCACGGGTGCCACGATCGGCCTGGCGCCGTGCGCCGCCGCCGACCCCGGACCCTGGCCGGGCGACGTGCCGGGGATGAACTATGACGCGTCGCTCGGTGCACCGTGCGACAACTACGAGCACAACATCTTCGGGCGCGGCCCCAGCGGACAGGCGGAAGCCTGCCATTTCCCCCCGCAAAACCAGTTTCCGCCGCCCACCACTGGGTACTGGGTGATCTCCTACCCGCTCTACGGTGTCCAGCAGGCCGGCGCGAGGTGCCCGGGCCCGCAAGCTGCGGCCCAGTCGCCGAGAGGGCTCCCGATGCTGTGCCTGGGAGCGCAAGGATGGCAAGAAGGATGGTTCACCGGGGCAGGGTTCTTCCCGCCGGAGCCATGACCGGCGGGCCGCCGGCATCGCCGGCGCCCCCGATTCCGCGGTGGCTGCGCTTCGTGATGGCGTCGGACCGTGCCGGCTCGGCGTGGTACATCGGCACCGGCTTCTTCTTCGCGCCGGTACTCGCCCTGGTGTCGCCGTGGCCAGCGGTCACCGTCGTGCTGTGGTGTGTCATCGGGCTGGCCGGGTTATGGCTGGGCCTGCTTGGAATCGCGATGGCCGCCGGTCTGGCACGGGTTCTGCGCTCCGGCGAGGAGATACCCGAGGACTACTGGCGCACCTTGGTGAATTACTGACAGGTCTAGAGTCTCTAAAATCGTAGCCAAGTAATTCGGGCAACCCAGAGGAGACTCCAGTGGCCATCAATCCCAAAGACGCCGTCGACGCAGTCCGCGACGTCGCCACCAACGCCGTCGAAAAGGCCTCGGACATAGTCGAAAACGCCGGCGACATCATCCGCGGCGACGTCGCCGGCGGCGTCAGCGGCATCGTCCAGAGCTCGATCGACATCGCCACTCACGCAGCCGAGAGGGCGGTCGACGTCTTCAAGGGCCGCAAGGAAGAAGACGACGACCTCGACGACCTGGACCCCGAGTAAATCGCCGTCAGACGGCGGCGGCGGCGTTGAGTTCGTCGAGCCTGGTCGTCGCCTCGAGGTACTCCTGCACCCAGCGCTCGATCACCGTAGAAGTCTTTTCCACCTTGGTGAACTGCCCGACGACCTGCCCGATTGGATTGAACGCGACGTCGACGGTCTCGTTCGGGTACCTGTTGGTGGCCCGCACGGCGATGCCGGAAACCATGTACTGCAGCGGCATGCCGAGCGGCTTCGGGTTGTCCGGGTTCTCCCAGGCCTCGGTCCAGTCGTTGCGCAGCATGCGGGCCGGCTTACCGGTGAACGAACGGCTGCGGACCGTATCGCGGCTGGTCGCCTTGGCGTAGGTGGCTTGCTGAACGGGGGTATTCGACGCTTCCTCGACCATCAGCCACTGCGAGCCGGTCCACGCCCCTTGGGCACCTAGCGCCAACGCCGCGGCGATCTGCTGGCCACTGCCGATGCCGCCGGCGGCAAGGACCGGGACTGGTGCCACTTCCTTGACGACCTGGGGCCACAACACGATTGAGCCCACCTCGCCGCAGTGCCCACCGGCCTCGCCACCCTGGGCGATGATGATGTCGATGCCCGCGTCGGCGTGCTTGCGGGCCTGTGAGGCCGAGCCGCACAGGGCGGCGACCTTGCGCCCCTCGTCGTGAATGTGCCTGATCATCTCGGCCGGTGGAGTGCCGAGCGCGTTCGCGATCATCGCCACCTTCGGGTGCTTGAGCGCCACTTCGACCTGCGGGGTGGCGGTCGCTTCCGTCCATCCGAGCAGCTGCAGGCTGTCCTGATCGGCATCCTCGATCGGGACCCCGTGATCGGCGAGGATCTTCTTGGCAAAATCCAGGTGCCCCGCCGGCACCATTTTGCGCAGCGTCTCGGCAAGCTCTTCTGCCGACAGGTGCGAGTCCATGCCCTCGTACTTGTTCGGGATGACGATGTCGACGCCGTAGGGGTGGTCGCCGATGTGCTCGTCGATCCAGTTGAGTTCGATCTCCAGCTGCTCGGGCGTGAAACCGACGGCCCCGAGCACGCCGAAGCCGCCGGCCTTGCTGACTGCGACCACGACATCACGGCAATGGGTGAAGGCGAAGATGGGAAACTCGATACCGAGTTGATCGCATAGGGCGGTGTGCATGCCTACTCCTGGGGCGTTCGCCGAATTGAAACGTGTTCTAGTTTAGTACGGATGGCGGGGCGGTGGCCAGCCAGGTCTGGTGCCGTCGCAACTAAGACTCGTCAGATCGCCAGGCTGTGTGCCGCCCACAGGACCAGGAACCCGAGCATGCTGCCGGCGCAGACGAGGTGATCGCGGCAGATCGAGCGCGCCAGGCGGGACTGTTCGGACGGGTTGTCGGTGCGCTTGCCGAGCCGGACCGCGTAGGGGACGGTGTGCAACAGCGCAAGCGTGATCGGAATCCCGGCCAGAATCGCCGACGTGACCAGTAGCCAGCCGGGGTCGTGACCGCGCACAGCCTGAAACACTAACGCGCCCAGGAGGATAACCATGAACAGGGCGATCAGCCGGCTCATCGGGTGCGATGTGGTGGTGGCGCGGTGGTAGTAGGCCGCGATGGACGCGAGCGCCGTCTCGGGCAGTTCGTCGCCCGCACCTCGGTGCCGAAGAACCTGGACGTCGAATATCAGGTCCATCCACAAGATCGCGAGCAGGAAACCGCTGCAGGCCGTGATGAGCGGGGCCACGACACTCACCTCCGATTCGGTGTCCGGCGGCACCCCTCGCAGACTAGAACAGGTTCTAACCGCTGTCAGGTAGCGTGACCCGTCATGGGACGCGTGGACACGAAAGTGGCACTGATCAGCGGCGGCGCCCGGGGCATGGGCGCCTCGCATGCCCGACTGCTGATATCCGAGGGCGCCACGGTGGTGATCGGCGACATCCTCGACGACGAAGGCCGGGCACTGGTGTCCGAATTGGGCGGAGCGGCACGGTACGTGCACCTCGACGTGACACAGCCGTCGGACTGGGCGGCGGCGGCCGCGACGGCGGTGGCGGAATTCGGCATGCTCAACGTCTTGGTCAACAACGCCGGCATCATCAACTACGGCCCGCTGAAGACGTTCGACCTGACCAAGTGGCAACGGGTCCTCGACGTCAACGTCACCGGCACGCTGCTCGGGATTCAGGCGGTGGTCGATCCGATGATCGCCGCCGGCGGCGGGTCGATCATCAACATCTCGTCCATCGAGGGCCTGCGCGGCGCCGCGTGGGTGCACGGGTATGTGACCTCGAAATGGGCGGTCCGCGGTCTGACCAAGTCGGCAGCATTGGAGTTGGCGCCCAACAACATTCGGGTCAACTCGATCCATCCCGGCTTTATCCGCACCTCGATGACGGCCAAACTTCCACAGGACGTGCTCAACATCCCGCTCGGGCGACCGGGAGAACCGCAGGACGTGTCGGCGTTCGTTCTCTTCCTGGCCAGCGACGAATCGGCCTATGCGACCGCGGCCGAATTCGTCGTGGACGGCGGCCTGGTGGAAGAGGTTTCGCATAAGAGCGAGTGAGGTTCGCACTGCCGTTCCGGGGTCATCCCGCGTGCAGCTCGTCGAGACACCGCCGGCGGGCGGCCACCGAGCGGCCATAGTGAATACACCTCGATAGCAGCAGAACGATCACCATGACGGACACGTCGTGTCCCTTCGCTGTGGGCCGCCTTGAGGACCCGGATTGGCTGACCACCGCAGGTTGCACCGCGCGTCTCAGGGGCTTCTCAGTGGATTCTTGACCGCGAGTTCTCCGTTGCCCAGCGCGTGCCCGACGACGATTTCGCCGCCGTTGCGTTCTGCGGACACGCCGGGTGCTGCGACCCCATAATGCCGAAATGGATGCGCAAGCCTCGATCGACCTGTCCGGGACCTTTGCCGGTGACCTGCATGATCTGCTCCGAGAGGCGGCCCAGCGGGGACCGCTGGCCACGGATATAGCGAGCGGCGCCACCGTCGTGCTGCGCCAACGCGACCTCGAAGCGTTGGTCCACGATCAGCGACTAGAGGGAATCGGACTGGCGCTGTTCGACACGATGGGCATAACCGACGGGCCGCTGCGCGACTGGTACGGCCGGTTGATGTTCACCACCGAGGGTGATTACCACCGCCGCATCCGGTCGCTGGTGTCGCGCGCGTTCACGCCCCGGTCCGTCGATGCCCTGCGCGCGACGGCCGCCGAGATGGCCGGCGAGGCCGTCGCCTCGGTCCGCCAGGGCGGGGACCTGGTCGCGGCGTACTCGACACTGGCCACCCGGCTGATGTGCCGATTGCTGGGCGTACCGGATTCAGACGTTCCGGTGTTCGCCGCCTGGCTTGACGCCTTGAGCCCGGTGTTTCTCGTCATGACGCCCGACCAGATCGCCGACGCCACGACCGCAATCACCGAGCTGCAAAGCTATGTCGATGAGTTGACGACGCGTCGCAGCACGGACCCTGGACGCGATCTCATTACCGCACTGTTGGCATCCGAGGCCGACGGCGAGCGTCTAACCCACGGCGAAACCGTCGCTATGATCGCCAATCTCCTGGTAGCCGGACATGATACGGCCGGGAGTCAGATACCGTGCAGCGTTTTGGTGGCCCTGCAGCACCACGCCGAACTTGCCGGTGTAGCGGAAGACGAGGCCCGGCTGGCAAGCGCGGTCACCGAAACCATGCGCCTGGAACCGAGTATCCCGTTCATGCCGCGCACCGCCGTGGCGCCGATTGAGTTGCACGGCATGACAATTCCGGCCGGCTCGGTCTTTCTCTGCGTTGCCGCCGCGAACCGCGATGCTTCGGCGTGGCATGAACCCGATCGTTTTGACCCAGATCGCTTTACCCGGCCCGACACGCCAAGACTGCTCAATTTCGGTGCCGGCACACACTATTGCCTGGGCAAGGCCTTGGCGCAGATCGCGGTCGAGGAGTGCGTGCGCGCTGTACTCACGACGGATCGCACATTGCGCCTGACCGAGGATGCGGCGAGCATTCCGTGGCGCCAGGTGCTGGGCCGCAGCCCGGCCCAGTTGGTCGTGTCCGCCGAGCGGGCGGCTTAGCTTCGCGGCGACGACAGCGGCGGACAGCCCCTTGATCCGGTACGGCGCCGAGGGTAGCGTGGTGGCCGCAATTACGAAACTGCGGGTATCGTAATTGCAGTTCACCGAAAGGATCGGCTCGATGCGCAGCCTGTATGCCGGCCTGCCCTTCACCACGTCCACGCCGGAGATCGCCGCCGCGCTGCAGGACGTCAGCATCCCGACGCTGCTGCTGTCGCTGGTGCACATCACCGGCGATCCGCGCTTCATCCGCGACTTCAAGCAGATGGGTCTGTTCCTCAACGAGGTTCAGGGGTTCATGTCCGATGAGGACAAGGCCCGCGCCCGCGCCGAGGCCCTACCGGTGCTCGCCGACTACCGCGACCGCGGCTGCCCCGAACCGGCGCCGCTGAGTAGCGAACTCATCCGGGAAATGATGGACTGGGCGGCCTGCGAGCACGTGCCCGACGAGTATGTGCCGCTGGTGTTGGAAGAAATGGATCTCGACGGGGTTGACCCCCGCCGTCCGGTCGCGCTGCCGGCCGACGACGCTGCAGAGATCCCGGTCCTCGTCATCGGATGCGGCGAATCCGGCATCCTGGCCGGAATCCGTCTTCAGCAAGCCAACATCCCCTTCACCATCGTCGAGAAGAACGCCGGCCCCGGCGGAACATGGTGGGAGAACAGTTATCCCGGCGCGCGCGTCGACGTGGCCAACCATTTCTATTGCTACAGCTTCGAACCCAACAACGACTGGACTCACTTCTTCGCCGAGCAGCACGAGTTGCAGGATTACTTCACCCAGGTGATGGCCAAACATGACTTGGTTGACCAGGTCCGGTGGAACACCGAGGTACTCGCGGCCGAGTGGAACGACGACGACGGCATCTGGAGCGTCTCGGTGCGCTGCGACGGCCAGACGAGCACACTGCGCGCGCGGGTCGTCATCACCGCGGTCGGTCAGCTGAACCGGCCGCATATCCCCGAATTCGAAGGCGCGGAGACCTTCGAGGGGCCGTCGTTTCACTCCGCGGCCTGGGATCATTCGGTGGATCTGAACGGCAAGCGGGTCGCGCTGGTCGGAGCGGGAGCCAGCGGCTTCCAGATCGCGCCCGCGGTCGCCGAGGACGTCGCACAACTCACCGTGTTCCAGCGCACCGCCCAATGGATGTTCCCGAACACGATGTATCACGACGAAGTCGGCGACGGCGTGCGCTGGGCGATGCGCCACCTGCCGTTCTATGGCCGGTGGTACCGGTTCCTGCTGCTCTGGCCCGGCGCCGACAAGGGCCTCGACGCCGCGCGCAGCGACCCGGACTACGCGGATCAGGACTACGCGGTCAGCGACATCAACGCCGCCGCGCGAATGATGTTCTCCCAGTGGATCACCAGCCAGGTGGGCGAAGGCCACGACCTGTTGGCCAAGGTGATGCCCGACTATCCGGCCACCGGCAAGCGAACACTTCAGGACAACGGCAGCTGGCTGCGAACGCTGCAACGCGACAACGTCGAACTGGTACGCATACCGATCCAGCGGATCACGCCCCGCGGGATCGTCACCGAAGACGGCGTGACGCACGATGTCGACATCATCGTCTACGCCACCGGATTTCGGCACACCGATGTGCTGTGGCCCCTGAAAGTGATCGGCCGCAACGGAATCGACCTGCACGAGATGTGGGGGTCACGTCCGTACGCCTACCTTGGCGTCACCGTTCCGGGATTCCCCAACCTCTTCATCGTCTACGGGCCCGGAACACATCTCGCCCACGGCGGCAGCCTGATCTTCCAGTCCGAACTCCAGATGCGCTAC
>NZ_DATJYB010000550.1:0-2100 GCF_035499775.1 Mycobacterium sp. | reverse complement strand
CATGTTGTCGTACACGCCGCCGTCGAGCAGCTTGAATTTGCGCGGAGGTGTCCGACTGGCCGCCACACGTTGTTCGGGAAGGCCGAAGCGCTTGAGCGGCAACGACACCACGCTGAAGGCGCCCGGCAACGCCGCAGACGCCTGCGCCGCCTGCGCCGCCCGCAGCGTGCCGGGTGTCCCCCACCCGCTGCGCCAGGAGTAGACGAAGCTGCCCGAGAAGAAGACGTCCTGTCCCATCTGCAGGTCCGTAGCGCACATGATGTGGCAGACGCCGTCGTTCATCGACGACAGCTTGGCCTTGCCCAAGACCGTCGATGCGAACGCGGCAGCGACCACCGCGCTGCGCTGCTGCGATAGCCAGCCGGCCACCGGGAGCGCGACCAGCCATGCCGACACCGTCGACCACCCCGGACACAGGCAACTGACCGCGATCGCCGCGGCCACCACAAGGGCAATGCTCAAGAGGTACAGATATGTCAGCGGCGCCGCCCATAGGGTGCCCCGTCGGGCAATCTGGTAGGCGAACACCTTGGCGTGCCGCCACATCGCATCGGGCTCGACGGTGGCCAGATCGACCTTGGAGCCGAAGAACGCGTTGGTCAGCGATCCGCCCGACACCGACGCCACCGATCCCAGCTGCGCGCCTTTCTCGGCGTCGACGAGATACAGCAAGGCGCCCAGTCCGAACAGCGCGGCGCGGTGTCCTCCGCCCGACATCGCCACCCCGATTGTGGGCTGCGGATCGGTCATCGGCCGCACCCGTGGTGCGCGGCCGTGGCACCGATCACGGCCGATGTCGGCTGTCCCGTGTCGAGCTGTCGGCAGGCCCACAGGCCGGTGCGCGGAGCTTGCTCGTCCTCGCCGGACAACTGGCTGTAAATCGGGTTCCGGAACGCGGTTTGGGCAGGGATCAGCGCCGGGCGCCACCCCGCGGCTGGTGTGGCTGCGGCGCACGCGAAGACCCCGCCCGCGGGGCCGCTCGCGATGGGTCGGACGGTCCCCTGTGCTGTGACCATCGGCTACTCCCCTCGCGAACCGCCGCATGGGCGGGGCAGTGAAATGACTGTCGATCACTCACCCTATTGCCAAGTGAGGGGTGTGCCGCGCATTTCCCCACGGACAGGCCATGTTCCGGGCGAGGTGTCACCCCAGTCGACGCCACCCCGGAGCCGACAGTCGATTACGGACACGGCGAACACCGCGAGATCCGACCGAGGAGCAAACCTTCAGCGATTACGTCAATTCCGCGGAAAGCCAATGCCGCATTATCGCGTCCATCACGCAGACGACGCGGTAGCCATCCCGCGCACCGTCGCCGGCAACAAACTTCTCGAGCCACATCGGCGAATTGTCCACTTGCACTGAGGGATTTCGCATCTGCGTGGGCTCGCACGGTAGCCCACGACCGAAACGGCTTCCGACGGATCAATTCCCCGGCGTCGGCCGACGATCCTGATGATGATGGGCTCGCGTCCGGGTCAGAGCCGAGAGTGACTTCAAGCCCTGGACAGGCGACGACGGTGAAGCCGGCCAGAGCTATCGCCACGGTGCGGATCGGCCCGGCGAAGGGCGTTGCCGTCGCGGCGGGGTTATCTGCGTTGTCGAGCGGGCCGGGTGTGGCGGCGTCGCCAAGCGCAGTGGGGCGCCTCCATTTTCGGTGCGGGGAATCGACTCCCGCGTGCACCGACATGGTCTACCACCGTACCGTCGGACCATTATCCGCACCGCCACGGCCCGACGAGGATCATGGCCCGACACAAGCGCGTGACGGGTAGACGCAGTGGTGCCCCCATGTCGTACCGGGTGCCGCGCAGCGGTGGGGATTGCTGTAGGGACCTATTGATTCGGGCCTTGAAATGATTCAAAAGGGACTATTTGGGATGTTTGCGCATACTTGCCAGCTGATATTCGTGCGCCTGTGTGCCGGGCGGAATAACATTCTCCCCGTATAATTTCGGGGTGGCTGATCCGTGGCCGATCGTGTCTAGAGACAACGAATTCAAGGTGATCCAATCCGCCCTGATGCCCGATAGCGGCGGGTGCGGCGTTGTGCTGATCGGTGATCCGGGAGTGGGTAAGACGACCCTGGCGCGGCTGGTG
>NZ_DATJYB010000549.1:0-6350 GCF_035499775.1 Mycobacterium sp. | reverse complement strand
ATCTGGAAGCGTTTCGCCGGGTTGACCGGCGGTTGAGATCCACGCTATGGATTTCGCCCCCGCCCGGAATCGGGGTCTGATCCCCCAGCTGCTGAAGTACCCACCGGGATTGATGGGGCCACTCCATTAGGGGATTAGGGGAAATTTGGAGTCCCCCATAAACATGTTGCGATAACCCCCATTGACGGAAGTTATTGCACGTCAGACCGCTAAGCATCCGAGGCGCGGGCCATCGATCAGGTCAATGACAACCGCAGGCTCACCCGTGAATGCCGAACCCGTGGTGATCAGGATCGGCCGGGTGGGGGTGGGCTACCGGGTGGTCCCAGACAGCCGCATCGTGTGCCGGGAAAACGCTGTGATCGAATGTCGGATCAGGTGTATCTGCGCTGGTAAACAGCACCGATGGTTCATGTGGCTCGGTCACTATCGGGTGCGGATCGGTCACCGCCTCGCCGGCTCCGGGAGCGGCCGGCTGGCTGATCACACTCCCTACCGGGCCGTCGTGGCCGACGACACTCGCCGGGGTGTGGGGCGAGAACGCGTCCAGCGCCGCCGCCGCCGCGCCGCTCGCCCAGACGTTGCCATGATCAACGACCGGGGCCCCCGAAAGGCCACCACTGGGATTGGCCATCGACAGTGAATCCGTCACCATGGGGATCAGGTTATTCACATCTGCGCTGGTCACATTAGTAAGGTGCGCATCCGCGATCGACTGCGCGGGATTAGCGGCATAGCGCGCGGCAGCCTCGGGATCGCGAACAAGCGAGATCACAAAATCAAGCAACGAGTTTGCCATCACACGCCTCCTCGCCGCACCAAACGCATCCATAGGTAAAACCCAGCCAATTAACAAATGCTATCGGTTAAGGACACGGAGGCGGATCGGTGCAGAACCCACCTGCCCTGCGGCATCATTTGGGGGGTGCCGCGTTAGGGGAATGACGGGGTTACGGGGATGCCAAGCACCTAGCGGAGGAAGCGACGCCAACGTGACCGGTCCGGTTTCCACAGCTCCCGGCGAGATCCCCCCGAGCGCGCGCGAAGCCATCCGAGCCCTCAACAACGCCGCAACGGCACCGGCCAAACTTTTGATCAGCGGGGGTATCGGGAGCGGCAAAACCACGGTGTTGACCGCCGCCCGCCAAGCACTTCGGCGTGCGGGGCTGACTGTGCTGACACGCCCACCACGCGGCGAGGATCCGGCCGGCGTTGCCGTCGTCGTCGACGATGCACACTCGCTGACCGACGCCGAGCTGCTCAGCCTCACCGAACGCGTCTCCGACCCGGGCGCGACCGTCGTCGTGGCCGCCGAACCCCAGGAACAGCTGCGGGCCCTGTCTACGGCCGTCGAGCGCGACCGCCCGCGCATATCGCTCGGTCCCCTTCCCGTCGCCGAGCACCTTTTGGACTGCACCGCGGGACTGCCGTTCCTGGTACATGCTGTGGCCGACGGAACGCAGCCCGCCGCGCAGACGGCCAGGTTCGTGCTGATCGAGCGATTGCGCCGCCTCGACGAGCCCAGCCTGGACACCCTGCTCCTCATGTCGCTGACCCAGGAGCTAGGGGCGGCCGATGTGGCAGCCGCACTCAGGATTTCGGCGGCAGCGGCACACGGGCTCGTCGATCGGGCCCGCGCCGGTGGACTCGTCGAGCCCTCGCATAGCGCGACGTTCCTGCAGTCGGTGCACGACGCGGTCGCCCAACTCGTCGGCAACGCACACCACCGCGAGGTCGAAACTGCGCTCCTGCATTCGCAACTCGACATCGCAACGGTGTCATCGGATCTGGCGCTGCGACTCGCCGAACACGGGCTGCGCGACGACCGCCTGGCCGACATCCTCGCCCGGCAAGCGCGAGCCGAGTCCGCTGGGTCCGCGCGGCTGTACCGAGCGGCCATCGAAGCCGGTGCCACGGACCTGGCTCCCCGGCTCGCCGACGCGCTGGCCCTCAGCGGAGACTGCGCGGCCGCGGCGACGCAGGCCGATGATCTGCTCAGCTCGTCGGACTCTGCCGAACGCGCCGCGGCGGTCCGCATCGCGGCCAGCATCGCGATGCACGACGGGAATGCAAGTCAGGCAGCCGACTTGTTCGGCTGGCTGGGCCCGCACCCGGACGCGGTGGTGGGCGCCGCGGCAGCGATCGCGCACATCGCGACGGGCGACCTCGCGACAGCACGGGTCGCCCTGCACCCCAGGGACACCGGTCCGCCGACCAGGGCCGCGCGGACCTCGCGCAGTCTCGCCGAAGGGCTGCTGCTGACCGTGGACCAGCCATATCCGGCGGCGATCGCAAAACTTGGTCAGGCCATCGCGAGAGAACAATCCATCAGCGAGGTCCTGCCAGACAGCCCCGCGGCGCTAGTCACCTTGGCCGCGATCCACGGCGGCGATCCGGTTCGCGCCCGCAGCGTGATCGGCCGCGCCATCCGCAACGGGAGCGACCCGCTGTTCGAGCGCCGGCACCTGCTGTTGTCCGCCTGGATCAAAATGCAGGAGGGGCAACTGCCGTCGGCCAGCGCGGACGTCACCGGGGCCCGAGCGGCGGCATCGCACGGACGCGACGAGTTGTGGGCCGCCGCGCTGCAGACCGCGATCGCCCGCCGCAGCGGTGACACCGGCGCGCTGCAGAAGCATTGGTACACGGCGATGGAAGTGCTCGCCGAGTATTCGATCGACCTGTTCGCGCTGCTGCCGTTGGGGGAGCTGTGGGTGGCCGCCGCCCGTCTGCGTCAGGTAGACCGTCTGCAACACACCCTGGATCAAGCGGTCGGTCTGCTGGAATCGCTGGGCAACCCGCCTTTGTGGTCGGTCCCGCTGCATTGGGCCGGGGTGCACGCGGCAATCCTGGCCAACTCCCCGGAGTCGGTCGCACCGCACGGGCAGGCCCTCAGCCGCGCGGCCGGCGGCAGCGCACTGGCTCAGGCACTGTCGGGCGCCGGCCGGACCTGGCTGCGGGTCCTGGCCGACCAGGTCGACCCCGACGAAGTCGCCGTCGCGGCCCGGTCGCTGGCCCAGGTCGGGCTCACCTCGGACGCCACGCGATTGGCGGGTCAGGCCGCACTACACACACCCGACGGCCGGGTGTCCGGCGCGATGCTGCAGCTGGCGCGCGACCTCAAGCTGGGTGCGACCCCCAGCGAAACACCCAGCGCAACACCGGCCGACGAACAACCCGCCACCCCGTCGGCGCCGCACCACCCGCCCACTGGCTCACCCTTGTCGGAACGCGAACGCGAAGTCGCCGAGCTGCTGCTCCTCGGCATGCCCTACCGCGACATCGGACGCCAACCGTTCATCTCGGCCAAGACCGTCGAACACCATGTCGCCCGGATCCGTCGTCGGCTCGGCGCCGCTTCGCGCTCCGAGATGCTGTCCATGCTGCGCGCCATGCTGGCCCCGGAGAACTGAGCCCGCACCAGCGCGTTTACCGTTCACCCGTGGGGATTTCTCTGGATCCGCGGGCACTGGTCGGATACGCGTCCGGTTTGACGCAATTCTGGCTCCGCACCACCATCCGCACCCAGCAACAACTGCTGGACCTGCTGCAGAACCAAGCCGACGAACCACCGCCCGCGCTGCCCGCCGCTCCCGCGGCCCCGCCGTCGGACTCACTGGGCACCAAGATGCGCGATTTGCTCGACCGGGCGCTGGACCAGAGCACCAAAGGCAGCCAGGTGGAGCTGTTCCATCACATCCTCGATCAGCTGGTCGCCGACGAAGCCCGGATCATCGGCGCGCTGTCCGACGGTTCGGCGTCACCGGCGATCAATGTCTACGACTGGACACGTCGTCGCACCCCCGGGCGAGCCGTCCTGGAAAACGCGGCGTTGATCGGCCGCACCGCCAACGTGGCGCTGCCGGAAATGGTCCCGACGTACGTCAGCCATCTGCTGTCGCTCGGTCTAGTGGAGATCGGTCCGGAGGACCCGGACCTCAAGGACGACTACGAGATCCTGATGGCGGAGCCGTCGGTGCTGCGAACCATCGAGAGTGCCTCCCGGGGACCGTTGCCCGCGAAGGTGGACAAGCTCACGCTGACGCTGTCCCCGTTGGGCCGGTCGCTGTGGGCCGCGACGATGCAAGAAGGCTGACCGTGACGACTGCTGTGGTCGCGTTGCAGACATGGGACGAGATCAGGCACGACGTCAGCCTCAACTGGTTCATCTATCTGTCGATGCCGCTGGTGGCCGCGTTTGTCGGTTGGAGCACGAAGATCGTCGCGCTGGAGATGATCTACCGGCCGCTGGAATTCAAGGGCATCGGTCCGATCGGCTGGCAGGGAATCGTGCCGAGGCGCGCCGGCAAGGTCGGATCCAAGACCATCGACTTGCTGACGTCGAACCTGCTCAAACCCGAAGAGCTGCTGGACCGGATCGACGCCGGCGAGGCGGTCGAGGCGCTGCGCGCACCGCTGGTCCAGGCGGTCGACGAAATCTCCCGCGACGTCGCCGAGCAGATCCGGCCCGGGCTGTGGGACTCGCTGCCGGAGGCGGGCCGCAAAGCCATCCAGGGCCGCATCCAGGCTCAGGCGCCGCGGCTCATCGGAAACCTGCTCAACGAGATGAAGGCGGACCTGACCCGCTACGTCGACCTGCAGTACCTCGCCGTCACCACCCTGGTACGCAACAAGGACAAACTCGTCAAACTGATGCGCGGAGTGTCCAACGACGCGATGGCGTTCGTCCGGCGCAGCGGAATCTATTTCGGCCTGGGCATCGGGCTGGTGCAGATGGTCGCGTGGGCGCTGTTCAAGAATCCGTGGATCATGCCCGCATTCGGCTTCACCGTCGGCTTCATCAGCGACTACATCGCCTTGAACATGCTGTTCCGGCCGACGCATCAGAAGAAGATCCTCGGCCTGTTCACCTTCCAGGGACTGCTGCACGCCCAACGCGAAAAGATCACCCGCGACTACGCCAAGATCCTGGCCGACGACTTGTTCGCGCCCGAGATCCTGTTCGACGGGGTGATCAAGGGCCCCGGTGCGGACAAGCTGTTCGCCCTCGTCGCCAAGGAAGTCGACGAGGCGATCGATGCGCAGACCGGTATCGCCAAGCCGCTCATCGCACTCACCGTCGGCACCCAGCGCTATCGCGCCCTCAAGGACAGGGTTGTCGACCTGGTTCTCGAGCGGCTGCCGTCCACCCTGCTCGAGGCGCAGCAGTACGCCACCACGGTGATCGACCTCGAGCAAACCATTGTCGAGAAGATGAACCAGCTCACCAACGAGCAGTACGAGTCGATCCTGCGGCCGGTGTTCAAAGACGACGAGCCGTTGATGATCGCGGTCGGCGCGGTCCTCGGCGGTGTTGTCGGCGAGATCCAAGTCCAGCTGGTCGAGCTGTTGGGGCGTTGAACTTAGGGCAGCCTTTCTCGCGGTGAAAGCCGCACAGATGTCACTATGAGCAGGTCGAAGCAGGGCAACACAGGCATGTAACTATGCGTTGGGGAGATGTTCAGTGACACAGCCACTCATCAGATTGATTCTGGGCCTGAGCATGACCGCGATCGTGGGCGTATTGGCTCTGCGACGCGTCTGGTGGTTGTACAAGCTCGTCATGTCCGGTCAACCGGCCTCGGGGCGCACCGACCACATCGGCGAACGGATTTGGGCGCAGGTCGCCGAGGTGCTCGGCCAGCGCAAGCTGCTGAAGTGGTCACTGCCGGGTTTGGCGCACTTCTTCACCATGTGGGGTTTCTTCATCCTGCTCACGGTCTACATCGAGGCCTACGGGGTGCTGTTCGACCCGAAGTTCGCGATCCCGGTCATCGGCCACCTGGGCGCGCTGGGCGGCCTGCAGGACTTCTTCGCGCTGGCCGTGCTGACCGGCATCGTCACCTTCGCGATCATCCGATTGCGCAGCGAGCCAAAGGAGTACGGTCGCGATTCCCGCTTCTACGGTTCACACACCGGCGGTGCTTGGCTGATCCTATTCATGATCTTCAACGTCATCTGGACGTATGCGATCTTCCGCGGGGCCTCGGTCAACGCCCTCGGTTCCGACTTCCCTTACGGCAGGGGTGCTTTCTTCACACACTTCATGGGCGACCGGATGGCCTCGATGGGGCAGCACACCAACGAGACCATCGAGACCGTCGCGCTGATGCTGCACATCGGCGTCATGCTGGCCTTCCTGCTGATCGTGCTGCACTCCAAGCACTTACACATCTTCCTGGCGCCGATCAACGTCACGTTCAAGCGGCTGCCCGACGGGTTGGGCCCACTGCTGCCGGTCGAGTACGCGGTCGATGGCAAGGCTAAGCCAATCGATTTCGAAAACCCACCGGACGACGCGGAATTCGGCCGCGGCAAGATCGAGGACTTCACCTGGAAGGGCATGCTCGACT
>NZ_DATJYB010000548.1:0-3672 GCF_035499775.1 Mycobacterium sp. | reverse complement strand
TGTCGCGGATCGGTCCAGTCAACCCCATCCAGATATGACTGCGTGGTCTGCCGGCGCACGCTGCTGTCTTCGTAGCGGCAATCCGGGTCGGGGGCGAAGCCTTCATCTTGGAACGCGGTGTTGATCGTGCCGACCGTGCTGTCGGTCATCAAGTCGCGAAAGACACCGCGCGTCGTGCGCCCAACGAGATCGGTCATCGTGCTGCGCTCGGTGTCGACGTCGCGGCCGTTCGCCCGCCCGCGCGCGCGACGGCGCGGTAGATCGTCGAGCGGGTGACCGGGAACAGCTCCTCGAGCTCGCCGATGGTGTGCCCTCCGGCGCGGTAGAGCTCGACGAGGTGCGCCTCCTGCCGCGGACTGAGCTTGGGCTGCTTGCCCCGCAGCCGACCCTTGGCCCGGGCGACGGCCATGCCCTCCCGAGTCCGGGCGCGGGCAAGGTCGGCCTCAAACTCGGCGATCATGCTCAGCGTGGTGAACAGCAGCCGGCCGACCGGGTCTGTCGGATCGTGCAACGAGCCGCCGATGTTGAGACGCACGCCGCTGGCGGTGAGTTCGTCAACGATGTCGCGTGCGTCCGGAACGGACCGGGCGAGGCGGTCGAGCTTTGTCACAACGAGCGTGTCGCCGCTACGGCAGGCGGCCAGAGCTTGGCGCAATCCGGGCCGGTCTCGGTTCGTGCCAGTCAGACCGTGGTCGACATAGATCCGCTTCGGCTCGACGCCGAGCGCCGCGAGCGCCTCCCGCTGCACCGTGAGATCTTGATCGACGGTCGATACCCGGGCGTAGCCGATCTTCAGCTCAGCCATGCACACAGTATGCCGCTTAGCCCCCCTTCACCGGGAATGATGACCGAACCAGTCTTACGGGACATCGGCACTCCGGCCCCGCCGGCCGCGGTCGCTCGGTATCGGTGTGCCGTTTGAGGTTCGGCTTATGGGCCGCCGATCGACACCTTGCCACGCTTTGAAGAACGAACGATCGGGACAACTCGCTAGCCCGTAGCGCCGTTCCGAACTAGACCACATTTGAGGGCCTCAGAACTCTGTATCGGAATCACCGTGAACTCCCACGGCCCCTTGTGGAAGCGTCCATGCGCCTATCGTGTGAGAACCGGGGGCCGGATCAGCGGAGGGTCGGATGACGACCGCAGCAGCGTGCCGGAAGTGCGGCACTGAATTGCGGGTGAGCGCCAAGTTCTGTGATGAATGCGGTTCCCCGATTACACGGGCCACCGAGCAACCGGAGTACAAGCAGGTCACGGTTCTGTTCGCCGATGTTGTTCATTCGATGGATATCGCCGCGACCGTCGGGGCGGAGCGGCTGCGCGAGATCATGACCGACCTGGTCGACCGCTGCGGGGCGGTGGTCAAGCGGTACGGCGGCACAGTTGACAAGTTCACTGGCGACGGGATCATGGCGGTGTTCGGTGCGCCGTTGGCGTTGGAGGATCACGCTATCCGTGCGTGTTTTGCGGCGCTGGGCGTCCAGGAGGAGACCGCCCAGCTAGCTGTTGAGGTCAAAGACCGCGATGGTATCGACCTGTGGTTGCGCGTGGGACTGAACTCAGGCCAAGTGATCGCCGGTGAGATCGGTTCGGGTGCTTTGGGTTACACCGCAATTGGAGACCAGGTCGGTTTGGCCCAGCGGATGGAATCGGTGGCGCAGCCGGGCGCGGTGATGCTCAGCGCGTCCACCGAGCGACTGGTTGAGGGCGCTGCAACTCTCGGCGAATCTGCGCTGGTTCAGATCAAGGGTGCCGATGAGCCGGTGCCCGCCCGTCGGCTGTTGGCCATGGGCGATGGGCCACGCGCTGCCGGGCGTGCTGAGTCGAAGCTGGTTGGTCGGCGCTCGGAAATGTCCACCGTCGAGAGCATGTTGGACCGCGTCATCGACGGACACGGCGGTGTGGTCGGCGTGGTGGGGTCTGCAGGCATCGGCAAGAGCCGTCTCGTGCGTGAAGTGTCTGCGATCGCAGCCACCCGGGGTGTCGATGTGTTCACCGCCTTCTGCGAATCGCATACCAGCCAGATCCCCTTCCACGTCGTGGCGCGGCTGCTGCGCGCGGCCACGGGCGTCGATGGTCTTGACGGGCAGACCG
Organism: Mycobacterium sp.; assembly: GCF_035499775.1. Classification (GTDB taxonomy): domain Bacteria; phylum Actinomycetota; class Actinomycetes; order Mycobacteriales; family Mycobacteriaceae; genus Mycobacterium. The sequence goes on along the minus strand of NZ_DATJYB010000548.1, from coordinate 1,575 downwards.
CTCGCGATCGAGTGCGCTCCCGGCTGCCCGGCGCAGACCCCGAGGATGTGCTGCTTCTCGATGACCTGCTGGGCATCGCCGATCACGAGGTCAAGCTACCCAAAGTCGATCCGGAAGCCCGACGGCGGCGGTTGACCGCGCTGGTGAACACCGCGTCGCTGGCCCGAAAAAGCCCGGCGCTCTACGTCATCGAGGACGCCCATTGGATCGATGAGGTGAGCGAGTCGATGCTGGCCGAATTTCTCACGGTGACCCCGCAGACGCTGGTGCTAGTCACCTACCGCCCCGAATATCAAGGCGCGTTGAGCCGGGTGGCCGGTGCCAAAACCATAGCCCTTGCGCCACTAAGTGATCCGGAGACCGCAGCACTGGTCTGGCAGCTACTCGGGCCGGACCCCTCAGTTGGCGCGTTGGCCTCCGTGATCGCCGAGCGGGCCGCCGGTAATCCGTTTTTCGCCGAGGAGATGGTGCGGGATTTGGCCGAGCGTGGTGTGTTACGCGGCAACCGCAGCGCTCATGTCTCCACGGTCGACGCTGCCGAGGTCACCGTGCCCGCCACTGTGCAGGCCACCATCGCCGCCCGCATCGACCGGCTGAACCCTAAAGCGAAACGCACCCTGAACACTGCGGCGGTGATCGGCGCGAAGTTCAGCCGGGACCTACTGGAAACGCTGGGCATTGACCCTGTCCTGGCGGACCTGGTGGGGGGCGAGCTGATTGATGAGATCAGGCTTACCCAACAGCCCGAGTACGTGTTCCACCATCCGCTGATCCGCATGGTGGCTTACGAATCACAACTCAAGTCGGATCGCGCCGAGATGCATCGGCGGCTGGCCGCCGCGATTGAGGCCCGTAGCCCAGCCTCGGCTGATGAAAATGCCGCGCTGATCGCCGAACATCTGGAGGCCGCAGGGGACCTGCATGAGGCTTTCAACTGGCATATGCGTGCTGGCACCTGGGCGAACTACCGCGACATTCGCGCGGCGCGAACCAGCTGGCAGCGTGCCCGTCATGTTGCTGACCTGCCGTCGACTGTTCCAGGCCGGACATCGATGCGGATCGCCGCCCGTGCCCTGCTTTGCGCAACTGCGTGGCGGGCAGGCGCGAACCCTGCCGACCCCTGTTTTCACGAGCTCTGCGAACTCTGCACAGACGCCGGAGACAAGGCGTCATTGGCTCTCGCGGTGGCGGGGCAGTTGCTGGCGCTCACCACCCACGCCCGATATCGCGAATCGTCGCGGCTGGCCGCGGAATACGACCAACTGATTGAGTCCATCGACGATCCGACGATGACAGTCCGGGTGCTGCCCCAGGTGATCGTGGCCAAGTATGAGGCGGGCGACGTGGCCGACGCGCTGCGGTTATCGCAGCGCGTCATCGATCTGGCCGACGGCGACTCAGCCAAGGGCAACCGGGTCTACTTGGCAGCGTTGGCGCGGGCGATCATGATGCGGGGCCTTGCCCGATGCAGTTTGGGACGTCCGGGATGGAAGCCCGACCTCGACAAGGCGATCTCGACGGCAGGTGACCTCGATCCGACTTCGAGTGTCCTCGTGATGACATACGCATACGGGA
>NZ_DATJYB010000547.1:0-6891 GCF_035499775.1 Mycobacterium sp. | reverse complement strand
CGGGACGGCCCTTCGGCGCTGCGCTTCATCCGGCGGGGACAGCTGCGGCTGCATCTGTGTCGGAGGCTGGTCCGGTGGCGGGGGCTGGGCCGGCGACGTCCGGGCAGCCGGCGGAGCCTGGCGGGGCGGGACCCGCTGCGGTCGGGATATGGAACCCGTGTTCGGCCGGAACAGGGATCCCGTGTTGGGCCGGGATACCGATCCGATGTCAGACGGCGCAATCACCGGATGCATCTCGGTCGGTGGCAGCAGGCCGACGGCGCCGTGGTGTTGCCCGACCTGGAAAGTCAGCCGCGGCCCGTCGGGCTTGCCGATGTTGATGGCCTGGCCGTCGCGGATGTCGACCCCCGGCACCCGCTGGCCGTTGACGAACACCCCGTTGAGCGAGTTGTTGTCGATGGCGGTCCACTTGCCCTGGTCGAAGCGCAGCAGCAGGTGGGCACGGGCAACCAGCGGGTGCGCCACGCGCAGGTCCGCGCGCACGTCGCTGCCGACGACGATGTCGCGGCCCGCAGCGAACCTGCCCTGCGATCGGCCCGACTGCACCGTCAGTACGGGCGCGGAGGATCGGCTCATCACGTGCTGTTAATGACGCTTGAGCCGGATGTACCACCGGACGACGCCGATGTACACGACCGACAACGCCACCATCATGCCCAAGTCGAACAGCAGAATGTGTGTCGAGTGCTGCCAGATCGGATCGTTCAGGGGCAACTGTTTCATCTCTACCAGGTGCGGAAAGTCGACCGACGACGACATCGCGGCGAAACCCCAGCGCGCCGGAGTGATCCAGGAGATTGGTTCCAGGCCGCGGTCGTACACCGCGATCAATGCGCCGCAGAGCACGAACTGGGACATGATCGACACCACCAGCATCGGCATGATCTGCTCGTTGGACTGCGCCAGGGACGACAGCATCAGACCGAACATCGCCGACGCGACACACGAGAACGCGACGGTGAGGAACAGGGACAACGTGGGGCTGCCGAAGAAAGGCGGATCGACCTGCGGCGCGCCTTTGCCGAGTACCACGATGAACGTCGCGATCGCTGCCTGCGCCGTCGCGAAGGCGGAGAAGATCGCCACCTTGGCCAGCAGATACGCGGTGGTGGACAGGCCGACGGCCTGTTCCCGCTTGAAGATGGGGCGTTCACCGATGAGGTCGCGGATGGTCAGGGCGGTGCCCATGAAGACGGCGGCGATCGTCAAAATCATCATGATCTGCTGCGGCTGTGTCGGAGCCTCATCCAACACCTTCACGGCTTTGAAGCCGGGTTTCGGGCCTTTCACCGTCAGCGCCAGGGCGCCCATCAGGAACGGCAACAGCATCAGGAAGATGGTGTAGCCCCGGTCGGAGATGACGAGCCGAACCTGGCGGCGGGCGATCGTGGAGAACTGGCGCAGGATGCCGGTCTTGGGTGGTTCGCCCAGATCGGCCGGCCCAGGCTGCGACGACGGCGGCGGCTGTTGTGCGCCCCCCCCACCACGCTCCTTGAAGCGGCGGTTGGCCTCGTCGGGATCCGCGCCCACATTGGCGAAGATGTCGGCCCAGTTGCGGGTGCCCATCGCGCTCTCGACCTGGTCGGGCGGCCCGCAGAAGGCGACTTTGCCACCGGGCGCCAGCAGCAGGATCTGGTCGCACACGTCGAGGTAGGAGATCGAGTGGGTCACCACCATCACCACGCGACCGGCGTCGGCGAGCGACCGCAGCATCAGCATGACTTGGCGGTCCAGCGCCGGGTCCAGACCGGAAGTGGGCTCGTCGAGCAGCAGCAGCGACGGTTGGGTCAGCAGCTCCAGCGCCACCGAGGCCCGTTTGCGCTGGCCGCCGGACAGCTTGTCCACGCGGGTCTCGGCGTGCTTGGTCATCTCGAGTTCTTCGAGCACTTGGGCGACGACTTGCGCGCGTTCCTGCTTGCTCGTGTCAGGTGGCAGGCGCAGCTCGGCGGCGTAGCCCAAGGCCTGGTTGACCGTCAGCTGACGGTGGACGACGTCGTCCTGCGGGACCATCCCGATCCTGCTGCGCATCGACGCGTACTCGGTGTGGATGTTGTGGCCCTCGAACAGGACGGTGCCCTCGCTGGGGCTGGTGTATCCGGCGATCAGTCGAGACAGCGTGCTCTTACCGGCGCCGGACCCGCCGACAATGGCGGTCAGCGTGCCGGGCCGGGCGGTCAGCGAGATGTGGTCCAGCAGCTGTTTGCCCTTGTCGACGACGAAGCACACGGAACTCACCTCGAGGCCGCCGGTGCGCGTCGCCGCTTCGGTGCGGCGGATCAGGTTGTCGTTGCTGAAGACCAGGTCGACGTTGCCGATGGTGACCACGTCGCCCTCGGACAGAATCGCCGACCCGACCCTGACACCGTTGACGAAGGTGCCGTTGACGCTGTTCGCGTCGCGGATCTCGGTGCCCAGCGGGGTCCGCGCCAGGTACGCGTGATGGCGCGACGCCAGGACGTCCTGGATGACGATGTCGTTGTCGGTGGCGCGCCCGATGCTGGCCGAACCGGCCGGCGCGTTTGCCGAGCCGCCGGATCGGGAGGGCAGCAGCGCGTTGAACATCTTGGTCGCCAGGTTTCCCACCTGCGGTGGTTCGGCGATACTTTGCCCCAGCTCCGTCTTCGGCGCTGCTTCGTATGCCGCGGCGGACCCCGGGGGTGGCTGGTAATTGGTCGGCGGCGGACCGGGTGGGTACCCCGGCGGTCGGCCCCCGCCGGTCCCCGGGTACCCGGGTTGGCCCGGCGGCGGCCCACCGGGATGACGCGGCGGCGGAGCCGGGCGCTGATGTTGGCGTGGAGGTGGCCCCGGCGGCGCGGCGACCGGAGGACCTGCCATGGACGGCTGGACGACACGCATCGACGCAGTTTGGGGCGGACGTCCGGCCATCCCGTGATGGCGCCCGACCTCGAACGTCAGCGCCGGCCCGTCCGGATTCCCGATGTTGACGGTCTGGCCGTCGTGGATGTCGACCACCGGCACCCGACGACCGTTGGCGAAGGTGCCGTTGAGTGAGCCGTTGTCGATGGCCAGCCACCTGCCCTGATCGAAGCGCAGCAGCAGGTGGGCGCGCGAGATCAGCGGATGTGTGATTCGCATGTCGGCCCGGAGGTCGCGTCCGACCACCACGTCATGGCCCGCTGCGAACGTCCGCTCCGACCCGTCGTGCCTAACGGTCAGCGCAGGCGGGGCTGGTGGAGTCATCGATCCAACTTTAGCGGGTGAATCCGACTCAACAACTGCAACGTTCGGGGCATGTGGCTGTCCTTGTCCTAGTCGGGCGCGCCGGTCACCACACAGCGGGTGCGGCTGTATATCGTGGGCATGCACAGATTGCAATGCGTACAGGCTGATCGGGTCCGTTCGTCGGCCTTGATCCGATTGATCAGGTCCGGCTCGGCCAGTAGAGCCCTGGCCATCGCGACGAACTCGAACCCTTCCGCCATGGCCAGGTCCATCGTTTCCCGATTGGTGATGCCCCCGAGCAGAATCAGCGGCATCTTCAGCTCGGCGCGGAACAGTTTCGCGTCGCGCAACAGGTACGCCTCGCGGTAGGGGTATTCGCGCAGGAACTTCTTGCCTGTCATGCGGATCCCCCAACGCACCGGCGGCTTGAAGGCGCCGGCGAACTCCTTGACCGGCGCGTTGCCGCGGAACAGGTACATCGGGTTGACCAGCGAGCTGCCCGCGGTGAGTTCGATCGCGTCCAGCCCGCCGTCTTCCTCCAGCCATTTGGCCGTGGTCAGCGACTCTTCGGTGGAGATACCGCCGCGCACGCCGTCGGCCATGTTGAGCTTGGCGGTCACGGCGATCTGCTGATCGACCGCGCGGCGGACGGCCAGCACCAATCCGCGCGCCACCTTGGCCCGGTTCGCCAGCGAGCCCCCGAACTCGTCGTCGCGGCGGTTGATCAGTGGGGACAGGAACGAGCTGGCCAGGTAGTTGTGGCCCAGGTGAATTTCGACCGCGTCGAAGCCCGCGTCGACGGCCAGCTTGGCGGCCAGGGCGTGGTCGGCCAGCACGTCGTCGATGTCGTCGCGGTCGGCCTTGCGGGCGAACCGCATGCCGATCGGGTTGAAGAACCGCACCGGCGCCAACGCGGTGGCCTGGTTGGAGCGGGCATTGGCGACCGGGCCGGCGTGCCCGATCTGCGCGCTCACCGCTGCGCCCTCGGCGTGAATCGCCTCGGTGAGCCGGCGGAACCCGGGCACCGCCTCGGGCCGCATCCAGATCCCGTTGCCTTCGGTGCGGCCGCCTTGCGAGACGGCGCAGTAGGCGACGGTGGTCATGCCGACCCCGCCGGCGGCCGGCAGCCGGTGGTATTCGATCAGGTCGTCGGTGACCAACGCGTCGGGCGTGCGTGCTTCAAATGTCGCCGACTTGATGATCCGGTTGCGCAGCGTCACCGGGCCGAGCTTGGCCGGGCTGAACACGTCTGGGGCAGCAGACATACGGGGAGCCTAACCCCGCGGCGATCGCGAGCGCGGCGGAGCCGGGCGCTGCGGGTCGCCGCCATCCCGCCCGCGGCGATCGCGAGCGCGGCGGAGCCGGGCGCTGCGGGTCGCCGCCATCCCGCCAGCGCGTGCCAGACTGTCAGGCGTGGGCGCAATCACGCTGGACGGCAAGGCCACCCGTGACGAGATCTTCGTCGACCTGAAGCAACGGGTAGCGGCATTGACCGCATCGGGCCGTACCCCCGGGCTGGGCACCATCCTGGTCGGCGAGGACCCGGGGTCGCAGGCCTACGTGCGCGGCAAGCACGCCGACTGCGCCAAGGTGGGCATCACGTCGATTCGCCGCGACCTGCCGGCCGATATCAGTGAGGCCACGCTCAACGACACCATCGACGAACTCAACGCCAACCCCGAGTGCACCGGCTACATCGTGCAGTTGCCGCTCCCCAAGCACCTGAACGAGAACGCGGCGCTGGAACGCGTCGACCCGGACAAGGATGCCGACGGGCTGCACCCGACCAACCTGGGCCGGATGGTGCTCAACACCCCGGCAGCGCTGCCCTGTACGCCGCGCGGCATCGTGCACCTGCTGCGGCGCTACGGCGTCGAGATCGCCGGTGCCCACGTGGTCGTCATCGGCCGTGGCGTGACGGTCGGGCGGCCGTTGGGGCTGCTGCTCACCCGTCGCTCCGAGAATGCCACGGTGACGTTGTGCCACACCGGAACCCGTGACCTGCCGGCGCTGACCAGGCAGGCCGACATCGTCGTGGCGGCCGTCGGGGTTCCGCACCTGGTGACGGCCGACATGGTGCGCCCCGGCGCAGCGATCGTCGACGTGGGTGTCAGCCGGGTGGACGGCAAGCTCGCCGGCGACGTGCATCCCGACGTGTGGGACGTCGCGGGTCATGTGTCGCCGAATCCCGGTGGCGTCGGCCCGCTGACGCGGGCGTTTTTGCTGACCAATGTCGTCGAATTGGCCGAAGCGCAGTGAGTGTCCAGTCCCTGGCAAGGACCCAGTGGCCGATCCTGCTGGTCGGGCTGATCTTCGTGACCGGTTTTGTGTTGGCCGGGGCCAACTTCTGGCGCCGCGGCGCTTTGTTGATCGGCATCGGTGTCGGGGTGGCGGCGGTGCTGCGGTTGCTGCTGTCCGACGGCGGGGCCGGCCTTTTGGTGGTTCGCAGCAAGGGCACCGACTTCATCACCACCGCGACCGTCGGGGCGGCGATGGTCTATATCGCGTCAACCATCGACCCGTTGGGGACGGGTTAAATCCCTGGGAGGCCCGGGATTTGCGGCAGACTGGGCATCTTGCCCTCGGCCACTTGAGCCATCATGTTCGGGCAGTACATCGAAATCGCGATCCTGGTGAACATGTCGGCCATCTCCGGAGACATGCCGTTGCCCTTGACCCGCGCTGCTGCCGCGGCGAAGTTCCCGCCCGGCGCGGCCAGCATCGGGCAGACCGCCTGGCCCATGGCGACGGCGCCTCCCGGTTCGCCGTAGTTGACGCCCGCGTTGCCCAGGGCACTCAGGAACGAGTCGTCGATCGGGCTGGCCTCGGCCGGTGCCGTGAATGCCGCAGCGGCGGTGAGGATTCCGGCTGCCCCCGCTAACAGGCGAATGGTCAGTGGTTGATAACGAAATAGCCAGATCCACCGGCGCGCTCTAACCAGTGCGTTCATTCAAGTTCCCCCATCAGCCCCGGAGTGCACTCAGGGCACTCGAATCACTCTAGGAACCTTGATCTATCACTGTCACATTTGCAACACGGTGAGGTAAAGGTTTGCACACTATGCGTTTCGCAAACGCGGATCGGCAGGTATTTCGATTAATGGACGATTGCCGTCGCCGGAGACGCTTGCGCACAACGCATTTGGGGGAGTGAAATGATCGAGAATCTGCGCCCATGACCACTGACCCAACCCGGACCCCGCAGCGGCAAGTCTCGCGCCAGGCGTTTCTTCGCGGCGCCATCGGAGCGTTGGCCGCCGGGGCGATGTTCGGCACACCGCGCTCGGCCGCCGATCCGGCCGGCAGTTGGGAGAGTCTGGCTTCCTCGAACGGCGGCAGTGTGCTGCTGCCGGCCAACGGCGCCCAGTTCTCGACGGCCAAGCAGGTTTTCAACTCGCTCTACAACGGTTCCAACCCGGCGGCGGTCGTCACGCGGTCGACCGCGGCCGATCGCGACACCTGGGGCATGGTCGATCTCTCGGTCGGCTCGGGTCAGGCGAACTGTCATGTGCTGGCGACGTGCCCGTCGGGCGCGGGATCAGGCGTTGCCGAGGCGATCAAATCCGCGGTGGGCGTGGCGCCCAGCTCCGTTCAGAACAAGACGATCAGTCACATGGATCTGGTGATGTATCTGGCCGGTGGCAGCTCGACCAGCTCGCCGCGCGGCTTCGTGGCCGGGTCCGACGTGGTCCCCACGGTGAATTCCGCT
>NZ_DATJYB010000546.1:0-27658 GCF_035499775.1 Mycobacterium sp. | reverse complement strand
GACCTTGTCCTCGCCGTACTGGTCGATCGGATTCACCGGGGTGTCACCCGTGATGCGTTCGGGTTGCCGATACGGATTGCGCGACCCGTACACCGCCGCGCTGGAGGCGAACACGAACAGCGGCGGATCGCTCAGAGCCTTCGCGGAGTCCACCAGGTGCCGGGTGCCGTCCACGTTGACCTTGCGGGCCAACTGGGGGTTGCGGTACGAGGGCGGCGAGACGATCGCCGCCAGGTGGACAATCGCGTCCGGTCGATGGCGCGCCAGCGTCGCGGCGACAGCGTCGGCGTTGGTGAGGTCGGTGTATTCCGGGATGAGCGTGCCGGGATGCGACCCTGCCGCCAGGCTCGCGGCGGCCGCCGACGAACGGTCGTTGCGGACGTCCATCGCGATCACGGTGCGTCCCCGCCCCAGCAAGATTTCGGCGCAACGCTTGCCGACCTGGCCGAAAGCGCCTGTAACGAGAACGGTCTGGCTGGTCATGCGCTGAACCTGCGTGCAAGGGCCGCCCCGGCCTGACGCAAGCGAGGCGAAAGACGCACGGAGATAAGCGGATTGAAGAAATCCTCACGCACTCGGGTCAGTGTGGAGGTCTTGATCAGCCACCGGCCGTCGACCTTCTCGTAGGTCTCGTGGTAATGCCCACGGCCATTGAGGTTGACGCCCGGCGTCAGCCGCACCACGTCCTCCAGCGCCCAGATTCCGGTCGCGGTCGTGTCCGACGTGACCGTGATCTCGGGGGCGTGTACCTGGTGCACAGTCGGTTGCTTTTCCAGCGTGCCCCGAACGAAAGCCACGAACTCGTCGGCGCCGGTAATCAGCTTCCCGCCCGACGGCGAGGTGTCGCTGACGAAGTCGTCGGCGAACAACGTCCGCCAGTCGTCCCATTGTTTGGTGTCCAGGAACCGGCAGTATCGGGCCTTGAGCTGCTTGATTGCCTCGATCTCCAACAGCGTCGTTGCAGCGTCCGCCATTACGGCCCCTCCCGGGAGTATCGGCACCTCGTAACCGATTTATGAGATTACTACTTCCGCAAGGGAGAATGTTATTCTCGCCTGGGTGACGAGGACAGGAGGCGGCTCGGATGCTGTTGGAGTTCGATGCTGATCAGCGGCTGTGGCAGCAGACCGCACGAGACGTCGTCACCAAGGAGTGTCCAGCCTCGCTGGTGCGCAGCGTGGCCGAGGACGGCGTCGACCCCAGCCCGCTATGGAAGGTCTATCTAGACCTCGGGTGGACGGAGCTGAACGATCCGGCCAGCGCGGTGGAGCTGGCGATCGTGTGCGAAGAGTTGGGCCGCGCGACCGACCCCACCCCATTTCTGGCGACGATGAGCCAGTTCGCACCCCTGGCCGGAGATCGGTTCGAGCCGCACGAGTCGGGGACTGCCGTGTACACCGGGGTGTCGGCACACCGGGACGACGAGGGCTGGGTGCTGCACGGGATGGCACGGCATGTGCTCGACGGCGATCGTGTCGACCGGTTGGCGGTGGTGACCGACGCGGGGGTGTTCATCATCGCGGCCGATCAGGTGTCGGCCCGCCGCTCCGCGGTGTTCGACCCGGTGTTGCACGTCGCCGACTTGTCCTTCAACGACGTTCGGGTGCCCGACAGCACCCGGGTGACCGTTGACCGCGAGCGTGCGAATCATGTTGCGCTGACCGGCATGGCGATCACGATGGTCGGCGCCTGTCAACGCATCCTCGATCTGGTCCTCGAGCATGTCCGCAGCCGCCATCAATTCGGTGTGCCGATCGGATCGTTCCAGGCGGTGCAGCACAAGGCCGCTGACATGCACGTCGCAGTGGAACGCGCCAGGGCGCTGTCCTACTTTGCCGCGTTGACGATCGCCGTCGACGATCCACGGCGCCGGCTGGCGGCCGCAATGGCCAAGGCGGCTGCGGGGGAGTGTCAGTCGCTGGTGTTCCGCCACGGCCTGCAACTACACGGCGCGATGGGGTTCACCTGGGAGAACGACTTACAGTTCGCGCTCAAGCGAGCAAAGGCGGGCGAGCTGATGCTCGGCGGCGCGGCAGAGCATCGCGCGCGGATCGCGGAGGAGTACCGTGCAGCTGACTTTTGATCCCGACGTCGAAGAGTTTCGGGCGGAGTTTTCCGCCTTCCTCGACGAAAATCTGCCTCCCGCAAGCGAAACCCTGGAGCGTCCTCGGTCGGTCTCACACATGCCGGCCTGGGCGCGCCGCTGGCAGCGGCTGCTGTTCGACAACGGCTGGCTGCTGCCCGGACAGCCGCCGGAATTCGGCGGCCGCAACGCAACGGTGGTTCAGCAGTTCGTCCATCTCGAGGAACTGTGCCGCCGGCGGATCTACCACAGCCTCAACCCGCAGGGCGTGAATATCGTTGCGGCGTCGCTGCTGTCGTTCGGAAGCGACGAACAGAAGCAGCGCTGGGCGGTGCCCATCCTGCGCGCGGAGATCACCGCTTCGCTGGGGATGAGCGAGCCGAGCGCCGGCTCCGATCTGGCGTCGCTGCGCACCAGCGCCGTGCGAGACGGCAATCACTTCGTGGTCAACGGGCAGAAGGTGTGGACCTCCGGAGCCCATGACGCCGACGTGCTGTTGACCTTTGTCCGCACCGACCCTGACGCGCCAAAACACAAGGGCATCAGCGTGTTGCTGATCCCGACCGATACCGAAGGCGTAGTGCGCCGGCCCTTCCCGTCGATCTGCGCAGCCGACGACCTGGACTTCAACGAGGTGTTCTTCACCGACGCAAAGGTGCCCGTAGAGAACCTGGTCGGTGAGCTCAACCAGGGATGGCGAGTCGCCAACGGATCCCTCGGGCACGAGCGGACCATGATGTGGCTGGGTTTCGCCGATCGGCTGGACAACATGATCGCCGATTTCCACCCGTCCTCGGTGCTCGACCGCGACCACTACGCCACGACGATCATGGACAAACAGGCCCTGCGCCTGTTGGGGTCGGTGGCGTTGGCCCGCGCCGCACGTGGTGAGGACGATACTTCCGCGATTTCGGTGCTCAAGCTGCTCGGTTCGGAGGCAGAGCTGCGCGCGAGCGAATATGCCTTAGCTGCTTGCGGATCCGACGGGCTCATCCATCCCGCTCTGAGCGGCCCGTATGCGCCGATGAACCTGGACCACTATTTCAACAGCTGGTTCGAGCGTTACGCGCGCAGCTTCTCGGGCACGATCGCCGGCGGCACCTCGGAGATCCAGCGCAACATCATCGCCCAGCGCGTGCTGGACCTACCGCGGGGTTAGCTTCGCTTCTCGAGTGTGCGGCTAGCTTTACGCTCCGCCTCAGCGCGAGTCGCTAGACCGGGTCGAATTTGGTGATCAGCCAGGCGCCGTTGACTCGGGTCAAACTCACCAGCACGCTGCTGGAGGCCATCGCGGGGTCGGGGTTGTCTTTGGTCGTGGTGGCCTGGTCGACCAGCACCAGCACAACGGCGGAACCAGGCTGTAATTCGGAGACCGCGGCCCCCGAGACCCGAGCGATGGTTTTGAGCGACTTTTGTTTGGCCGCCGGAGCGACGATCTGCTCCGTGAACTGGTTGTAGTACGACAGAAAATCTCCAGAGAGGTGCGACTTTGCGGCCGCGAAGTCCTTGTCGAGTGACTCGGGCGAGTAGGACAGCAACGCGACCGTTCCTTCGGATGCCGCATTGACGACCGCGCTCGCGACGCCGGCGTCGGTTTGTTTAGCAGGTCGGTACTTCTCGAAGTACAGCCACGTCGCCCCGGCACCGGAAATCAGTAGCAGCGAAATGAGAATAACGGGAACGATTTTCACCTGTTGCCGCGCGCGAGGATTGCTACCCCCACTCCGTTTGAACGGCGTGGAAGAGTCGTCGGCGGTGTCGATGTCGCGGGTGTCTTCGCTCACAGAACGAACTCCAGTTTGGACATCTTGTATTGCCCGCCGTCGATTGTGACGGTCACCTTGAGCCGCCAGTTGCGTGGTTCGTCTTTGGCGCCCGCGGCGTTGGTGATCCGCGATGAGGCGGCGACGAGTACTAACGCGGAATCCCCATCGATGGATTGCACGGCCGCCGCATTCACGGTTCCCTGGGTGACCACTTTGGACTGTTCAACAACGGTCGTGAAATCTTTTGCGCGCTGTTGGAAGTCGTCCCTGAACTGGCCGGTCGAGCTGTCGATTACCCGCTGGACGTCCTCCTTGGCCCTGTTGAAGTCCATCGAAAACATGTTGACGACACCTTGTCTGGCCCCTGCCAGGAAGTTCGCCACGCGCTGGTTGCGCTCGGTGGTTTCATGATTTTGCCAAATCATGTATCCGCTGGCCCCGGTGAAGGCGCAGATGAGGATGATGACGGCCGCTTTCCACGCCACGGACAACGATGGCACCCGCACGCGCCGTCGAGACCGAGCCGATTTGGATTCCGTCTCCGCCTCTTCGACGGTTTCGTTGGAGGCTTCGTCCTCGGGTTCCGCTCTGTCGGCGTTGGTTGCTTCGACGGTGTCGGCGACGTCGTCGTCGGTCTTGACTTCGTCGTCGTCGGTTGCGTCCTCATCCGCTTCCGAGGCTTCCTGGGCGTTCTCAGCCTTGGCCGTTGCCTCGGCTTGCGCTTGCGCTTCACGCCGGAGCCGGGCGGCACGAGCGCGGGCGCGCGCCGCGGCCGCAAGCGCTTCGGCTTCGGCTGCTTCGGCTTCGGCTTCCTCGAGCAACGCCCTCAAGTCGGCTTTCGAGGTGGCCGAATCTTGCGGTGGGTTCTTCTCCTCAGCCATCGTGCTTACTGCCCGTCGCCGTCATGATCGACGGACTCCTGTACCTCTCACGCGGCTACCATCGCACGAGCGCGAACGGCCAACTGTTGGTGCCCCCCGGTCCGCCACCGCAGCCGGTGTCGAACGTCGAGTCGACCTGACCCGCCCGCGTCACCGGATCCCACGAGTAAACGTCGTGTGAGGGAAAGAACTGGACCACGCAGCGCACACCGTCGGGCACATCAACGGCCATTGTGTAGCGGCCGTTGGACAGATGTGCATCTGCCTTCCAGGGCGCCGCCTGTCCGTTGGGTTGCGGAACCGCTTGGACGGTTAGGCATTCGGGTCCTTGGTCATAACTGCACGGTCGAATCGCGAAAATCCAGCTGTGGCCAGGATCCCGGTTGGTATCCAGCCTGTAATTGCCAACCTGCATGTCCGCGTGGGCGGTCGGGGTGAGAGTCAGCGCGGCCGTGGTGAGCGCAAGGCCCACTGTGAAAGTCTTCACCGATGCTCTCCCGTCGCTGCACGCACTTGGCCTGAATATAGAGGGCGGCCGTGCTGAACAGAGCTACTCGGAAAAATTGGCGCAGTCAACGGCCGGTTCGTTCAGGTGTACTCGTCGATAACCGCGGATTCCTTGCGTTCGGTGATCGGCCTGGCGAGCTCCTGCTCGTCGCAGATGCGTTGAAGGTTCTCGAGTGTCTCGTCCAAGCCGGCTCCGACCTTGCGACCGGGCGTGAAGGTGGCCGGCAGTTTGCGGATGCCCTGGATGACACCGATGGTCTCGTAGTGAACGGTCCCGCCCGGGACGCACTGGTAGTCGGGCATCCGGTCGAGAACGGCCGTCAGCATGGATTTGAACACGGTGCGTGCCACGTTCGACCCGATGCACCGGTGGATGCCCAGTCCAAAGCTGAAGTGCCGATTGCCTTTACGGTCGAGGAGAATCTTGTCCGGGTCGTGGAAGACCGTTGGGTCGCGGTTGGCCATCGCCCACGAAATCCACAACCGTTCGCCCTCTTTGAATCGGGTGCCGTCGAGTTCGGTGTCGTCGGCGAAGGTCCGGCCATCCCCCGGCGCCGGAGTGAAGAAGCGAAGGAACTCTTCGGTTGCGGGGTCGAGCAGAGTTTTGCGCTCATTGCTCAGCAGCTGTCGTTGATCGGGGTGCTCCGACAGCCATTCCAAGGAGTGGGCGGTGAGGGCGGTCGTGGTGTCGAAGCCGCCACCGATGACCAGTCCCAGATTTCCCAGGATTTCCAGATCCGGGGCCGGCTCGCCGTCGATACGCATTTGGAGGAGACCGTTCACGATTCCGGGCCGCGGGTTGGCGCGGATCTCGATCATGCTGTTGACCATGTCGAGCCCCATCTCTCGGTGCATCGCGGTCACGCGCTCGATATCGGGGGAGTGCTCAGGCGTGTAGACCGCGGCGTGCACCGGCTCGCTGTACATGTTCCACTTCTTCAGCGGAATGCCCAGCATTGCCAGCGTGAAGACGGCGGGCACGATATTGGCCAGGTCGTCGACGAAGTCGATGCGGCCTTCCTCGATCTTGTCGTCGAGGCAGGCGCGCGTCACGTCGTCGATGAACGGCTCCCAGCGCTTGATCGCTGCCGGTGACAAATACGGGTTGAGTACGGTTCGATACGTGCGATGCTCGGGGTCGTCCATTTCGAGGATCCCGCCGCGAACCGCACTGACACGGCTGGCCGTCGGGATCGAAATACCTTTGTAGCCACGGCGCTCGCCGTGGATGTCGTGATCGTTGGAGATAGCAGGGCAACGGGCCAGCTCGAAGACCTCGTGGCCACCGGCCGCAACCCAGTGACCGCCATAGGTTTCCGTCCAGGCGATGGGGCACTTAGCGTGCATCTCTTCGGTGATCACCTTGAACTGCGACCGGTACTCGGAGGAATGCCGATCGAAGTGGTAGGAGTTCTTCTTACGTTCGCCGTCATCGACGACGTCGCTGACACTCAACGATCTGTCTCCCTATATGTCTCGGTAGCTAATGACCGGTGCCGGCTCAGGCGTCGTCGGTGATCATGATGGCCTGCTCCGGGCAGGACTGGGCGGCTTCACGAACCTGATCCTCCCGATCGGCCGGCACCTCTTCGTCAATCGCGGACGAGCTGCCGTCGATGTCGCTGAGCTGAAACGACTCGGGAGCGATCATCGCGCACAGGGTGTGGCCCTGGCATCGTTCTGAATCCACCCAGACCTTCACCGGCTTTCTCCTTACCTACTGCTCAGGACTCCATCGACTGTTGCCACCGCTTCTCCTTCTAGTCGGTTGCCGAGCAGTGCTCAGGTGTTGCGGCCGCCGTTGACGCCCAAGATTTGACCGGTGATGTAGCCGGCTTCCTCGGACACCAAAAAGGCGCATGCTGCCGCAATGTCCTGGGGCGTGCCTATCCGGCGCACCGGGGTCCGGGCGATGTTCTGCTCGACGTCGCCGAGGAATCCTTGTGCCTCCGCGTTGCGCAACATCGGGGTGTCGATGAATCCCGGCGGCACGGCGTTGACGGTGATGCCGCTGGGCCCGTACTCGAGTGCCAGCGACTTGGTGAGCCCATTGATCGCGGACTTGGCCGCCACATAGTGAGCCATGTACGGAACACCGGAGTGTGTGCTCGATGACGAGATGTTGACGATCCGTCCCCAGCCGGCCTCCAGCATGTCGGGCAGCACCGCCTGAATCATGTGGAAGACTCCGTTGAGGTTGACATCGATCACCCGGTGCCAGTCCTCGAACGTGATGTGGCTGAAGCGCTTGAATCCGTCCAGGCCGGCGGCGTTGACCAGTACCGTGACCGGCCCCAACCGGTCACGAATGGCCGACAGTGCGGCGTCGACCTGCGGGCGGTCGGTGACGTCAGCGGTAAAAGCCAGATCGTCGTCGGATGGTCTGAGGTCGATGGTGGCCACGTCAAGACCGTCGGCGCGTAGCCGACGTGCAACGGCCTGACCGATGCCGGATCCGCCACCGGTGACTAGTGCTGTCTTCACGTCGTCAATGTCCAAGCCTTTATGGAACGAGGGCAGTCTCCACTACAAAGAATCGCCCTTACATTTATGAGAACCTTACTCTCACACCGGAGCGGAGTGCAAGGTGAGCGGGAAACCGCGTGCGGCCTGCGCCGCGAGATGCGGAAACGTTACCGTTGCGTCAATACAGCGCAGGTCAGCAGCAGGACCAGTTCCTGAGAATTTCTTGAATTCTCGAGACTCGAATGTAAGATTCGCCGAGGAAGAGAATGAAATTATCGGGTCGGCAGCAGGGAGACGAATGGCTTTGCAGGACACAGCTGATACGTCGTTCCCGGCGATCACCATGCCGGCGGGTCCGGCCAAGGGGGCCCACGCATGAGGCCGTTGGAAGGCATCCGCGTCCTGGAAGTCGCGATGTATGGGTTCGTCCCGTCGGCCGGGGCGGTGCTGGTCGAATGGGGCGCCGAGGTAATCAAAGTCGAGCACGCGGTGACCGGCGACCCGCAGCGTGGCCTTCGGCAGACGGGCATGCTGCGGGTCGAAGGCGACCCGAACCCCAACTTCGAGCACGCCAACCGCGGTAAGCGCAGCATCGGACTGGACATGTCGGTGCCCGAGGGCAAGGAAGTGCTCTACGAGCTCGCCCGCCGGTCCGATGTGTTCCTGACCAGCTTCCTTCCTGACGCGCGGCAGAAGTTCGGCATTGATGTCGACGACATTCGGGCGGTGAACCCGAAGATCGTCTACGCACGGGGCAGCGCGCTCGGTCCCCGCGGGGCGGAAGCTGTCAAGGGCGGCTACGACATGACCGCTTTCTGGTGCCGGGCCGGAACCGCCGCCACCATCACCCCGATGGGTATGCCGGGCATGATCGCGCCGCCCGGGCCCGCCTATGGCGACACCATCTCCGGCACCAACCTCGCCGGCGGCATCGCGGCGGCGCTGCTCAAACGAGAGCGCACCGGCGAAACGTCCGTCGTCGACGTCTCTTTGCTCGGCAGCGGCCTCTGGTCGCAAGGGCACACGGTGGCGCTGACAAAGCATCTGGGTAGGCGACTGGAAGCACCTCCGCCGGGCGTGCACGGCGCTCCCCATAATCCATTGGTGGGGCTGTACACCACATCTGACAGCCGCTACATCTCCTTTGTGATGATGCAGCCCACCAAGTTCTGGGCTGACGTGTGCCGTCACGTTGACCTGCCGGAGTTGGTCGACGACCCACGGTTTGACACGGTGGAGAACATCGCTGCCAACACTGCCGACGCGGTTGAAATGCTGACCAAGGTCATCGCGAGCCGCACGCTGGCCGAGTGGAGCGAGCGCTTCGCGACGCTCTCTGGGCCGTGGGCGCCCGTGCAGGACACCCTGCAAGCCGTCGATGATGCGCAGATCCGCTCCAACGAGTACATGGTGCGGGCGGGTGAGCTCGAGTTGGTCGCCAACCCGGTACAGTTCGACGTCGCAGCGCCACAGACCGGACCGGCCCCCGAATTCGCTGAGCAGACCGATGAGATCCTGATGGAACTCGGCCTCGACTGGGACCGCATCATCGAACTCAAGACGGCCGGAGCCGTCACCTAGGACCGGAGCAGCCCTGACATGCTTGAGCCGACCGTCGCTTTTGCTGGGACGCAGATGTCATTGCCTCTTGGCACCGACCGCGAACTGCGCGATAAACGTTATGCAGTTTTCGTTCCGCCTGAACGAGGCATGAGCCATACTTGTCCGACGCTTCAAGACGTGGGGCCTCTCGTTTTGCTAGCGCCGGCTCATGCAACAGAACGGAGGTCTGGCGTGAGCGTCGTCGCGCCTGTCGTGCTGGAGCTAGACGCCGAGTTTTGGCCGTTTGCCAGGCATTTCGCCGCCGGTAGCTTGTCTTGCGGATCGTGGGTTCAACCGAGTTCACGTCAGCCGGTGCGCCACAACAAGACTATCGGTCTCGTAACGCGGGGAAGGGTCTGAGACCCATGGCAGATAGGCGCGCAGAGCGCTGGTCGGCGGGATTGCCCGCGCTGAGGCTGAAGTTCGACATGTCCGGGCCCATGCAGGCTGTCGGAGGTTTGTTTGCAATGTCGGCGGACGCGATCAAGTTTGCGTTCCGGCGGCCTTTCCAGGGCCGTGAGTTCTTGGAGCAGTCGTGGTTCATCGCCCGGGTGGCCCTGGCGCCGACGTTGCTGGTGGCGATTCCTTTCACGGTGTTGATCAGCTTCACGCTCAACATCTTGTTGCGCGAGTTGGGTGCTGCGGATCTCTCCGGTGCGGGAGCCGCGTTCGGTGCGGTCACTCAGGTCGGTCCGTTGGTGACGGTGTTGATCGTGGCGGGCGCCGGCGCCACCGCCATATGTGCGGATCTGGGCTCGCGCACCATCCGCGAAGAGATCGACGCGATGGAGGTACTCGGCATCAACCCGGTACAGCGCCTGGTCACCCCCCGCATGCTTGCGTCGGGTCTTGTCGCTCTGCTGTTGAACAGCCTGGTCTGCATCATCGGCATCATTGGCGGCTACGCCTTCTCGGTGTTCGTGCAAGACGTTAATCCCGGCGCGTTCGCCGCGGGTATCACCTTGCTCACCGGAGTGCCCGAAGTGATCATCTCCTGCGTCAAGGCAGCACTTTTCGGCCTCATCGCCGGATTGGTCGCCTGCTATCGCGGCCTCGTCATCAGCGGCGGAGGCGCCAAGGCAGTCGGTAATGCGGTTAACGAAACCGTCGTGTACGCCTTCATGTCGCTGTTCGTGGTCAACGTGGTCGTCACCGCCATCGGCATCAAGATGACGGCGAAGTAGGGGGCTGTCGGTGGCGCTGAGGGCTGCATATCCGCGATCGAGTCGCTTGCTCGAGTGGCCAATCGCTTCGCTGGGCCGCCTCGGGGACCACACGCTGTTCTACGGTAGAGCGCTTGCCGGGATGCCCTTCGCCGCTATGCACTACACTCGCGAAGTCATCCGTTTGATCGCCGAAATCAGCATGGGCGCAGGCACTTTGGCAATGATCGGCGGAACCGTTGTGATCGTGGGCTTCTTGACGCTCGCCGCCGGCGGGACACTGGCCGTGCAAGGTTACAGCTCGCTGGGCAATATTGGCATCGAGGCGCTGACCGGCTTTTTGGCCGCATTCATCAATGTGCGTATCGCGGCACCGGTAGTCGCCGGGATCGGTCTGGCCGCCACTTTCGGCGCCGGAGTGACCGCTCAGCTGGGTGCCATGCGGATCAACGAAGAAATCGACGCCCTGGAAAGCATGGCCATTCGCCCGATTTCATACTTGGTCAGCACCAGGATCCTGGCCGGAATGCTGGCGATCACGCCGTTGTACTGCATCGCCGTCATCTTGTCGTTCCTTGCCAGTCAGTTCACCACGACGTTTCTGTTCGGGCAGTCGAGCGGCTTGTACGAGCACTACTTCTCGACCTTCCTGAACCCGATCGACTTGCTGTGGTCGTTCCTGCAGGCCGTCCTCATGGCGCTCACCATCTTGCTGATCCACACCTATTACGGTTACTTCGCTTCGGGTGGACCGTCCGGTGTCGGTGTCGCGACGGGCAACGCGGTGCGCACCTCGCTCATCGTCGTGGTGTCGGTGACGCTGCTGGTCTCGCTTTCTATTTACGGTTCCAACGGCAATTTCAACCTGTCCGGCTAGCGGAGGGAGGGGACGGCGGTGAGTCAAAATGCGCCCGCAGGTCGCGGTGCGCCAGCGGGCCGGCTTGCGCGTGCCAGTCATGCCCGACCCGCCGGCCGAAGCTATGTGGCGCCCTTGGTTGGATTGACGACCGTCGTGGTCATTTTCGGGATTTTCGCGTTGGCGGTGGGTCTGTTTCAGGGCTCCTTCGACAAAGTCGTGCCCGTGACGGTGATCGCGCAACGCGCCGGCCTGGTCATGAATTCGGACGCCAAGGTCAAGATGCGCGGCGTGCAGGTGGGAAAGGTTGCCTCGATCGAATCGCTGCCGAACGGCGAAGCGGCCATTCATTTGGCGATGGACCCGTCGCAGTTGCAGTTCATTCCCGGCAACGTGCACGTCGAAATAGCGTCATCGACGGTGTTCGGCGCGAAGTCCGTTGAGCTGGTGCCAAATCCCGGCGAGCCGCCCTCGGCGGCGCGGCTGCACGGTGGCCAGACACTGCGGGGCGAGCACGTCATGGTCGAGATCAACACGGTGTTCCAGCAACTGGTGTCGGTCCTTGCCCAGATCGATCCGCCGAAGCTCAACGAGACGCTCGGTGCGCTGGCACAGGCGTTCAGTGGGCGGGGCCCCCAGCTCGGTGAATCCCTGAGCGACTTGGATTCGTTTCTGGCCAGGCTGGAGCCGAGCCTTCCCGCGCTGAGGCATGACCTTGCGGTCTTACCTGTGGTGTCCAACGCCTATGCCGACGCGGCACCGAACCTGGTGAAGACCGTGGCCAACGCGAATCGGATCAGCAAGACTCTTGTCGATGAGCAGCACAACCTGGATGCGTTGCTGGTCAGCGCGATCGGCTTGGCCGACATCGGCAACGACGTCTTGTCGGCAAACCGCGGACCGCTGACGAATGTGTTGCATCTGCTGGTGCCGACCACCGATCTAACCAACGAGTACCACGAGGCGCTCACCTGTGCTTTCGGCGGGCTGATCACGATAGGGCACGGCCCGCCGTTGTCGGAACCGAGCATCAACATTTCGGCGAGTCTCACCTGGGGCGGCGAACGTTATCGGTATCCGACGAACCTGCCCAAGGTCGCGGCGACGGGCGGCCCGAAGTGCCTGGGTCTCCCAGTACTGCCGTTCAACTCGAGTCCGCCGCAATTCATTACCGATATCGGCGCCGATCCGGTGGGATACGGAAACCCGCAGTTGCTGATCAACTCGGATCTCCTCAAACAGCTGTTGTACGGGCCGATCGCCGGGCCGCCGCGCAACCCCGCTCAGATCGGACAACCTGGATGAGAACGCGCGCTACCCTGGTCAAGTTCGGGATCTTCGCGGTCGTGATGGGAATCCTGAGCACCTTTCTGTTCTTTATCTTCGGCCAGTACCGGACGGGCGCGACGACCAAGTATTCCGCGGTGTTCACCGACGTGTCGCGTCTTAAGGGCGGGCAGTCGGTGCGGGTCGCCGGGATCCGGGTGGGCACGGTCGATAGCGTTTCGCTGCAACCGGATAAAAAAGTCTTGGTGAAATTCGACGCCGACCGCAACGTCGTCCTCACCGAGGGCACCAGGGTGGCGGTCCGCTACCTCAACCTGGTGGGTGATCGCTACCTCGAACTCGTCGATGGCCCGGGCTCGACCAAGCGCCTGCCGGCCGGCGGTCAGATTCCCGTCAACCGCACCGCGCCGGCGCTTGACCTCGATCTGCTGCTCGGCGGGTTGAAACCCGTTACGCAGGGCCTGAATCCGCGCGATGTCAACGCGCTGACCTCCGCCTTACTGCAAGTCTTCCAGGGTGAAGGCGGGACTCTCGATTCGCTGTTCGCCAAGGCGACGTCCTTTTCGAACGCCTTGGCCGACAACGATCAAACGGTGCAGCAACTAATCGACAACCTCAACATTGTCGTTGGCACGATCTCCAAGGACGGCAGCAAGTTCTCCGGCGCAATCGATCGTCTGGAGCGGCTTATCAGCGGGCTGTCGGACGACCGCAACACCATCGGCTCGGCGATCGACGCCCTGGACAACGGGACCGCCTCGCTGGCGGATCTGCTGAGTAATGCGCGGCCGCCATTGTCCGGCACCATAGACCAGTTGAATCGGCTGGCGCCGATCCTCGACGCGGACAGGGACCGCCTCGACGCCGCAATCGGGAAGGCGCCGAAGAATTACCGCAAGTTGGTCCGACTCGGCGTAAACGGCGCCACCATCCCGTACTACCTCTGCCAGCTGACGATTCGCGGCACTGATCTTCAGGGCAAGACGGTGAGAGCCCCCATATTCAGGTCAGAAGCTGGAAGGTGCACGGAACCCTAATGCTTAAGTATCACGGATCGGGGCTCGTCAAGGCCGGACTCATCGGCGTTGCCTTGATCGTCATGGTCATCCTGGTGGGCCTGGCGCCCGACCGGCTCATCACCTGGGCGACGATGGTCAGGTACCAGGCGCTGTTTTCTGAAGCCGGCGGCCTTGAAGTGGGCAACCCCGTGACGGTGTCGGGCATGAAGGTCGGCACGGTGTCGGATGTGAAGCTGCAGCACGGCGATGCGCTGGTGACGTTCGCGATGAGCGGTAAAATCCTGCTCGGGTCGGAGACCACCGCGCACATCCGCACCGGCACACTGCTGGGCGAGCGGATGGTGACGGTCGAGTCCGCCGGCACCGGCACGCTGCGTCCGATGGCTGTCATTCCGGTCTCGCGCACGTCCTCGCCTTACTCGCTGACGGAAGCGGTCAGCGACTTCGCATCGAACACCGCCGGAACCAGTACCGCGACGCTGAATCAATCACTGGACACGCTGTCGGCGACGCTCGACCAGATCGCACCCAAACTGGGGCCGGCGTTCGACGGACTCACCCGGTTGTCACGCACCCTCAACAGCCGCAACAAGAACTTGGGCGACCTGCTCAAGAGTGCCAGCGACGTCACCGGTGTTCTTTCCGAACGCAGCCAGCAGGTCAACAAGCTCATCCTCAACTCCGACGTGCTGCTCGAAGTGCTGGCGGCGCGCCGACAAGAGATCGTGGATCTGCTGGCCAACACGTCGGCGGTGGCCAAGCAGCTGACGGCATTGGTGCACGACAACGAAAGCAAATTGGCACCGACGTTGGAGCGACTTAATCGGGTGACCGAGGTGCTGGAAAAGAACCGCGACAACATCAGCAAAGCACTGCCGGGCCTCGCTAAATTCGAGATCACGGTCGGAGAGGCCATCTCCAGCATGTACGCCTATTCGGCGTTCGTCCCGAACTTCCTTGCCCCCCAGATCTTCCAACCGTTCCTCGACTACCTCTGGGGATTCCGCACCTTCGACACGACCCGCGGTCCCGGCTACCCTTCGCCGGTACCTCGCTCGCTGGTTCCCTGGCCGTACAACGGTATTCCGGTGTGTCCTGCCTGCACGCTGGGCGGCAGGGTCGGGGGTTCACAGTGACCTCCCGGACCTCCCAGACCTCCCGGACCTCCCGGATCTCCCGGATCCCGCGCAGCAGGCTGGCGGCCGTGGCGGCGATTGCCCTGGTCGCGCTCACGGTTGCCGGAGCTGCTGTGCTCGTCCGAAATACATTCTTCGGCCCACAGACGATTACCGCCTATTTCAACACCGCCACCGCGATTTATCCCAATGACGAGGTGCGGGTCTCGGGTGTGAAAGTCGGCAACATCAAAGCGATTCATCCGCACGGCACACAGGTCAAGATGATTCTGAAAGTTGACCACGGCGTATCCATTCCGGCGGACGCGAGGGCGGTTATCGTCGCCTCGAATCTGGTGTCTGCCCGCTACGTCCAACTCACGCCGGCCTATCGGGATACTGGACCGGTCATGCGCGATGGGGGAGTTATACCGGTCGAACGGACCGCAGTGCCGGTCGAGTGGGACGAGGTCAAAACCCAATTGATGCGGCTGGCAACGGATTTGGGACCCAGAAGCGGGGTATCGGGCACGTCGGTGGGCCGGTTCATCGACAGCGCCGCCGACGCGCTCGACGGAAACGGTGACAAGCTGCGGCAAGCCCTCGGTCAACTCTCAGGGGTGGGCCGCATCCTCGCCAACGGTAGCGGGAACATCGTCGACATCATCAAAAACCTGCAGACCTTCGTCGGCGCGCTGCGCGACAGCAACGTCCAGATTGTGCAGTTCAACGACCGCCTGGCCACGCTCACCAGCGTGGTCAACGACAGCAAATCCGACTTGGACGCGGCGCTGACCGATCTGTCGACTGCGGTCGGCGAAGTGCAGCGCTTCATCGCCGGGACGCGCAACCAGACCAGCGAGCAGATTGCCAGGTTGGCCGATGTCACGCAGATCCTGGTCGACAAGCGCATGGCTCTGGAAAATATTCTGCACGGCGCACCGAATGCGCTCGGCAACTTCTTCAACGACTACAACGCCGACACCGGAACCATCGTGGGAGGGTTCGGGATCATGAACTTCGCGAACCCCACGTTTTCGGGTTTGCTGCTGCCGGTGCCTGTGCCCGGCTGCACGGCAGTCGGGGCCATCGAAAACGTCACCGCGGTTGAATCGGGCAAGCTGTGTTCCCTGTTCCTCGGTCCCGGGTTGCGGGTGCTCAACTTCAACAGTCTGCCGATACCCATCAACATATTCCTGCAGAAGTCGGTAGACCCCTCCAAGATCCTCTACAGCGAGCCGCGCCTGGCACCCGGGGGCGAGGGCCCGAAACCCGGACCGCCCGAGATCCCGCCCGCGGTGTCGGCCTACACCGGCTTGCCCGGTGATCCCGTGGGACCGCCGGGTGCGGTGCCGCCGGAGCGGATACCAGGCGCGGCGATGCCGCTGCCGCCCCCGCCGTCCACGCCGATGCTGCCGCCACCGCCGGCGGCGCCGGGTGTGCCAGGCATGCTGCTGCCTGCCGAAGGGCCACGGTCATGATCGCCCGCGCAGCGGCCCGGGGTGGGGGCACGCCCCCACAAGTGGGTGGGGTCCCCGCTCCGCAGGGGCGTACCCCCACCCGCTTGCGGGGGACAGCCGGGCCATCAGGTTCTGCTCGGCGGGTATTCGCCCTCGGCTGTTGCGTAATGTTGACCGCGACGGGATGCGCATTCCACGGTTTGAATTCACTACCTTTGCCCGGCGCGGTCGGACGCGGACCGGGGGCGACTATCTACCACGTCGAGATCCCGAATGTCGGGACGATGGAGTCCAACTCGCCGGTGATGATCGACGACGTCGTAGTCGGCAGTGTCGGCACGATGAGGGTGGCCAAAAACCCCCAAGCGCCAGGCTGGCACGCCGATGTCGAGATCTCGATAAAGCGCGATGTCGTTATCCCGGACAACGTGGAGGCTAAGGTCGGTCAGACCAGCCTGCTGGGGTCGATGCACGTGGAGCTCAATACGCCGCTGGGCCCCGACGGAAAGCCAAAACCGGGAAGCGGGCGGCTGCAGCCGGGCGCCACCATCCCACTCACTCGGTCAACCGCCTACCCGTCGACAGAGCAGACACTGTCGTCGCTGGGAGCGGTGGTCAACGGCGGGGGACTGGGACAGATCGGCGAGATCATCCACAATTTCTCCGCCGCCCTGTCCGGGCGCGAGGGCGCCCTGCGTGATCTGCTTACTCGCCTCGACACGTTCGTGGGAACACTGGACGATCAGCGGAACAGCATCGTCGACTCCATCCAGGCGCTGAACCGGCTTGCCGGCACATTCGCCGACCAACGCGACGTTCTCACCCAGGCGCTGCAGAAAATACCGCCCGCGCTCGATGTGCTGATCAGGGAACGGCCGCGCCTGACGGCCGCCCTGGACAAACTTCGCGTCTTCAGCAACACCGCCACCCGGTTGATCAACGACTCTCAGGCCGACCTGGTCAAGAATCTCAAAAATCTGGAGCCGACCATCCGCGCGCTCGCCGACGTCGGACCAGAGCTCGGTACGGCACTCGCGGCGGGTTTCGTGTTCCCGTTCACCCAGAACTTCGTCGACCGAGCGGTCCGAGGTGACTACTTCAACCTGCATGTCGATTTGGACATGTCGATTCCACGGCTCAAGCGAGGACTGCTGTTGGGGACCCACTGGGGGCAGCTGGACCAGCCGTTGGTACCGCTGCCCGGGGACCCGTATTACCTGCAATACACCCACGATCCGATGCATGACCCCGTCAGGCCACCGTGGGTCAATCCGGGACCGATACCGATAGTGGGTGACCCGCTGCCCGGGCCTCCGCCGCAAGTTGGACCGCCACCCGGGCCTGCGCCGGGTGCGGCGCCGCTGCCGGGGCCTCAGCCACCTGCGGGTCCGTTGCCCGGTGCGGGTCTGGGTCAAATGCCGCCGCCCGCAGCGGCGCCGCCGACGGGAGCGGGTGGATAGATGCTGACGCGTTTCGTTCGTATCCAACTGGCGATTTTCACGATCGTCGGAACCCTTGGCGTGATCGCGATGGTCCTCTTCTACATCCAAGCGCCGACCCTGCTGGGGATCGGTCGTATGACGGTGTGGCTGGAGCTGCCGACCACCGGCGGCCTGTACCAGTTTTCCAACGTGACCTACCGCGGCGTTCAGCTCGGTAAGGTCACTTCGGTGAGTTTGACGCCGACCGGCGCCAAAGCGAAGCTGTCGCTTAGCACTTCACCGAAGGTCCCGGCGGACCTGATAGCGCAGGTGCGCAGCGTCTCCGCGGTGGGTGAGCAGTACGTGGACTTGCAGCCCAACACCGATTCACCGCCCTACCTGCACAACGGCTCGGTCATCGTCGTGCGCGACAAGGACCTTCCGCAGCCGGTTGGGCCGATGCTCGATCAGGTCAGCGCCTTGGTCAACAGCATCCCGAAGACCAAACTCGGCCAATTGCTCGACGAGACCTTCCAGGCGTTCAACGGTTCCGGTTACGACCTGGGTTCACTGATCGATTCCTCTAAGACAATTTCCCGCGACGCCAACGGTGTCGTCGATCGCACCCGAGCTCTCACCGAAGACACCGGGCCGCTATTGGATGCCCAGGCACGCGCCGCCGATTCGATCAGAAGGTGGGCACGCAGCTCGGCCGGGATTTCGGATGTGTTGGCGAACAACGATTCCCATGTTCGCACCCTGCTGCGGAATGGCCCTGAGGCTGCGAACGAAGCGGCCCGGCTGCTGCAACAAATCAAACCGACGCTGCCGGTGTTGCTCGCCAACCTGACTACCATCGGGCAGATCGGCGTCACCTACCATCCCTCGATAGAGCAGCTGCTGGTGTTGCTGCCGTCGGCGGTCGCTATCGAGCAGGCCGCCGCGGCGCCAAACCATCCCGAAGGTACGGCCCAAGGCGACTTCGCACTCACGATCGACGATCCGCCAATTTGCACGGTCGGCTTCATGCCACCCAACACGTGGCGGTCGCCGGACGATCTCAGCGACATCGACACACCTGACGGGTTGTATTGCAAACTCCCTCAGGATTCGCCGCTCTCGGTTCGCGGTGCCCGCAACTATCCCTGCATCGGTCACCCGGGCAAGCGCGCGCCTACCGTCGAAATCTGCAACAGCGACAAGCCGTTCATGCCGCTGGCGATGCGCCAGCATGTCCTCGGTCCCTACCCACTGGACCCGAACCTGCTCTCCCAGGGCATCCCGCCCGATGACCGGATTAACGTCGACGAGAGAATCTTCGGCCCGGTCGAGGGAACGCCGCTGCCGCCGGGGGCGGTGCCGCGCGGCACACCCCCGGGGCCGCGGGGTGAACCTGCACCACCGGGCACGCCTGGAGCAGCTGCGCCGCCCGTTCCGTCGTCGAGACCCCCGTTGGCGTCCTGGTCGCCAATGTCGGCCGACCTCGCGCCCATAGCACCACTGGACGTGCCGTCACCGGCGGAACTTCCCGCACCACCGGCCGCGCCCGCACCACCAGATCAGGCCAACGGTGGAGGGCCCCAGGCCGCGCCAAGTGCGTTCGGAGCCAAGATATCTGGACCGTTGGTTGCGACGGCAAAGTATGATCCGCGAACCGGTCGTTTTGTCGGTCCGGACGGGAAGTTGTACCAGCAGTCGGATCTCGCAGCCCCGAACGCGCCTAAGACGTGGAAGGACATGTTTCCCTCCTGACAAGCCCTGCAGCGATGCAGGCCGCAAAGCGCCGATGGCGGGTCGAGGTAGTGAGTTGGGCGCCCGGTCAGCTTAATCTGTCCAGGCGCAGCGGCATCGCGATATCAAGCCACTGGTTTTGCCCGCAGGCACCGCTCGGGCCGACCGTTTTGTCCTTCCCGGCGAAGGTTGGCGACCCGAGTTGATATCCCCCGTACTCGTTCACTGGATAGAAATAGAACGTCTGCTGTCCGGGGTACGCGGTACCGTCCTCGCACCGCTCCCAGTTCGGCACCTCGCGTTTGGCCTTCCACATCTCCCCATCATTCATATATAGGGGCGCGCTCCATCCCTGGTCGCTGGTCAGCGTGCCGTGGCATTCCTGAAACGTGACGCACGACGAGCTGATGGTCCATATCTGGATGACCGTCGGCTCGCCGAAGTACTGGTCGTTCCTCTGGGCCCAATCGCCGATGGACGTGGCGCGGAACGTCCCGTTAAGGGCCACTTCTTCCTTGGTTGTCGCCCGGGCTACCGATGCCGTGCCGAAACCGCCGAATACGGTGGTAGCAACCAGCGTTACGGTAGCGAGTGTTCGAACTGAACGCATCAGGTGCTCCTCCGCCCGCTCCAATTAACCGTCATTGTCATTCGGTTTTGCACATGGCTTGCGGCTTTTCGTGCAATGAGATTAACACCGCTTCGACTCCGGCAAAATGCCGATTGAACCAAATGCAGCGGTCACGACAGCGGATCCAACTTTGAGATCAGCCAGGAACCCTTGACTTTTGTCAACGTCACCCGGACGCTGCTCGCGGTTGCCTGCGGTTCTGCCTTTTCCTTGCTTGTGGCGGTCTGGTTGATGAACACCAACACAACGGCTGAACCCGGATGCAACTCGGAGACGGCGGCCCGAACCACCTTGGCGGTCTCAGTGACGCGCTTCTGCTGTGCTATCGCCGCGATCTGTTCGGTGAATTTGGTGTAGTAGGCGAGAAAATCGCCGGTGAGATATGACTTCGCCTTGGCGAAATCGCGGTCCAGGCTGTCGGGAGCGTACGACAGCACCGCCACGGCACCGTCTGACGCCGCCTGGATTGCGCGGTGTGCCGCCGCGTCACCGATTTGCTGATCCGGCCGGTGCAGAATGAAGAACAAACTGCCGGCACTGCCCACCGCGGCAACGACCAACACCGTCGCGACGATTAAGCGCCACCTCACCGAACACCAGCGGACCCAGCGCTTGATCGTGCTGAGTCCGTTGGTGCGAGCCGATCCCGGGGGCGCGGGTGGCGATCCAATCTCGTCGGACAGTGTGGCTTCGGCGCCGTCCAGCGACGAGTCATGCTCGACAGTCATTGCAGGAAGTCGACTTTCGACATTTTAAGCTGACCACCGTCGCGCGTGATGCCAACGCTGATTCGCCACACGACAGGTGGCCGATTTGTGTTGTCTGCATTGGTGACATCGGTTTTCGCCGCGACAAGCACGACCGCCGAATTCTCGCTGAACGACTCGACGGCGACGGCTTCCACGCTGGCCTTGCTGCTGGCCTTCGACTCCTGTGCCTTTTCGACCATGAGGCTCGACGTGGCTTCCAATTGCTTCTTGAGATCGCCGGTGCATGCGTCGATGACGCGCTGGATATCCTCCCTGGCGTGCTTGGCGTCAAGCGACATCAGCATCTTGACATCGTCCTTGGCTGCCGCAGCGAACTCATCGGCCAGCTGCCGGTTGTGCGTGACGGTGTGGTGCTGCCAGATCATGTAGCCGCTCGCGCCGAGTGAAGCAGCGGTGAGCACGATGCCGACGCCAGCGGCTAGCGTTTTCCGCTCCGGGAGTTGGAGCCACCCTGGGCGTCGGAGCCGCCCGGGACGGCGCGGCAACCGCAGTCGAACACGGGACGACTTTGCGCGACGCTGCGCGACGTCCCGGGAAGCGGTGTCGTCGTCCGCGTCCCCCGTTTCGGCTGCCATACGCAGCTTTGAGACGCGTGCCCGAGCCGCCTTGGCGCGCGCTTCAGCGTTGGCAACTTCGTCTTCCGCGCCTATGTCCGAGACGGGCGTCACAACGACGGCGGCAACCCCTGAGCGCGGCTGTGGTGCGCCGGGGTCGATCACGTTCGCCGGGCCGCAATGGTCGGCGTCAGGCCCCTCCGGATCATGCACAGAGAATGAGCTTATCACTTCGGTCTGGCGTCGACGGTTTCATCGTGCTGCTGCAATCGTGGCCCTCACATGCGGAAATGCCCGCCCCCCAGAAAACGAGGCGGAATGGATCAAAGTGGCCCGGCGCCGACGGCTGTTCGACCAAGGTGACCTTCTCCGAACAGGAGAATTTCCTTTTCAGTTCTTTTCCGGTGTGGCAAAGTAATGGGGTGCGCTTCATCGTGGCAATAGCTGCCGCGCTGCTTGGCGCCAGTGTGCTGGCGGCGCCGCCATCCTTTGCCGGGCCGAGCGTCTGCGACTACCCCGCTTGCACCCCGGGCATCATGCCGCATCAGGTTCTGGGGGCGCCGTGTGACAACACCACCTACTACGCCTTCGGTGTCGATGACAGTATCGTTCCTCCCGGCTCGCAGCCCGGACGGCTGATGTTCTGCGGCTCGCCAAGGAGATACCAGCCTCGATGGTTCCGGTCACCTCCAATGGCGGGGATCAAGGACGAAGGCGCCGCATGCCAGAATTACCAGAACTACGTCGCGCAGGCGCCCGATGGCCTCTTCCTCATCTGTTATGCCCACGACGACGTTCTGACCTGGGTCCGCGCCGACACGTAGCCGCTCCGTTGCGTCCGCGCGGGCACCTAGACCGGCCGGATGGTCAGTCGTGAGATTCCCGAGGCAGTCCGAGCAGGCGCCGGCTCAGATCGGTAACCCGGGTGAGCAATGTGTCGTCGTCGATGTCGGCAACCAGCGGATGCATGACCGCGGTGCTGAGCGCACCCGAGAACATGGCTGCCTCGATCCGCCCGTCCAGACCCGCATCGCTCAGCAGTACCTGATATAGGCGATCCATAAAGCGTTGAAACGGTATGTGTTCGGCCAGCAACCGAACAACGACCGGATCGAATTGCAGCGTCCGTACCAACCGGCGGTCGCGAACAGCCATCTCAATCACGCTCACCAATAAGGCATCTCGTGCTTGAGGCCCGTCGTCGTATGCTTCGGCCTCCTCGAGCGCCGGCTCGAGCCGGCCGAGTTCGCGCTCGGTCACGGCGATGACGATCTGCTCTTTGGTCCGGAATTGATGGTAGACAGCAGCTTTCGTGATGCCGACGGCGTCGGCGATCATCTGCAGCGACGTACCGCTGACACCGTGTGTGGCGAACAGATCCAACGCGGCATCGAGTACCCGCGTCCGGGCCGCGCTGTGCTCGATCAGCCAGAATTGCCCATCAGCGACCGACTGCCGTGCTGTTCCCACGCACCGAGACTAGACGACGCTATTGACCAAGGCTAGCCGATCGGCTAGCTTCGCTCACTAGCCGAGTTTTGGCGGCAATTTCGTGCGGGGAAGGAGTACCGATGCCCGACGTCGGCGGAACCGAGGCAGGCGGTCGCCAATCCGCTCCAACCGCGCCGCGGCGGACCGACGGCGAGCTGATCTTACTCTGGACGTTGCCAGCGGCGCTGGTCCTCTGGATCGCCGCTTTCTTCCTGTTCCCCGGCTTCAATCCGCCGATGTCACCAACAATGCCCGCAGCACAGGTCGCCGCGTTCTATCGCGATCCGGCCCATCTCCCGGAGATCCGCTACAGCATGATCGTGTTCAACTGGTTCGGGGTGTGCCTCGTCCCGGTTCTGGCTCTGATTGTGCTGCAGATCCGCCGGATGGCGCATCGGACGCCGATCTTCTCCTACGCCATGCTCGGTTGCGTGGCCGGCGGTCCGACGCTGTTTCTCGTCGCCAACGTCTGTTGGTTGCTGGCCGCGTTTCGCCCCGAACGCAGCCCCGAGCTGACCCAGCTGCTCAACGACCTGGCCTGGATAACCTTCACCATCCTGGTCCCGTTCCTGATCGGACAAAGCGTAATCCTGGCCCTGGCAATCTATTTCGACGACCAGCCGCGTCCGGTATTCAGCCGGTGGGTAGCCCGCTTCAACCTCCTGGTAGCGGCCGCACTGGTGCCTGCGGCCTTCGTCGGAGTGTCGTTGACCGGTCCGTTGGCCTGGGACGGCTTCCTGTCGTTCTGGGTGAAGAACGTCGCCATCGCCGTCTGGATCGTCGTGATGGGTGTTGTGTTACGGCAAGCCATCTATCGGGAGCGTGCCGAGAACCCTAGGCGCGGAGAAGGAGCGGTGAACGCGTGAGCGCGGTGATCACACCCGCGAGTGCTCCGGCCACGCCACCCTCGGGACCGTTGCATCACCGAATCGGCTGGCATCTGCGGCACAACCCCAAGCGCGAACTCTGGTTGGCGTGGTGGACGCTCGTCGTCTTCTACAACCTCTTCTTCCCGATGTTCTTCGTCGTGGCGCAGGTCCAGCCACCGCCGCAGCCCACCTGGGATCTCGCGACGCGGGTCCACTGGTTCGCCGAACGCCACCTCGGGATACCTTTTGGCTTTGGCGTCATCTTCGCCATCAGCGGCATGACCGCGATCAACAACGCCCTGATCGCCTATTCGATGCGACGCATGTCCGTCAGCCGCGCGTTCGGCTATTCGTATCTCATCATCTACTCCCTCGCCGCGGTTCCCGGAATGCTGTTGCTCAACATCGCGCTGATCGTCGGAGCGCTGCGACCGGAGCGTGACCCCGAGGCGATCGGCTGGCTCTACGACTTCGCGTTCCTGTCTTTCGACGGGACCATGGGGGTGTTCCTGATCGGCTCGCTGATCTGGATGGTCGCGATTCTGCTCGATAAGAATCGGGTGTTCCCGAAGTGGTTCGGCTACCTCAACCTGTGCAACGCGCTGACCGAGGTCGTCGTCGCGCCCTGCTGGATTTTCCGGCGGGGCGTGCTGGCGTGGAATGGCCAGATCGCTTGGTGGCTGGACATGGTCGTGTTCGGGGTCTACCAAATCACGTTCATCGTCATGCTCTTTCAGATGATCCGCCGCGAAGACTTCGGTACCGGGCCTCTCCCAGAACGCAAGCCCGATCGTGCGCCAAAAGCGGCGGCTGCGTGATGACGGACTTAGCCGATCAGAACGCACGCACCCGTTCCGTGCCGGGCCAGCCGGACATGTGGGCCTTCGTATTATTCGAAACGCTGGTCTTCACAGCCTATTTCGGGTTCTACCTGTTCTATCGCGGACGCAGCCCCGAGCTCTTCCTGCACTCTCAAGCGCAATTGGATCTCCGTGTCGGGGTGCTCAACACCCTCGTCTTGTTGCTGAGCTCCTGGTCGGTGGCGCGGTGCGTTCAGTCGGCCCGTGCCGGCGCCTACCGCGCGGCGCTCAGGGACGTCTACATCACGGCAGCGCTTGCCGCAATATTCCTATTTTCCAAGGTGTTTGAGTGGGCCCGGCTGGTCGGCATGGGAAATGGGTTCGACAGCAACGACTTCTTCACCTACTACTTCTTTCTCACCGGGATCCACTTTGTGCACCTGCTGATCGGCTTCGTGGTCCTCGGTGTCATCGTTTACCAACTTCGTAGTCCGGCGCGGCGATCCCAGGAGCTGGTCGAAACCTGTGCTACGTATTGGCACACCGTCGACTTCCTCTGGGTGCTCATCTTCGCGCTGCTTTACGTGGTGAGGTGACCCGGTGAAATTCAACAAGAGATTGGCGTTTGTCTGGGTGATCTTGGCCGCGCTGACGCTGGCTTATCTGTGGATAGACCACTCCGCAGCGGGACATGCCGGGTTACCGAAATCCAGCGCTGTGGTCACGTCAAGCGTCATCGTCATCGCACTGGTCAAGGTGCGCATCATTTTCCGCGAGTTCATGGAGGTGCGAAACGCACCGGCCCTGCTGTGCCGACTTACCGACGCGTGGGTAGTGCTGATCGCCGGCGTCCTGCTCGGCAGCTATTTCGTCGGCACGCAGGTGGGGTAGCGCTCGCAGCCCACACTTTCCCGCTGTCGACGCTTCCCTTAGGCTTAGGCCACCGGCGCGACCGCATCCGCGGTGGTGAAGGTCAGGTGCAATTCGCTGAGGCCGCGCAGGATGTACGTCGGCTCGTAGGTATAACGACGCTCGGCGGCCGGCCCATGGTGGGCTTCGTTGATTGCGATGTGCGGCATCCGGTCCAGGATCCGCTCGATCGAGACACGTCCCTCGATGCGGGCGAGCGGACCGCCCGGGCACGAGTGCACGCCGCGGGCAAAAGCCATGTGCTCGCGGACATTTGGACGGTCGAGGCGGAACTCGTGCGGGTCCTCGAACCGGCGGGGATCGCGGTTTACCGCACCCGGGAACACCACGACCACGGTGCCCGCGGGTATCTCGAGATCGCCCAGTTTGGTCGTCTTGCGGGCCAGCCGGGAGTCAGTCTTGACCGGGCTGTGCATCCGCAGCGCCTCCTCGATGAAGTTGGGTATCAGGCTGCGATCAGCGCGCAACTTCTCCTGGATATCGGGCCGGTCGCCGAGCACCAGCATCGCGGCGGTCATCAGCTTGGCGCTGGTTTCCTGCCCGGCCGCGAACAAGAAGGTGGCCGAGCGAACCACCTCGACGACCTCCGGCGTGGCACCGTCCGGGTATTTCGCCGTCGCCAGGGCGGTCAGGATGTCTTCACGTGGCTTGCTGCGCCGGTCCTCGATGTAGGAGCTGAACTTGTCGTCGAGCCAGTGCAGCGGGTTGACGCCCACTGACTCGCGCTCGAGCCCTCCGACCACCGTGCGGGGGCGATCGGCGCCCAGCACGATGCGCAACTCCTTGCGGTCGTCTTCGGGGACACCGAGCAGGTCGGCGATCACCAGGGTGGCGAAGGGCTTGGCGTACTCGCTGATGAACTCGCACTCGCCGTTGACCAGGAACTCGTCGAGCTGGCGGTCAGCGAGCTGCCACATGAACTCTTCGTTCTGCTTGAGCCGGCTCGGAGTCAGCAGCCGGCTCAAAATCGATCGTGCGCGACTGTGGTCCGGAGGGTCCATGGTGACCATGTGCTCG
The DNA here is from genome assembly GCF_035499775.1 of Mycobacterium sp. Taxonomy (GTDB): domain Bacteria; phylum Actinomycetota; class Actinomycetes; order Mycobacteriales; family Mycobacteriaceae; genus Mycobacterium. The sequence continues at coordinate 1,239 of NZ_DATJYB010000546.1, read as the reverse complement.
AACATCGGGAACTGGGTGCGGTGGGCTTCGATTTGGGCATCGATGTCGTCCCCGTCGGGCTGGAACGGCAGTGGCGGGAACGGCCCGCCGAGCGCGACGCAGTTCGAGAAGGTGTCGGGATCCTTATAGACCGTGTTGGCCTCTTCGTGCCCGGTGACCGCGACAACCCCGTAGTGCGGCAGCCGTACCACGGGATTTTGGCTGCGCAGGTAATCGAAGTAGGGGTGCGGATCGGGGACCAAAGACTGATCGGTGAAGAAGTCGATCGAGGCGTAGTCACTCATCGGATTATTTCTCCCTGGGCTGGGTTACCGGTGGTGTTCGGCGGCAAGCGGTATCACCGCCCCCACGTTGAGATCGTGAAATGTGCTGAGCACCTGCTTAGCATGGCGGTAATGTCGTGGTCAAGGTCGCAGGGCCGTGTCGCGATACCATCCCTGTGGTCGGCACGGGAGCGCTGAGAGTGGCTCGGGGGCCCAGAGAATGGAGTGATGGCATGACCTCTTCTTCTGGGGCCCGCAGGATCGGGGCACCGGACGCGAAGAATCGCGGGCTGCTCCTCGACGCGGCGGAGCAGCTGATGCTCGAGGAGGGCTACGCGGCCGTCACATCGCGTCGGCTCGCCGGCCGGGCGGGGCTGAAACCCCAACTCGTGCACTATTACTTCCGCACGATGGATGAGTTGTTCCTCGAGGTCTTCCGCCGCCGCGCCGAAGAAGGTCTTCAGGTGCAGGCGCAAGCGCTGCAATCGCCGCAGCCCTTGTGGGCGCTGTGGAAATTCGGCACCGATCCCGCATTCACCCGAATATCGATGGAATTCATGGCGCTGGCCAATCATCGCAGAGACATGCGGACCGAAATCGCTTACTACGCCGAACGTTTCCGCGAAGAACAGCGGAAGACGGTAGCGGCCGCGTTGCAACGCTACGGTGCGGAACACGAGGACATATCGCCGGTCGTCTGGACCGTGCTGATGACGAGCCTGTCACGGTTTCTGGTGCTCGAGCAGGCCATCGGCATGTCCGGCGGCCATGCCGAAACCGTGGACTTGGTCGAAAGTTATCTGCGCCGATTGGAAGGCGATCCGAAGCCCGTTGTGGGCGTACCACCGAACTGGGTGGTTCACCAATTCCGCAGCGAGCAAAGCACGCCTTTGGGCCCATCTTTGGATACGACGACGACTCCGTCTACCGCCAACTCGCAATGAAGGTTCGGCGCCCCGGGTTCGGTACCCGTGCT
>NZ_DATJYB010000545.1:0-9103 GCF_035499775.1 Mycobacterium sp. | reverse complement strand
CACCTCGTTGAAAGCAGTGATCGAGCGGTTTCAAAAGGCCCGCGATGACAAGAACGTCAAAGCCGTGGTGCTTACGGTCGATGAACTGGAGCTGGACGGCTGGGCACAAATCGAGGAGCTGCGGCAGGCCATCGAGCAACTCCGCACGGCCGGCAAGGAGGTTTATGCCCACGCCGATGGTCTTTCATTACCGCATTATCTGCTGCTAGCCGGAGCGACGCAGATCAGCGTGGTACCCACCGGCGACATCTGGCTCACCGGTCTACACGGCGAGAGCCCTTATGCTCGCGGTCTGCTAAACAAAATCGGCGTCACGCCCGATTTTCTCACCTGTGGCGCGTACAAAAGCGCCGCCGAGATTTTTATGCGCGAGGGCCCCAGTCCGCAGGCCGAGGAAATGACGAATTGGCTGTTGGACAGCCTCTACGATTCGGCCATCAAACTGATTGCCCGCGGCCGCGGCGTCGGGCCTGACCGGGTCAAAGGCTGGATTAATGACGGCCCGTACACTGCGCAGCGCGCTCACGAGGTCGGGCTAATCGACGCGGTGCAACATCGCGAGGACTTTGAAGCCGGCGTGAAGCAGCGTTTCGATGGCAACGTGAAGTTTGACTACAACTATGGCCAACAGGCGGGGGCGCAAATCGATTTCTCGTCGCCGATGGGAATCTTTAACTTCTATGCGCAGTTGCTGGGGGGGAAAAAGATCAAGTCGCATAAAGATGCGGTTGCCATCGTGTACGTCGAAGGCCCCATCGTGCTGGGCAGCACCGAAAGCAGTCTTCTTGATCCGGGGAGCAGAGCAGCAGCCAGCACCCCGATCCGCCGGGCACTGGATAAGGCAGCGACCGATGACTCGATCAAGGCCGTTGTATTACGGGTTAACTCGCCGGGTGGATCAGCCACGGCCAGCGAAATCATTTTGAATGCCACCAAGCGCGTGAAGGCCAATAAACCACTCGTGGTTTCAATGGGCGATGTGGCTGGCAGCGGCGGCTATTACGTTGCGTGCGGGTCCGACACAATCTTCGCCGACGCCACCACCATTACTGGCTCCATCGGCGTCGTCGGTGGCAAGCTGGCAACCACGGAAATGTGGAACAAGATCGGCATCAACTGGAAGGAGTACAATCGGGGCGACCATGCCGCGATTTTGTCTTCGTCGAGCATCTTCACGCCAGAACAGCACAAAATCGTTCAAAATTGGATGGACGAAATCTATGGGGTGTTTAAATCCCACGTGACAGAAATCCGCGGTGATCGGCTGAAGAAGCCGCTGGACGACATTGACGGGGGCCGCGTGTATATGGGACAGCAGGCCATTGAATTGGGCTTGGTCGACCAGTTGGGGACTCTGGATGATGCCGTGAGGTTTGTTGCCCACGAAGCGAAACTGGAAAAGTACGAGCGGCGCGTGGTGCCGGAACCGAAAGGCCTACTCGAAAAGCTGTTGGAAGGTACGTCGGCGGCCGACCAGGACGACGACGATGTCGCACTGCCGACCAATCCACTGGCCACGCATTCGTCGCAGCCGAATTTGCTCGCTGCGGCGCTTCCCTACCTGCGAAATTTGGACCCGCAGAAGGTCGACGTTGTGTTGCGCGCCCTTCGGCAGTTGGAAACCCTCAATCAAGAAGGGGTCGTGCTGATGACTCCGGAGATTGTGTTCGGCCAAACAACCCAATAGAGAGCGGAAGACCTTAGCGGCCCCAGCTACTACGAAGTTGCTCACAATAAAATTACCAGTCCATAACTGACTCTCATCGGTGACATCATCGGCGACGTTAGATCCAACAACGCCGATCTACAAGCTTTGTTGAATGTTGTCCTATTCGGCGGAGGACAGACCAATCCCGTCGCAGAGCCTAGCACACTCGTGCTGGCAGTTTTGGCTTGCGGCATGCTGTGGAGGTAATTTAGATATTGCTTATCCAAAGATGAGCAACAATTCGCCCATAGCGATCCGCCATCTGCTCGATGGTTTTTGACCCTTCCAATAATCGACCCATTTTGGCACTGCTGAGATCTGGACAGTGGGGCTGCCGCAGTAGAATCCACGGTCGACAACTGGGACGTCCTGATGCCGCGCTAACGCACTGCGCCGGACCAACACCGGGGAGAACATCCCGCATGTTGAAGCCACGATCGATGTTTGGTGTAACGCACCGTCCTGCGTGCCGGCGTGCATGATGCTGTGAGCGAGAATATGTCGTGGGCCGCCCGCGTCGCGCAATTCTGTCGTTAGGCGGCCGGCTCCCGTGATTTTGTGAGGCGGCACTGGTAAGACTCACCTCCCCGACTCACCGAGCGTCTTAAGTTGACGATCCGTCACCAGCCAAACGAGTCCGTTCTGCTCGGCCAGCTGCTTGGACAAGGCCTGCCGCTGGGCGGTCTGCGGATACTCGATGACTAGCACCGGCTTGTTTGCCGCTGCAAGCTGTTTCAAATGGCCGAGCACTTCGTTCGTGTGCGACTGGGGCTGGACCTGGTTGCCGTTGGTGAACAGGTCTTCGATGCCGATCGCGCTGATTGTCTCGAGGAAGTCTGCGTGCGCGACGAGTTGTGAGCCGTTCTGCGGGATGACCAGTGCGGCGGGATTCCTCGCCCTAGCACGCTCAGCGATGGCTTTCACCCAGTCCACCATGTCGCGGCGGTAACTCTGCTTCGTCTCCGGGTTCAGGCGGTCGTCAATGAATTGATTGCCGTCCTGCTCGAACTCGAACGTCTCGAAGCCGTCCACGATGTCCAGATACACCCCGTCGAAGCCGTGTGTCAGCGCCTCGTCGATGGCGGTAAGGATGAGCTTCTGCCACTCCGCCTGCCAATACTTCACACGGTAGTTACCCTTCCACTCTGGGTTCTCCGCGCCGAGCCAGGCGGGCGCGGCGGCGGTGAGTCTGCCATGGCTCGCCCACTCTTTGCGCCAGTAAGGCCGGTAATCCTCCGCCTCGCCGATAGAAATGTAGGCGACTACCTTTCGCCCCCCGTGCCCGCTGCGGATCGTGTCGAGATCCGCGCGCTGCCACGGCGTGTCGCTACTAAACGCCGCATCCAGCACGATCCAATCGCGCCCGCACGTAGTGAGCCGCTCGACGGCGGCGGACTTCGTCTTGGCCAATGCGTCCGCCTGCAGGATGTAGGCGAACGAGGCGGGGGGCGATTCCGCGTAGGTCAACGGGGGCCAGAGAGGAATTACAAACAGCGCGATGAATGTCGAAAGTTTCATGGCTTGCAGTTTCCGCACCACGACTCCAGCTCAGCGCACCGGACCGCGAGCTGCTGGGATTGTAATCGAGCCTGATGACTTTTGCCGCACCCCGGGGTGCCTGTGACCCGCTCGCAAAATCGCAGAGCTACCGCGCGTGGTGCCGGCCGAATCCACCCCTGTGGTCATCCATGATGCTAGGCCGAGGCGGCCGGGACAGGTGGCCCGATAGTTTCCGGAAAGTAAGGTTAACACCACCAGGGGGTCCTGCTTTGAATGGCCTGCGGCAGGCCTCTCGCGCCCAGCGAAGCCGGCGGTCGGCGTTGCGGACTAATAACTCTTTGGAATCGGAGCCGCTGGTATTTCAGCAAGGACAATATAATGGACTGCCGCTTTGAACCGTGGCGAGGAGCACATGATGCCCCAGCAGACAGTATCGATTGCAGGCGTTCAAGTGCCGCAGTTCCTGTATGGGACCGCTTGGAAGGAGCACCAGACGCAGCGCTTGGTCGCGCTTGCTGTCGAGCAGGGATTTCGCGGGATCGATACCGCCAACCAGCGCCGGCATTACGACGAGGCCGCGGTCGGCCGGGGGATCGCGGCGGCTATCTCCGGCGGCCGCGTGGCCCGCAGTGATCTGTTCCTGCAAACCAAGTTCACGTTCCGGCGGGGACAGGATCAGCGTTTGCCCTACGATCCTGGCGCCCCGATTGCAACGCAGGTTGAGCAGTCACTGGCTAGCTCGCTGGAGCATCTGGGAGTTGCGACCATCGACTCCTACCTGCTCCACGGACCAACTCAGCAGTCGGGTTTGACTGCGGCCGATTGGGAGGCCTGGCGCGCGATGGAAACCCTGCACGATTGTGGCCGGGTTCGTCTGTTGGGCGTCAGCAACTTCACGATCGAGCAGCTCGAGGACCTCTTCCGCGAGGCGCGGCTTCGGCCTAACTTTGTCCAAAACCGATGCTACGCGGCGCGGGGCTGGGATCGTCGCATCCGCCAGTTCTGCGCCGCCAACCAAGTGGTGTACCAGGGCTTTGCTCTGCTGACCGCCAACCACGCAGCGCTGGCCCATCCCGAACTGGGTCGGATCGCGCAGCGCTACGGTCGAGCCGTGAGCCAGATCGTCTTCCGGTTTGCTGTGGAAGTCGGCATGATTCCGCTGACGGGAACCAGCGACAGCGGCCACATGCAATCGGATTTGGAGGTCTTGGATTTCAAACTGGACGGGGAAGAAGTTGAGCGGATCGACAGCTTGATGACGGCGTGAGGTGGGTCATGGAGCGGTCGGGGCCGAAGCCTCATCGCGCGGAATGCCATTGGCTGCGATGGATCTGGTTGGAGGCGCCATCGCCGGTGAGCGACTTTGGCACATTCAATCGCAAGTGATCCCTACCAATTTGCTTGCGAGAGGCGTTTTGGCCCATTATGATCCTTGAGGAACCGGACAGAGGCAGCTCGTGTATCTCTCACGTTTTCAGACCTGGAAGCCTCTGTGTCCATTCAGCCTTTCAGCCATTTTGTCGGTCGCCACGGTATCGCGCGCTTAGGCTTGGCCCTGTGCTACACGCGATCTTATCTCCGTCTGTGGCACAAACACCTCGCGACACTCACGAAGTGTTTTTCGCGCGTTGACTGCTGGACGATGGCGCTCTGCTGGCTCTCTTTTTCCTGCTGCGGCGCACCATTCGTGCAATTCGCTCGCGGCGCGATCGTGACCGCCGGCAACATCACCGCAACATCCGGTGCGCCATACAATGGTACGGATGATCCCTGGCTCACGAATACGTTAACCATCGGTAATACAGGGCCGGGGAGTATGTTGATTAGCGGCGGCAGCGTCGTGAGCAACACCGGCAGCGGCACGGTCGCTGGCTCGACGAACGCCTCCGGCAGCTCCGTCTCGGTCAGTGACGCCAAATCCCAATGGACGAATTCGAGCGCGGTGTATGTGGGTTACAACGGTGCCGGTTCGCTTTCCATCACCAACGGTGGCAGTGTAACCGACACCGGAGCGTCGATCGGCTTTCTCGGCAACGGGACGGTTACGATCGGGGGAGGTACAGGCACATCTACTTGGACACATTCCGGCATCATGGATGTGGGCGACTATGGCACGGGAACATTGAATATTACCGGCGGTGGCAGTGTGACCAACGGGGGAAATTTTAGCATCATTGGCAACGCACCGGGGAGTTCCGGCACCGTGATGGTTGGCGGAGGTACAGGTTCATCCACTTGGACCATTGCCACTGAATTGAGTGTGGGCTCAAGTGGGACCGGCAGTCTGACGATTACTGGCGGCGGCAGCGTATCGAGCAGCAGCGGCTCGGTGGGTGGATCGAATGGAAGCGTTGGCACCGCCACGATCGGCGCGGGAACGGGCCCGTCTTCCTGGATAAATGCGGGAGTGTTATCCATCGGGGCTAACGGCAGCAGCGGCACAGCCACGGTAACCATCACCGGTGGCGGCACGGTTTCGGACACTCTCGGCTCGATGGGCGGTGGCTCGAGTGTCGCGGTGAATGTTGGCGGGGGCACCGGCACGTCCACATGGATCAACTCCAGCAATCTTTACATCGGTGCCGGCGGCACCACGACACTCACCATCACGGGGGGCGGTAGCGTTTCGGACACTGTAGGTTCCCTGGGCAACGGCTCCGGCACAGCCACAGTCGCCGTTGGCGGCGGCACCGGATCATCCAATTGGACGAACTCAAACATTCTTTACGTTGGAAGTTTTTCCAACGGCACGCTCAATATCACGGGCGGTGGGACGGTGTCAAACACGGTCGCCATGATCGGCAGCAGTTCGGGGATTGCAGGCACGGTAACCGTCGGCGGTGGCACCGGCCAAGCCACCTGGACCTGTTCTAGCTATCTTTCCGTAGGAGGTCCCGGAACCGGGATGCTGAATATCAATACCGGTGGCTTCGTTAGCGCGACGGCGCTCGAAGGGGGTAACGCGAACAGCAGCATCATTTTCAACGGCGGGACATTGCAGATCACTGCCACCGATTCGGCATCGAACACGCTTAATCTCTTGTCGGGGGGTGACACGCTGGACGTTCCCACCACGGGAACCACCTTCACCGTCACGAGTAATATCAGTGGCTCGGGGAATCTGAACAAGAGCGGTCAAGCAACACTCGTGCTGACTGGGGCGAATAGCTATGCCGGCATGACGACCGTCAGCGGCGGGACATTGCGACTGCAAGGCAGCGGTTCGATCGCAGCCAGTCCGATGATCTCATTGACGCAAGGGACTACGCTTGACGTAGGAGCCGTCACCGCAGGCGCCAATTTTAACGGCAGCCACTTCGCCCTCGTCAGCGGTCAGACCCTGACAGGGGTCGGCACAGTCAACGGAGCCATGAATGTTTTGGGCGGTGCGGCGGTCGCCCCGGGCAGTGCGATCGGGACGTTGAACGTGAACGGGATTTCGTTCACAAGCGCAACCTCGGTGTTGAACGCGGACATTGATTGGGCGGGAACCGGCAATGCCGATTTGCTGAGCGTCACCGGCAGCGTTTCGCTCGCCAGCTCCACTCTCAGCCTGAATCTGCTGAACTTTACTGGAGCAGGCTTGCCCCGGACATATCTGCTCGTCAGTAACGACTTAACCGACGCGGTGACCGGCACCTTCGGGACGATTTCCGGACTGCCTCCGGGTTACAGCGCAACGATTAACTATGTTTTCAGTGGAACCGACTCTCTGGGTCGTGTTGGCGACGGAAACGATATCGCCCTCACCATTACCGCCGTCCCGGAACCCAGCACCGTGATGCTCCTCAGTGTGGGGCTAGTAACCGTTCTCATCACGCTACGCCAGCGAGACACCTACGCCTCGAATTGAGTACTCTCGGTGGGATGACCAGGGCCGAAATCACAACCCGATTGGGCCACCAGGTGCCGCAGCCCTTTCAAATCGCTGACGATCCGATGGATGTCACCGAGCTGGCGCCGGATCGCGCGGACTGAAGTGGCTCCCTGCTGCCGCCAGCAGCCGTTGGCCGCCGAGTTCGCTTTACCGGTCGCGGTCCGGGGGCCGGTGGAGCGAGTCCAGGGCTGGTGGGCCAAGGCCGCCAGTCGCAGCCGCCGGCGACCCTCGGCCGTGAGGCCTCGCCGCCGGAGCCGGTTCGCTTTGCCGGCCAGCTGTCGTGGCGTTAAAGTTTGGGGAGTTGTCATGGTTTAACAGGTGGGGTGAATTACTGACCAGTTCGTTGCTGGGAGGATTTTCTTTAGGCGCCGGCCGGGGCTGGCCGCCCTCGACAAATGCAACCTGCTGAGTCTCGGCGACATTTTGCTGCATGACGGTGACATGTTTGGAAATGATCGGCGCGCGGTATTCCCGCAGGGCCAGGGCGGACCGACGCTGCTCGGCCATCAGTTTGGTTGCGGCGCCGTTCAGCACTTCGATCAACTCCGGCGTTTTCGCATTTGCGGCCTCGGCGTGCAATTGGCCCAGGCGGTGGTGTGCCCACAACAGCTCGTCCACCAGCATTTCCGCAATGGGGTCCAATGCCTGGCCGATTTCAGCGAGCGTTTGATCCCGATAGTGTTTGAAGCCGGCCAAGGGAACCAAGCTCTTCAGCAGTGGACCGGCCAAGGAGGAAAGCACAGCGGCGCCGCTGAAGGTCCGCAGGATCCCGGCACCGTCTTTGGGGTCAGCTGGTGTTTGAACTTCCCCAGTCGTCGCCGGGCTCCGGTGGGATTCCAGAGCACGGCTATCGACGGCAGCTAGTGCCGACGCCAAGGGAGCCAATGGTGGTAACGGGTCAGGCATGATTTAACTCCAAGTGTCTGGCGTGCCGCAGAAATGGGAATGTCGCTCACGGCTGGTGTCCCCCAAGCCGAACAAACCAGCTCGTTCCAAGAAGGCGAGGAAGATCTGGTCCAGCTCCACTTCCAGCCGGCGTGCGGCAAGCCAGCGGACTTCGTGCACGGCCGCCCCAAATCGCCGGGAAGTCGGGCACCAGCCGGTTTGCGGCAACTCCAGGAGCTGGGTGCGGACGGTACCTAGCAGGGCGATCGAATCAAAAACCATTTCACACCAAGTGGGCGGCCAACTCGAGCGGCTACTGCCCCAGGCAGCGCTGGCCAGGTCTTCGCAGTCCAATTGCACGGCTTTGCAGCCTTCCAACTGAGCTGCCTGAAAGAGCGCGGGTACCAAGCGGACGGTTACATCGAGCAACACCAATTGCCGGCAAAAGGTCGCCAGCCGCGCCCGGGCCGACTGGGGTTTCGCTCCCAGCGATCTGTCACGGCGCACCACCCGCCGCTGCAGCGTCAACAACCGGCGGAGCAGCGAACGCCGAGGTTGGGAATCAAGCATTGCCGGATGAAAGGGAAATCCCAAAGCAAGCCCCAGCCAACTACCGTGATCCGTCGATGACTGGCCCAGCGCCTGGGTCGCCCACCAGATGCCGCCCTCGTCTCGATGCAGAAAACCAACTCCTAGCTCGATGATCTCGCGGAGCACCTGGTACCCGATCACGCTGGGACTACCCAGACACGGGATCCCACTGGGGAGCAAGAAGCCGCCGGCCAAGGCCCACTCCAGCACCCCATGCCGGCGAATGAGGTCCGCGGATTTTTCGGCCAGTAGCTCGCCGATGTTCGGCCACTGACCGATGCCGGAGCAGGGGCCAGACTGCGGCGGGAGCCGGCCAACAGGTTCACGGACGGCGCCGATCAAGCTGGGTGATTCGGCCACCGCCACTGCAATCGCGGATGTGGGCATGGGATCCTTCCCTACTGAGCTACGCGGCTTGGTTGCCACAGCACTTCCATGTTCTCACCGACTGCCTACATGATACCGCGCCGCTGCCTTGCAAGGCCAGCGAGGCTTGTCAATCAAGGATCCGAATCCACTAGAGCCCCAGGCCCAGACTCCAG
>NZ_DATJYB010000544.1:0-5297 GCF_035499775.1 Mycobacterium sp. | reverse complement strand
CCGGCGCCGCCGGGCGGATGCGCGCCGCCCGCCGCCGAACTGGCGGTCTGCGCCAGGCCGCTGGCCAGCTGACCCGTCATCCCGCCCAGCTGGCTGGTGGCGCCGGTGGCCGCCCCCAGCAGACCCCCGACGCCGCCGGTCACCCCCGTGACGACGGCCGGCACGATCGTCTCCATGATCTTGCCCATTCCGCCGGCCGCACCGCCCACCAGCGGGTTGGACATTGGATCGGCGGGATTCGCGACGGGCGGGTCCAGTCGTGACGCAGCGCCCGGTTGCAGGGCACCCGCGCCTCCCGGGCCCGTTATGCCCCCACGGCCCACTTCGGTATCGGCCGGCAGCCCCGACACCAGATGGGCCGTCCCCGCCCCTTGATAGTCCGTGAAATTCGTCCGGCTATCCCGTTCGTAGGCCGCCAGCTTCATATTCAGTTGTCTGATCGTCGGACCCTGCGTCCCGAAGCTTGCCGGACTCGCATTGACAGCCAGGGCGGCCTGCAGGCGTGCGATCGTCTGGTTCCACTCGTACAGGTCGGGCATCCGGGGCTCAGTCGTACGGAAAGCTCCGGCCAGCGCGCGGGCCGTCCCGGCCAGGTGCCGCGCGTCGGTGGCGAGCCGGGCATATCGCGACGCCAGTCCGGTCAGCTGGGCCCGTGCCGCTTCGGCCGCGGGCGACTGCCAGCTGTGCTCGAGTTGCTCCCGCGCGGCGAGCACCAAAGCCGAGGCCTGATCGAGCCGCCCGGCGCGGGTATCGAGCGCGAGGGCGGTCGCGTCCAGCCCCTGCGGTGCTTGCGGTCCCGGGCCGCCACGAATCAACTCGGCGGCCTGTCGCCCGCTGGCCGGCTGTATTCCGCCGCCGCTGACCGGCGCCGCCAGCGGGATCGGCAGCGACGCGGGCAGCACCGCCGGGGTGCTCACCGGTCCCCCGGCCCCCGCGCCGCCACCCAAATTGGCGGCCGAAATCGATTCCTGCTGCTGGTAGGCGCCGGCGCTGGCGTGCAAGCGCGCCGCGGCGGCCTCGGCTTCCTGGTCCGCCGTCGCAATGGCGTGATCGAGCGCCCCGACCTGGGATGCCAGCCAGTTCGCCCCGTCCACCGACACGCAATCACCGGCGCACGGCGTCACCGCGCCACCGGACGGAGCAGGGCCCGGCACGGCGCGCACCATCGCCGCGGCGCCATGCAGCCCGGCGGGATCGATACCCAAATCGCGGCTGGCCATGGTGGTCCTAGGAGCTCAGCGTCTGCTGGTTCACTCGCTCGGCGTCGGCATAGCTTTGCAGGTCACGGCGAATATGGGCCGCCACCGACTCGGCGTAGGCACCGAGGCGATCCCCGGCCGCCCGGCGTTCCCGCAGCGCCGCCGCATAGGCGGTACCCACCGTCGAGGCACCGATCCGGCCGAACACCCCGGCGGCCTCGTCGATGGTCGCGTCGTCCAGACTCATCTGCTCGCGCACCCGGGTGCCTTCGGCCTCCCACCACTGGGCATGGTCCTGCCAAGCCTGAAAATCCAGCGCCAGCCGCCCGCTCATGCCATCTCCCGTCAGGTTGTTTGCCCAGCGTAGCCGCAGCGCGAAGGCTTATGCAGCGTCAAAAGTCGACGTAGCGGGCGCGGTATTCAGCCACCTGGGCCTCGCTCGGATACACCTCGCCCGGCGGCATGTCCGCGCCCCGCTCGTTGATCTTGGCCAGTTCGTCGCAGCGCGCGCGCATCAGCGCCAGGGTGTGCAGCCGCAGGATCCGCTCACCCAGCATCTCGGCCGACCAGCCCGCGTTGACCTCGGGTTCCAGCTGGCAGCGCAGCAGGCCGCCGTGCCGGTCGAGTTCGAGCATCAGCGCGCCGTCGGCGGAGGACTCGACGTAGCTGCGGTCCTCGGTTTCCGTTCCCATGCGGGCTCTCCTCGATGGCGGTCTGCGTCCAGCCTAAAACCAGTCCGTTCCCGATGACCGTCGTACAAGCAGGTCGGCGTTCCTATCGTTGGGACCGTGGCGGCGCAACGGATGCAGGTCGATCCGCAGCATTTGGTGGCCTCGGCCGGACGCGTCGACGGCCACGCCCACCACATGCAGGGCGTACACGCGTCGGCGGACTCGCGGCTGGAGTCGGCGTTGCCGGGCTGGCCCCGGCAGGCCGGCGCGGCGATGGCGGCCAAATCGGCGGAATGGCAGCGCACCACCCGGGCTTTGGTCGCGCGAATGGCCGAGCAGTCCCGTCAATTCAAAACCTCCGCCGACGACTACCAGGGCACCGAAGACCGCAGCGCGCGGACACTCACCGTGGGACGGTGATCTGCCGTGTCGCTGTCGCTCGCCGAGATCGAGCAGTGGAGTTCCGACGCGGTACGGGAGGTGTTCCACGTCGGCAACGTGCGCGCCGGCGCGGCCTTCGACGCCGGGGCCGGGTTGGGGCAGTTGCGGGTGTTCGACAGCTGGGGCGGAGCAGGCGCCGAGGCGGCCAGGAAGTCCATCGACCAGGTCCGTGCCGACCTGAACTCGCACGGCGAGGAGGCGCTGGCGGTCGCCCAGGTCGCCTCGAAGGCGTCCGGTGAGATCGACGAGCTGAAGCGGGATCTCCAGGCACTGTTGGCAGCCGCCGACGCAGCGCAGATGCAGATCGACCCGAAGACCAACGCCATCGGTCCGGCCCCGGGGTCACACATGTCTCCCCAGGAAATCGACGGCAAAACCACGGTGCTGGCGCAGTGGCTCAAGCGGGTGCTGAGCAAAGCCGCGGCGATCGACATGGAATTGGCCCAAGCGATCGAGATGGCCGAAGGTAACCGGCCGATTCCGGCCGGGCCGCACGACAACCGCCCCGAGATCCGCGAGGCACTGTCGAGGCCACTTCCCGAGGACCCCAAGCAGTTTCACGATCTGTGGCAGCAGCTGAACCCAGAGGAGAAGGACTGGCTCTACAGCCAGGACCACAACATCGGCAACCACCCAGGGATGCCGTGGGACCCCGAGGACCACTTGGGCAGGGACCACTACGACCGGATGCACCTGACCGAGCTCCGACAACACACCCAAGCCGACCTCGACCGCATGCAGCAGCGCTACGACCAACTGGCGGCCCAGGCCTACCTGGGCGATCACAGCAAAGCCACCGCCGTCGAGCTCAACGCCCTGGGGCCGCAAATCTCGGCGGCCCGACAGAGCCTGCAGGGATACCGGACGGTGCAGGCCGAGCTGGACCGCAACGACGGCGTGAAACGCTACCTGGGACTCATCGACGACAAGGGCCACGGCGCGGTGGCCATCGGCAATCCCGACTACGCCAAACGCAACGCGATCCTGGTGCCCGGCACCGGACAAGACCTCACCAAATTCGAAGGCAGCGACCTGAAATCGTTGGCCATGTACAACGCCGCGATGCAGGCCGATCCCACCCTCCGGCCAGGCGACGTGGCGGTCACCACGTGGATGGGCTATGACCGTCCCATGGACCTCCCGCAAGCCGCGTGGCCAGACCGCGCCTGGTCAGGCGGCGGTGCGCTGGATGCGTTCGAGAGCGGGCAACGCGCGTCGCACGTCGGAGCGCCCTCGATCGACACGGTGATCGGGCACAGCTACGGCTCCACCGTCGTCGGGGCCGCCGCCGCACCTGGCCATCACCTGGACGCCAACAACGTGATCGCGGTGGGCAGCCCGGGCATGCTGGTGCATAACGCGGGCGACCTCAACCTTGCTCCCGGCGGAACCGTCTATGCGATGCGGGCACGCAACGACATCATCGAACTGGTCACCGACCTGACGCTGGGCAAGGATCCGATGGGCTCCGAGTTCGGTGCCACTCGGCTCTACGCCGCTCCGGGACCCAGCTCGGACCCGCTCGGCCTCACCCCGAGCGTCGCCGCCCACAGCAGCTACTGGTTGCCGGGGAACCCCGCACTGCGCAATTTCGGCGCCGTCATCGACGGCATGCAGCCCCCGGAAATCATCGGCCCCGACGGCACGGTGGAGCACCGATGAGCCGTCTCGCCGCCGCATCACTCGTGGTCGTGCTGATCGGCGCCTGCAGCGCCAACAACCTCGGAGGAGGGCCCATGACATCCACGCCGACACCACCGATCAGCCCGCAACAAGCCCAGGACACCCTGATCGGATACCTGAAGAAGACGCTTCAGGCGCTGCCGCCCGGCACCACGCTGGACGCCACCCGCTATGCCCCCACCAACACGCCCCCCTGCCAAGACGTCACCACCGGCACACCGCCGAGGGCGCTGACGACGATCGGCGACCTCACCCTGCCGTCCGGCACCGATCCGCAGGCCATCGTGGCGAAGACCGGTGATATCTGGAAAAGCTGGGGCTGGAACGTCGTCGAGCGCGACGGCTTCGACAAGCCCAACCGGTTCGGCTATGCGCCAGACGGCTACAGCCTGCAGATCGAAGCCCGCAGCCGCCCGGGCTTTGCGCCCAGCCTCCAGGGCGTGTCCCCGTGTTTTCCCGCCGACCTGCCGGACAACCGCAGCCCGTTCCCGACGATCCTGACCGGGTAGGGAGTCGCCCTCATAGCGGTGACACGATATCGGGGTGATCTGCGGGTCGTGCGGTACCGAACTGCCGCCGAACTCCAAGTTCTGCAACCAGTGCGGTGCAGCGGTTGCGACTGCGACGACTCCGGCCGAGTACAAGCAGGTAACGGTGCTGTTCGCCGACGTGGTGCGGTCGATGGACATCGCGGCGGCCGTGGATCTGGAGCGGTTGCGCGCCATCATGACCGAGCTGGTGGAGCGATCGGCGGCGGCGGTGCAACGCTACGGCGGGACCGCTGAGTACAACGGCGATGGGGTGATGGCGTTGTTCGGTGCCCCAGTTGCGTTGGAGGATCATGCCTTTCGGGCTTGTCTTGCGGCGCTGGCGATTCAGCAGGAGGCGGACCGGTTGGCGGCCGAGGTGCAGCGCCGCGACGGGGTGGCACTGCGATTGCGGGTGGGCCTGAATTCGGGACAGGTGATCGCCGGTGAGATCGGTTCGGGGACAATAGGTTACGCCGCAACCGGGCAGCAAGTCGGGATAGCGCAGCGGATTGAATCGGTGGCACCTCCGGGCGCGGTGATGCTGTCGGAATCGACAGCTCGGCTGGTCGAACACACCGTGACGCTCGGTGAACCGGAGTGGGTGCACATCAAGGGGAGCGACGAACCGGTGTGCGCGCGCCGGCTGGTGGCGATCGACCCGCGCGATGGCCGGGCCGGGCGGGCCGAGGCGAGCCTGATCGGTCGGCGCTGGGAGATGGCGATTCTGGACGCAATCGTGGACCGCGCGATCGACGGCCACGGCGGTGTGGTGA
>NZ_DATJYB010000543.1:0-14678 GCF_035499775.1 Mycobacterium sp. | reverse complement strand
GCGGTGGTGCCGTACTTCTTCATGTGCTCGCGGCCGGCCGCCCCGAACATCCACGGCGCCACCGGAAAAGCGAACTCGTCGATCGCGGCCAACGCCTGGACATGCTTGCCCAGCGGCGACTCCCGGTCGGTGGCGCCGCCGGCCAATGCGCCGGGCTGCATCTTCTCGAAGCCCAGCGCCAGCACGCAGTCGGCCAGCCCGCCGCGGATGGCCTGCGCGCCCAGAAACAGCGCTGTGGACCCGGTCGAACAGTTGTTGTTGACGTTGACGATCGGGATGCCGGTCATGCCGAGCTCGTAGAGCGCGCGCTGCCCGGAGGTGGAGTCTCCCGAGCAGTAGCCGACGTAGCCGTGCTCGATCTCGGTGTAGTCGACCCCGGCGTCCTGCAGCGCGTTGGTGCCGGACTCCTTGGCCATCTGCGGATAGTCCCAGCCTTCCCGGCGACCCGGCTTCTCGAACTTCGTCATACCCACGCCGACGACGTAAACCTTGTTGGAACCGTTCTTGGACATGACACCCCTTCGTGGACCATCGAGAAACCTGGCCCCAGTGTGCAACCTGGTCACGCGCAGGGATCAACCGGGTCTCTTACTGTGACACCTACAGTGAGGCCGGGCACGCAGCCCGATGGCGGTCGTCAGCCGACGACCGCGTTCCGCTCGGACTGTCCTACGGGTTGTGCTGCATGACGCACTGCACAATCCCGTTGGCAAGGCGCGGCTCGTAGCCCATCTGCGTTACTTTCTGGGCTTCTCCGGCGGGGGGAACACCTGATTTGAGATCCTGCTCGACAACGCCCATGAGGTACGAATTCTTCAGGTCGGGGGCGTTCAGCGGGATTGGCGCCAGGTGTCCCACGCAGCGGCTGTAACCGTCGTAGTCAGCGTGAGCAGACGGTAACGCCGTCGGCATACTCGGGGCGATAAACAGGGCAGTGACGGCTGCGCCGGCAGCGGCAGCGACGTGGGTGATATGCATGGATGCGTGGATACCCACCGCCGGGGCAAATAATTCCTTCCAACAGCAAAAAGTGCGAATCTGTGTTCGCAGATCAGTTTTTAGCCCCGTACCGGCCTCAGAGATGGCTCGCGACGAAAGCTGCGGCCTGGCCGGGCATCCCGGACTGCAAGTAGGCATGGTGCGCCGGGGAGGACAGCTCGTCCGGCGAAGGCGGCGCCAGCGCCCCGCCCACAGAGCAAATCGGATCGCCGGGTGCACACAAGTCAATTGCCTTGGCCCCATACCAAGGGCTGATCTCGCTGATGGGCCCGCCGAGATATCTGCTCGCCGGATTCCCGAAGACGGCGACCGCGGCAACATGATCGGCCACGTCCGCCGGCAGCGACGAGGGGATGAAGCCCGCGACCGGTCCTCGAGCGATGGTGATCAGATCGATGACCATCGCGCCTTGGGAATCTCCACCCAGCACCAGCTTGGTGTTGGGACAGTTCGCAGCCATGGACTGAACGTGAG
Source organism: Mycobacterium sp. (assembly GCF_035499775.1). Lineage (GTDB taxonomy): Bacteria > Actinomycetota > Actinomycetes > Mycobacteriales > Mycobacteriaceae > Mycobacterium. The sequence continues at coordinate 13,205 of NZ_DATJYB010000543.1, read as the reverse complement.
CGCTCGCGTCGCCGGCGCCGGCGGATGCGGACGGCGCGAAATCGTCGCTGGCTGGGTAGTTGACCGGATAGACACCGACGGACCGGCCGCCGACCTGCGAGCGCAGTGCGGTCAGAAACGCCGTCCCGACGCCACCGACACCGGGTGGCTCGTTGGTGGTGCGGGCGAACGTCACATCGACGTCGGGGCACGGAGCAGCGAATGCGGAGGGGGCGGTGGGGATCGGTGCGCTCAGCAGGGCGGCCCAGGTTGTCACCACTGCGGCACCCAGCACACGAGCGAACTGGCGCGCGTTCACGTCCCAATGCTGGCATATCGCGACGGAAGCGCCCAGATCGAGTAGCCGGTTACGCTAGGCCGCCCCGTGACGAGGTCGCAGCATTGCAAACATGATGCCGAGCACAGACACCGTTCCGCCGCAGCACCCGCAGGTGGGGACGAACCGGACACGGAGGCAATACCCGGGCGCCGGCAAAGCGGCGCTGATCGCGGCCGTCATCGTCGTCTTCGCGGTCGTCGGCGTGCTGGTCATCCGGGTCATAGCCAACCACGCGGGCAGCCAAACAGCCGCTCCCATCCCGGACATGTGGCAGAACGTCGACCCGAAGACCCGCGGCATCGTGCAGATCGACATCGCCGAGGTCCCGGACGGGCTGACCATCCACCCGTGGGGAGCCTGCCTGCCCACGCCATGCGATTGGGGCACCCAGCTGGTACATGTGCCACGCGGCGCAGCAACCTGGGACGTCCGCTGGTCCCCGTCGTTCGCTGTGGAAGACCAGCACTACACCCGCCTGCCGGACGGCAGGCTGAACGTCACGACCCACACGCACTTCACGGATGATTCGGGCCGCGCCGACTACGACTCCGACGAGGATTTCGCGCGGACCTGAGCCCCTCTAAAGCGTCGCTGGGCGGATAACCACCACCGGCTTGGTCCGCGGGCCGTCGTCGCGCAGCAGCGCAACCACCCGGCCGTCGGCCTCGCACGCGGCATAGACACCTTCGATACCGGCCGGCGAAAGCGCCCGGCCATGGCTGGTCGCCTCGGCTTCTGAGGCCGTCAGGTCGCGGCGCGGAAACATCAGCAGACAGGCTTCATCAAGGGTCAGGCTCAACCGGGGCCGCTCGGCCAGTTCGTCCAGCAAGCACGCCTGGTCCAGGTCGAAACGCCCGACCCGGGTGCGCCGCAGCGACGTCAGGTGCCCGCCGACACCCAGCGCCTCGCCTAGGTCGCGGGCCAGCGCGCGGATGTACGTTCCCGACGAGCAGTCGACCTCGACATCGAAGTCGACGAGCCGATCGTGAGCTCGCACCGCCAGCAGCTCGAACCGGTCGATGCGCACCGGCCGCGGGTGCAGTTCGACGGTGTGGCCCTCGCGGACCAGGCGATAGGCGCGGCGCCCGTCGACCTTGATCGCGCTGACCGCCGACGGCACCTGCTTGATGTCGCCGCGCAGCACGGCCATCGCCCGGGCGATATCCTCGGTTCTCACGTGCTCGGCCGAAATCGATTGCAGCAGTTCGCCTTCGGCGTCTTCGGTGGACGTGGCCTGACCCAGCCGAATAGTCGCGGCATACGACTTGGAGGCCGCCGTCAGCAGGCCCAGGATCTTGGTGGCGCGGTTGATCCCGATTACCAGCACGCCGGTGGCCATCGGGTCCAGCGTCCCCGCGTGCCCCACCCGGCGGGTGGAGAAGATGCGACGGCAGCGGCCCACCACGTCGTGGCTGGTCATGCCGGCCGGCTTGTCGACGACGACGATTCCGGGGTCGGTCATAGCACGATCGCGGTCAGCACCAGTCCGTGCTCGACCGACCAACGACCCGCGAGCGCCCGCAGCGGCGGACCCGACAGCGCCTCCGGATCGATCAGGATCCGGGAGACGAAGCGGCCGGCCGAACCGGGCGGATCGACCTCGAACGAGATGTGCGCATCCTCGAAACCCAGCCACCGTTTGGTCAGCGGAAACCACGCCTTGTACGTTGCCTCCTTGGCGCAGAACAGAATTCGATCCCAATGCAGGGCCGCCGGCATCTTGGCCGGTATTTCGCTGCGCTCCTCGGGCAGGCTGATCGCGTCCAGCACACCGCCGGGCAACACGTCGTGCGGCTCTGCGTCGATGCCCACCGAGCGCACCGCGTCGCGGCGCCCGACAACGGCGCCGCGGTAGCCGGTGCAGTGGGTGAGGCTGCCGACCACGCCGTCCGGCCAGCACGGCTCCCCCTTCTCGCCCTTCAGGATCGGCACCTTCAGGATCGGCACCGGCGGCACGCTGAGTTCACCCAGCGCGATCCGGGCGCAGTGCCGGGCGGTGATGAACTCGTTGCGCCGCTTGGCAACCGACTTGGCGATCAGCGGCTCCTCCTCGGGCAGCGGGGCCAGCTCGGGCGGGTCGGAGTACAACTCGGCGTACGCCAGATCAGACACCAGCGTGCCGGGTAGCACCGAGGACACCAGCGTGCTGGTGGTCATCGAGACTGCCGCTGCCGCAATCGTTCCCGGAACTGCGCGGCCTGCGCACGCATCTCGGGAGTGATCACGAAGTGACCGCCGAAGTCGTTGAGGTAGCCGGGCGCGTACTGCGGATCGGGCAATACCTGCCGCAGCCAGCTGTACGGCTTGCGGCGTCGCCACTCCCGCGGGTAGCCGACCGACACCTCCTCGAATCGCACATCGTCATACCAGGTGGTGCGCGGAATGTGTAAGTGGCCGTAAACCGAGCAGACGGCGTTGTAGCGGGTGTGCCAGTCGGCGGTCTTGGTGGTGCCGCACCACAGCGAGAACTCGGGATAGAACAACGCGTCGCAGGGCTCGCGCACCATCGGGAAGTGGTTGACCAGCACGGTCGGCGTCATCCAATCGAGCTGTTCGAGGCGGGCGCGGGTGCTGGCCAGCCGGTCGCGGCACCAAGCCTCGCGGGTGTGGTAGGGCTCCGGGGAGAGCAGGAACTCGTCGGTGGCCACCACATTGCGCTGCCGCGCGATGGCCAATCCCTCGGCTTTGGTCGTCGCACCCTCCGGCAGAAAGCTGTAGTCGTAGAGCAGGAACATCGGCACGATCGTGGCCGGGCCGCCGCGTTCGGTCCACACCGGGAACGGATGTTCGGGGGTGACCACGCCCATCTCGTCGCACATGTTGACCAGGTAGTCGTAGCGTGAACGACCGAAGATCTGCATCGGATCGCGGCTGGTGGTCCACAGCTCGTGGTTGCCGGGCACCCAGATCACCTTGGCGAACCGCCGCCGCAGCAGGTCCAGCGTCCAGCGGATCTCGTCGGTGCGTTCGCCGACGTCACCGGCCACGATCAGCCAATCGTCCGGCGATGACGGGCGCAGCGACTCGGCGACGGGCTTGTTCCCGGTGTGGCCGGTGTGCAGGTCGGACACGGCCCACAGCGTCGGCTGACCGCCGTGGGTCGATCCCTGCCCTGGTTCGTGACTGGCCACGATTAACCACCCTAACGAGCTAGCGCTGTGCAAGCCGAGCCAGAACAACTTCGGTTTCACTGTGACGGCGAGCAAGCGACTTGTATAGTCCGGGCAAAGGGACCGCCGATCGCAGGGGGTGTCGTGTTAACCAGGCTGCGTCTGATCGGGGCGTTCGGCGCGTTGATCACAGCATTGGGAGTGGGCTGGCAGTGTGCTCCACCGGCGCCGACCGGGGGCGGCACCTACCAACTACGGTCCACCGCGCAACCTATGGAAACCACGATGAAGAGCCCCATCGTGGCAACCACCGACCCGAGCCCGTTCGACCCGTGTCAAGACCTTCCGATCGACGCGTTGCAGCGGCTCGGACTGGCGTTCACCCCGCCCGAGCGCGAAGACGGGCTGCGCTGCAAGCTCGACGCGGGCAACTACACGTTGGCCCTCGAGCCGATCATCTGGCGCACTTACGACCAGTCGTTGCCCGCTGACGCGCTCGAGACCGCGATCCAAGGGCACCGGGCCGCCCAGTACTGGGTGATGAAGCCGACCTATCACAACAGCTTCTGGTTCTTCTCCTGCATGATCGCGTTCAAGACCAGCTATGGGGTGCTGCAGCAGGCGCTGTACTTCTCGACGATCTACTCCAACCCCGAGCCCGACTGCATGCCCACCAACCTGCAGCGCGCCAACGACCTCGCCCCGCTGTACAAGTTCTGACTCGTCTTAACCTAGGTGTCGTGAGTACGACTTCCACCGCACAGCCGCGGCTGCGCAACGTGACCAGAGTCGGCGGCAATGCGGTCGGCGGACTGCTGGGACTGCCCCGGGCGACCACCCGTTACACCGTGAGTCGCGTCGGCGTACCGATGCGCGACGGGGTCCGGCTGGTGGCCGACCACTACGCGCCGATCACGTCGCATCCCGCGGGCACCCTGCTGGTCCGGGGACCCTACGGGCGCAGCTTTCCGTTCTCGCTGGTGTTCGGCCGGCTGTATGCCGCCCGCGGCTATCACGTGCTGCTGCAGAGCGTGCGCGGCACTTTCGGGTCGGGCGGAGAGTTCGAGCCGATGGTCAACGAGGCCGCCGACGGCGCCGACACGGTTGAGTGGCTGCGTGCGCAGCCCTGGTTCACCGGCCGGTTCGCCACCGTCGGGCTGTCGTATCTCGGCTTTACCCAGTGGGCGTTGCTGCAGGATCCGCCGCCCGAGCTCGCCGCGGCCGTCATCACCGTCGGGCCGCACGACTTCCGTGATTCGGTGTGGGGCACCGGCACATTCGCGGTCAACGACTTTCTTGGTTGGAGCAATCTGGTTTCCCATCAGGAAGACCCCGGGCGGCTGCGCACCGGTGTCCGCCAGCTGACCGCGCCACGAAAGGTGGCGCGCGCGGTCGGTGAGGTGCCGTTGGGGACGTCGGCCCGCGCCCTGCTCGGCACGAGCGCGCCGTGGTTCGAATCGTGGGTGGAACACACCGACGCCGACGATCCGTTCTGGGACCGGCTGCGCTTTCCCGACGCACTGGACCGCGTCGAGGTGCCGGTGCTGCTCCTCAGCGGCTGGCAAGACATCTTCCTGAGCCAGTCTTTGCACCAGTATCGGCATCTGCGCAACCGGGGCGTGGACGTCGCGCTCACCGTCGGGCCGTGGACGCACACCCAGATGCTCGGCAAGGGTCTGGCCACCAGCGCCCAAGAGTCGCTGGACTGGGTGGACGCCCATCTGGGGGGCGCACCGGCATTGCAACGCCCAAGCACGGTCCGCGTGTTCGTCAACAATCAAGGCTGGCGCCGCCTGCCGGACTGGCCGCCCGCGACCACCGATCATGTGCTGTACCTGCAGCCCGGTGGCCACCTCGGGGTGACCGCGCCGGCGACCGACGCGCCCCCGGCGACATTCCGCTACGACCCGTCGAACCCGACACCGATGATCGGCGGTCCCCTGCTGACACCGACCGGCGGCTACCGCAACGACAGCCGGCTGGCGTTGCGTCATGACGTGCTCAGCTTCACCGGCGCCACCCTCCCCCGCGACCTGTACGCCTACGGAAATCCCGTCATCGAGCTGGAGCACAGCGCCGACAACCCCAACGTCGACCTGTTCGTCCGGCTCAGCGAGGTCGACGCCAAGGGCCGTTCGCGCAATGTCAGCGACAGCTACCGGCGGTTGGACGGGCGGCAGCGGGTCCGCATCGAGCTCGACGCCATCGCGCACCGGTTCCCGGCCGGCTCGCGCATCCGCGTCCTGATCACCGGCAGTTGGTTCCCGCGCTACGCGCGCAACTTCGGCACCGACGAACCACTGCTGACCGGCCGGCAGCTGAAGCCGGCCACCCACGCCGTGCACTTCGGAAGCTCCCGGTTGGTGCTTCCGGTCGGCTCGCCGGATGCTTAACCGATGGCGTCGCGAACCCGGGCGGTGACGTGCGCTAGCGCGGCCTCGCCGTGTAACGGCGCCCCCAGAGCGGGCGTCACCGGGACCTGAACCCAGCTGGTACAGCCGGCGTAGTCCGGGGTGCGGATGATGCGGACCGGCTCGAGGAGCGGGATCGCCTGGACGATCAGCACGGCCAGCTTGTGCTTGGGCCGGAAGTCGAGTCGGTCGGCGCGCACCGACTCGGCGGTCCAGATGTGCAGGTCCTCGATTTCGGACAACCCATCCGGCCGGTTGACCGCAAGCGTGGCAACGACTTTGGCTGCGGCCCTCAGCGTCAGGTGGGTTTCGGTGCTGTCGGCGGCCGCCGCGGCCAGCAACTCGCGATGCTCGGGCCGTACTCGCTTCGCGTGGCTGTGCGCGACCGTCGGGAACAACAGGAACTCGGGGGCCGTGACCTCGAAGCGCTTCTCCCCGATGCCGCCCTTGCGCAGCAGGATGGTCTGCCGGCCATCAAGCAGGCCGTGCACCGCCGCGCTCCACTCCTTGAGCGCGGGCGTCTGCGTCATCTGGCCGCCAGGCGGCGCAGCGGCGGGACGGTCTTGGGGGGCTGGCGGCGTGGCGGCAGCGACTGCAGCAGCCGCGTCGTCGTCGCGGTGACCTCGGCGACCGCGAGCTCGAACGCCTCGGCATTGGCCGCCGACGGGTGGGTGATGCCGCTGACCTTGCGCACATACTGGCGCGACGCCGCCGCGATCTCCTCGGGCGTGGCCGACGGTTGCAACCCGCGCAGTTCGGTGATGTTCCGGCACATGGGTTCCACGATAGGCGCGGACGCCAGGCCGACGATTCCAAGATTCTTGCAAGATGATTGCGATACTTATGGCCATCTTCATATCTGTCATCGCGTAGCAGATGGGGTACCGCAATGTCGGGTGAGGGGGGCGGGACGCCGTTTGGGCGCTCCCGGCTGATCGAGGTGTAGGGCCGGGGCGGTGGCGCACGCATGACACCGACACCGACCGGATCGTGGCCCTCAAACTGCTGCCCGCGGGTCTGTCGGAGGACGACGACTTTCAGCGGCGCTTCCGCCGCGAAGCCCACGCCGCCGCCCGGTTGAACAGCCCGCACGTCATCCCGATCCATCACCATGGCGAGATCGACGGGCACCTGTATGTCGACATGCGCCTGGTCGAGGGCCGCGACCTGCACACCGTGTTGGCCGACGGGCCGCTGGAACCCGCCCGCGCGGTGCATATCATCGGGCAGGTCGCCGCGGCGTTGCAGGCCGCCCACGAGGTGGGTCTGCTGCACCGCGACATCAACCCGTTCCGTCTTGCCAATCGATCCAGGACTCGTATGGCAAATGTGGCTACCCCTCGAAACTGGTGGATTCGTGCGGATGCTGAGCCACTGCTTCGAGCAGCGCCGAGCGTGCTAGCAATGCCAGCAAACCTGCGCGTTGACGGTTTGCTCCGCACCGCCGTCAAGTCCTGCGCGCGCTGCGGCATGGTGGAGCTTGCGCGAGACGCCCGCGATGCCATCCGATAGGCACAAATACCACGACCCCAACAGTGCTAAGAAGGCCCCATGACCGACGACATCCTGCTGATCGACACCGACGACCGGGTTCGCACCCTGACGCTCAACCGGCCGCAGTCCCGCAACGCGCTGTCCTCGGCGCTGCGGGACCGGTTCTTCGGGGCGCTGACCGACGCCGAGGCCGACGACGACGTCGACGTCGTCATCGTCACCGGCGCCGACCCGGTGTTCTGCGCCGGACTGGACCTCAAAGAGCTGGGCGGGTCCTCGGCGCTGCCGGACATTTCGCCGCGCTGGCCACCGATGACCAAGCCGGTAATCGGCGCGATCAACGGCGCCGCGGTCACCGGTGGGCTGGAGATCGCGCTGTACTGCGACATCCTGATCGCGTCGGAGCAGGCGCGCTTCGCCGACACCCACGCCCGGGTCGGCCTGCTGCCCACCTGGGGCCTGAGTGTGCGGCTACCACAGAAGGTCGGGGTCGGCCTGGCCCGGCGGATGAGCATGACCGGCGACTACCTGTCCGCCGCCGACGCGCTGCGGGCCGGCCTGGTCACCGAGGTGGTGCCGCACGAGCAGCTACTGAGCACCGCGCGCCAGGTCGCCGCGACCATCGTCGGCAACAACCAGAACGCGGTACGGGCGTTGCTGGCGTCCTACCACCGCATCGACGAGTCACAGACCAGCGAGGGGCTGTGGTTGGAAGCCATGGCGGCCAAGCAATTCCGGACCAGCGGCGACGACATCGCCGCCAACCGTGAGGCCGTGCTGCAACGCGGACGCTCGCAGGTGCGCTGATCGAGCCGAAAATAATTCGCGAGCTTTCCCGACGTTTGCAGGCCATCATTGGTCTCTATGAAGCGAATCCACGGGCACAAGCTGCTCAACTTCGCCTCCGAGATCGACGACGGCACGATCGAACAGGCCAAGGAGACCGCCTCGATGCCGTTCGTGCATCCGCATGTGGCGCTGATGCCCGACGCGCACGTGGGCAAGGGCTCTGCGGTGGGCACGGTGATCCCGACGCTGGGTGCGGTGATTCCCGCCGCGGTGGGCGTGGACATCGGCTGCGGCATGATCGCCGCGCGGACCAAGTACACCCAGGACGACATCGCCGACCTGCCCCTAAGCAAGCTGCGCTCCTCCATCGAGTCAGCCATCCCGATGAGCAAGGGCGGTTACAACGACCGGTCCGACCGCTTCGACTTCACCGCGGGACGCCTCGAATCCCTGGCACACCAAGCGGAATCGAGCGGAGTCGACCTCAGTCACTCCCCCAACTGGCGCCTGCAGCTGGGCACCCTCGGCGGCGGCAACCACTTCATCGAGTTGTGCCTGGACAACCACGATCACGTCTGGATGTTCCTGCATTCCGGCAGCCGCGGCGTCGGCAACAAGATCGCCAACCGGCACATCAAGATCGCCCAGAAGCTGATGGCCCAGTTCTGGATCAAGCTGCCCAATCCGGACCTGGCGTACCTGCCGCAGGGCACCCGCGAATTCACCAGCTACATTACCGAATTGAAGTGGGCGCAGGCGTTCGCGCTGGCCAACCGCGCCGAGATGATGGACCGCTTCCGGCAGGTGCTCGCCGGGCACATGAACGACGACCCCGCCGACATCGAGGTCGACCGGGTGAATTGTCACCATAACTACACCGCGGTGGAAAACCACGGCGGCAAGGACGTCTGGATCACCCGCAAGGGCGCGATCAACGCCAATAAGGGTGTGCGCGCGGTCATTCCGGGCAGCATGGGCACCCGCTCCTACATCGTGACCGGCCTGGGGAACCAAGCCGGTCTGTGCAGCGCCCCGCACGGTGCGGGCCGGCGCTTTTCGCGCACCGAGGCACGGCGTCGATTCACCACCGACGACCTCGCGCAGGCGATGCAGGGCATCGAGTACCGGCACGGCGCCGCGTGGATCGACGAGATCCCGTCGGCGTACAAGGACATCGACGCGGTGATGGACGACGCGCGGGAGCTGGTGCAGATCGACTTCGAGCTGCGCCAGATACTCAACGTCAAAGGCGAGTGACCGCTAGCGAATACGGTCTTCGGTTGCCGGATCGAAGAAGCACACTTCGTGCGAGTGCGGCACGATCGACAACGCATCGCCTACGGTGACCGCGGTGCGACGGTCGGTGCGGAACACGATCCGTTGCGCGCGCAGCGACCAGCCCTGCTGATCGGCCGGTGTTGCGTAGACAAACGATTCGAAGCCGAGTTCTTCGACCAATTCGACGTGCACCGTGAAAGCTCCCGGCATATCGGCTGTCACGACGTCCCACGACTCGGGCCGGACGCCGATCAGCACCCGGCCGCCCACCGAGCGTGGGACCGGTATCGCCAGATCGGGCGACTTGACCACGCCGTCGGCCACCGTGGCATCGATGAGGTTCATCGCGGGCGCGCCGATGAACGTCGCGACGAACGTGTTGACCGGGTCGTCGTAGAGGGCGCGAGGAGTGTCAACCTGTTGTAGCACACCGTCTTTGAGTACGGCCACCCGATCGCCCATCGTCATCGCCTCGACTTGGTCGTGGGTGACGTAGACGGTGGTGGTGCCCAGCCGCCGTTGCAGTCCCGAGATCTGCGACCGGGTACTCACCCTCAGCTTGGCATCCAGATTCGACAGCGGCTCGTCCATACAGAACACCTGGGGCCGCCGCACGATCGCGCGTCCCATCGCCACCCGCTGCCGCTGCCCGCCGGACAGCTTCGAGGGCTTGCGGTCAAGCAGCTCAGTCAGTTCCAGCATGTCGGCGACTTCCAGCACTCGTTGCCGGGTGTCCGCACGCGACATGCCGGCGTTGCGCAACGCGAAACCCATGTTGCCGGCGACGGTCATGTTCGGGTACAGCGCGTAGTTCTGGAATACCATCGCGACGTCGCGCGCCCGCGCCGGCAGGTGCGTCACGTCCACGTCGCCGATGCTGATTTGGCCGCTGGCAACCGATTCCAGCCCGGCAAGCATACGCAAGGTGGTGGACTTGCCGCAGCCGGACGGGCCGACAAGTACCAGGAATTCGCCGTCGGCGACGTCGAGTTCCAGGTTGTCGACGGCCGGCGTGTCGGCGCCGGGATAGCGATGGGTGACCGCGGAATACTGCACTCTGGCCATGGCGCTAACTCTGCAGCTTTCGCTTCATCTGGCGCTCGTAGATGACCCGCAGCTGTTGTTCGATGCTGGTGAAGGTTGCGGTCACGTCGGATCCCTTCAGTCCGATGGATTCCAGGCCGGCGGAGATGATGCGGTCACCGCCGGGCAGGAAAACACGCGCGTAGTCCTGCGGCCGGGTGTGCGGGAGTTGGTCGAGCGCGACGCGCGCACGCGGGTTGTCCGCCAGGTATTTCTGTTCGCCCGGATCGTCGGCGGCAGACTTTCGCACCGCCAGGTAGCCGGTACGCCGACTGAAATAGGCGGTGTTCGCCGGGTTGGTGACGAATTGGATGAACTTGAGCGCGTTGATCTTTCGTTCGTCAGAGAGCTGGGCGGGAATCGCCAGCCCGGCCCCGCCGGTGGGGCATCCGGGCGTTCCGCCGGGGCCGGTCGGCAGGGGTGCGGCGCCGAAGTCGAATCTGGCCGCGGCGGTGATCCCGACCAGGCCGCCGGTCGACACCACGGTCGAGGCCAGGATGCCGGTGGCGAACTCGTTGGCGCTGTCGTGGGCCACCGCCGCATAACCCTTGCGGTGGATGGAATCCCGCAGAAAGTTGCCCGCCGCGATGGTGGCCGGTTCGGTGAACGTCAACGTCCACTTGTCGGAATAGGCGCCGCCGAACGTCCAGATCGGTCCCTGGAACGTCCAGGAAATCGTTTCGGCATTGGCCCAGCCGTGCGCCCGTTTTCCGGCACCGACGACCTCCTGCAGCCGCGGACCCCAGTCGTCGAATTCCGGCCAGCTGTCGGGCCCGCGGTCGGGCAGGCCGGCCCGCTGCCACACCTGTTTGTTGTAGTAGAAGAGCGGCGTCGAGCGCGCATAGGGCAGGGCGTAATGCTTGCCGTCGAACTCGTAGTCGGCCAGCAGCGTGTCGACGTAATCCGTTGTGTCCACTCCTACTTCACGAAAAAGCTCGTCGAGCGGAGCGATGACACCGCTGAGGGCGAAGTGGAACCACCAAATATCGTCCAGCACCACGACGTCGGGCACATCGGCGCCGATCAGAGCCGCGTTGAACTTCTGCGCCACCTCGTCGTAGTCCTTACCCGCGTCGATCAGCTTGACGGACAACCCGGGGAACTGGTTCTGGAATCGGCTGACCAATTCCCGTTCCACCGCCACGGATTGGCCGGGGTGGTTGGACCAGAACGCGATCGGCCCGGATCCCGACTTGACCGGGCGGGTGCCGCCCATGCCGGCGCACCCGGTCGCCAAACCCGCGCCCAGCAGGGCGAGAAACGTTCTGCGGCTCAAGGCAGCTGGTGCGTTCATGGCAAATCAGCCCTTCACCGCACCCGAGGTGAGGCCTTTGATCATCTGTCGTTGCAGGACGATGAAGATGAGCAGGATCGGCAGCATCGCCAGCAGCGTTACCGCCATCACCGGGCCCCAGTTCGTCACGCCTTCGGCTTGCTGCAGGAACGTCAGGCCGACCGGCAGCGGCGCCACCGATTCGTCGTCGGACATCAGGAACGGCCAGAGGTATTCGTTCCATTCGTTGACCACGGTGATGACGCCGAAGGCCACCATGGTGGGCCCGGACAGCGGCAACACGACCCGCAGCAGAAGTTGCCACCAACGCGCGCCGTCCATCTCGGCCGCTTCGATGACCTCCGACGGCAGCGACAGAAAGTGGTTGCGCATCAGGAATGTCCCGAACGCTACCCCGGCCAGCGGCAGGATGATGCCCGGAAACGTATTCCGCAGTCCCACTTGGGAAATCAGCGAATAGTTCGAGATCACGGTGATCTGGTTGGGCACCATCAGTGCGGCGATGATCAACAAGAACACCGCGTTCCGGCCCGGGAACCGCACGAACACCAGGCCGAACGCGCTGAGCACACCGAGCACGAACTTCACCAGGGCCAGCGCCGACGTGATGATCACCGAGTTGCGCAGGAAGGTCCAGAACGGAATCTGGTGGGTGGCCGTCCGGTAGTTCTGCGGATGCCAGCGCGGCGGCCACCAGGTGGTCGGCTGCGAATAGATGTCCGGCTGGTTCTTGAACGACGTGAAGAACACGAATATCAACGGCCCGGCGATGAGTAGGACAACCATCAGCATCGCGGCGTAGCCCAGCGTGCGCGCCGACCTTCCGGCCCTCACTGCCGCTGCTCCCGGTCCATGACTCGCACCTGGTAGTACGTGATGGCCAGCAGGACAAGAAACATGATGGTGGCGATGGTGGCGCCGTAACCGGCCCGGAAGTTCCGGAAGGTCTCCAGATACACCTGGAACACCATGGTTGTGGTGCCGGTGCCCATCGGCCCGCCCCGGGTCATCACGTTGATCACGTCGAACACCTGCAGCGAGTTGATCAGAACGGTGATCGACAGGAAGAACGTGGTCGGGCGCAGCTGGGGCAACAACACTCGGGAGAAGGTGGCCCACCGGCTGGCGCCGTCGATTTCGGCCGCCTCCAACAGGTCTCGGCGCACGCCCTGCAACGCGGCCAGATAGATCACGAAGGTGTAGCCGAGGTTCTTCCAGACGTAGGTGACCGTCACCATGAACATCGCCCAATGCGGGTCCTGGTAGAAGTCGGGCACGCCGATCCCGATGCGGTGCAACAGGTCTTGCACCAGGCCGAAATGCGGGTCGAAGACGAACTGGGCCGCCAGCCCGACCGCGGCACCGGAGATCACGAACGGTGCGAATACGGTTGAGCGCACCAGGTTCCGTCCGCGCAACGGCTGGTC
>NZ_DATJYB010000542.1:0-12432 GCF_035499775.1 Mycobacterium sp. | reverse complement strand
GACGATCTGGTCGCCGTGTACCCGCACCGCGGTCGCGTAGTCGGTGACGCCGAACGGCAGGTCGGGTGCGGGGCGCCCGAACGCATCCAGCGACAGCACCGCCACCTCGCCGCCCGAGCCACCGGCAACGGCCGCGTCGGCCTCCTCCAGCCGGTCGGATGTGCACAACGCAATATCCGCCGAACCGTCCAGCACCACCTCGGCGCCGATCCACCACACCCCGAACAGCACCGCCGCCGTCTGCCAGTGCGCCGGCAGCAGGACAGCGACGCGGCTCGACGTCCCGGCGCCCAGCTCGTCGCGCAGCAGGTTGCCGGTTTTGGCGGCCCAGTTGGCCATCGTCACCGCGGAAAGCTCGACGCGCTCGCCGGTGGCATCGTCGTAGTAGGTGATGCGCGGCCCGACCGGGTCGCTGCGCAGCATCGGGTCCAGGATCGCCCCAGACAGCGTCAGTTGATGCATTCCGGCTTGTCGGAGCCGGCAGTGAGGATCGGCGACGGCGGGGGAGCGGCGCCGTCGGGAGCTCCGCCGCCCGACACGCGTGCCGGCGCCACAGAACCCGAAAGCCCGGAGCCCGGGCCGGTGTAGTCGTTGGCCAGCACCACCTGCACCGTTCCGGCGGGTATCGACGCGTCCGCGACGACCGCCAACCCGCCCAGCTCCTTGGCGACTTCCTGGGCCCCCAGGTCGTCGGGCTTGGCCGCGCGCACCTGGCTGCTCTTGACGTGGCCGCCTTCGTTGTTGCCGACCGAGCCGGCGGTGAATCCCTTGGCGGTCAACACGTCTGACACCGCGGCGGCCAGGCCGTTGATGTCGGTGGCGTTGACGACGCTGGCGGTGGTCTTGCCATGCGTGTAGGCAAGCTGTTCGGTCTTGCCCTGCGCCTGTTCGTGCAGCAGCCCGCCGACCCAGTCCTGAACCTGGTGCGGATCGACCCGCACCACGCTTTGCATGCCGTCGTCGCTCCAGCCGGAGCCGTCCAGCACCGGGATGGTGGCGAAGGCGACCTTGCCGCCGGCCAGCTTTTGCATCTGCTGGACGAAATCCATGATGTCCCAGCCCGAGGACAGCACCACCGAACGCTGGACGGCAGCCTCCAGCCGCTTCAGCGTCGCGGGGCTGGACAGCGTGTGCCCGGAGATGACCCGATGCGCCAGCGAGGCCATCACCGCCTGCTGACGCACCACCCGGTCCAGGTCGCCGCGCGGCAGCTCGTGGCGCTGGCGCACGAAGCTCAACGCCTGCGGACCGTTGAGCCGCTGCCGTCCGGCCGAAAAGTCGGCACCCGAAAGCGGTTCGAACACAGCCTCTTTGAGGCAGACGTCGACGCCGCCGAGCGCATCGGTGATCAACGCGAAACCGAGCAGTCCGATCTCGGCGTAATGGTCGACGGTGACGCCGGTCAGGTCGGCGACGGTCTTGATCAGGGCGTCGCGACCGGCCTCGGTGCCCTGCGCGGCGGCTTCGTTGGCCGACGCTCCGGCCTGGACGAGGCGGGTCCGCTTGATCTCGCGGGTTTGGCCGTAGACGCCGTTGATCTTGGTCTTGCCGAGACCAGGCGCCTGGACGTAGGAGTCCCGCGGAATCGAGATCGCGGTGGCCGACATCCCGTTGTTCGGGATCCGGATCAGGATGATGGTGTCGGTGTTGGTGGCTTCCTCGTCACCGGCCTTCAACGCCGACAGTTCCTGGGGCGACAACGGGTTGCCGTGCGCGTCGGTGCGGCTGTCCAGGCCGACCAGCAAAATGTCGATGGCGCCATCGTCGCCGCCCTTGCCCAGCGAGGGCGCCGACATGTGGAAGATGCCGTCCTGGAACGACTGGACGTTGCTCCACGCGACCCCGGTGGCGACGACGACGAATACAGTCAGCGCAGTGGCAACCACACGAACCACACGTTGCACAGGCATCACATTAGGTTACTTGCGACACACCCGCTTCGCGGGAAGCTAACCCCGGCGTGCCCGAGGCGCGTGCGGGGCGTGCCAGACTCGAACCATGTCGGGGAGGCTTGTGATCACCGGTGCGGGCGGCCAGCTTGGCAGCTGTCTGGCGGCACGGGCTGCTTGCGAGGGCCGTGACCTGGTGGCATTGACCTCGTCACAATGGGACATCACCGACCCGGGCGCCGCCGAGCGGATCGTGCAGAACGGTGATGTGGTGGTCAACTGCGCGGCTTATACGAACGTCGACGCCGCCGAGAGCGACGAGGCGGCCGCGTTCGCGGTCAATGCCGCCGGTCCGGAGCACATCGCGCGGGCCTGCGCGCGCGCCGGCGCCCGGCTGATCCACATCTCCACCGACTTCGTGTTCGATGGCGACTTTGACGGCTCCGCGCCGCGTCCGTACGAGCCCAGCGACAAAGCCGCGCCGCAGGGCGTATACGGCCGCAGCAAGCTCGCCGGCGAACAGGCCGTGCTGGCGGCGCTGCCGGAAGCCTGCGTGGTACGCACGGCGTGGGTCTACACCGGCGGGACCGGCAACGACTTCGTCGCGGTGATGCGCCGGCTGGCCGCCGGGGACGGCCCGGTGGACGTGGTAGACGACCAGACCGGATCGCCGACCTACGTTGCCGACCTGGCGGACGCAGTGCTGGAGGTGGCGGACGGTCGCGTGCACGGGCCGGTGCTGCACGCCGCCAACGAGGGGGCGGTTTCGCGATTCGAGCAGGCCCGCGCGGTGTTCGAGGAATGCGGTGCCGATCCGCAGCGGGTCCGGCCGGTCAGCAGCGCGCAACACCCGAGGCCGGCGCCCCGGCCGGGCTATTCCGCGTTGTCCGGCCGGCAGTCCGCCGCCGCGGGCCTGACGCCGCTAAGACCCTGGCGCAGTGCGCTTGTCGCTGCTCTGGCAGCCCGACCGTTACCCTCTACGCGTGACTGACGTGCTGCCGGTCGTGACGGTGACCTACTCGCCGGGCCCGCATCTGGAGCGGTTCCTGGCTTCGTTGTCGCTGGCCACCGAGCGGCCGGTGAGCGTTCTGATGGCCGACAACGGTTCCACCGACGGAACACCGCAGGCCGCCGTCGAGCGCTACGACAACGTGCGGCTGTTCGAGACGGGCGCCAACCTCGGGTACGGAACCGCGGCGAATCGCGCGATCGCCCAGCTGGACAGCGACCAGGACGCCCAAGAATGGGTGATCGTGGCCAACCCGGACGTGCAGTGGGGACCGGGCAGCATCGACGCGCTGCTGGACGCCGCCACCCGGTGGCCCGGCGCCGGTGCGCTGGGACCGCTGATCCGCGACCCCGACGGCTCGGTGTATCCGTCCGCGCGGCACCTGCCCAGCCTGATCCGGGGCGGCATGCACGCGGTACTCGGCCCGTTCTGGCCGCGCAATCCGTGGACGGCGGCCTACCGCCAGGAGCGGCTGGAGCCCAGTGAACGCCCGGTGGGCTGGCTGTCCGGGTCGTGCCTGCTGGTGCGGCGGTCCGCGTTCAACGAGGTGCGCGGATTCGACGAGCGCTACTTCATGTATATGGAGGACGTCGACTTCGGCGACCGGCTCGGCAAGGCCGGCTGGCTCAGCGT
Organism: Mycobacterium sp.; assembly: GCF_035499775.1. GTDB lineage: Bacteria > Actinomycetota > Actinomycetes > Mycobacteriales > Mycobacteriaceae > Mycobacterium. The sequence continues at coordinate 8,901 of NZ_DATJYB010000542.1, read as the reverse complement.
CTACGTGCCGTCCGCCGAAGTCCTGCACCACAAGGGCCACTCCACCGGCAGCGACCCGGCAACTCACCTGGCGGCCCACCATCAGAGCACCTACCTCTTCCTGGCCGATCGACATCCGGGTCTGTGGCGGGCACCGTTGCGGTGGACGCTGCGGGCGTCGCTGGCGGTGCGCTCGCGGCTGATGGTGCGCAGTTCACTGCGCAGGTCCCGGAAGCAAGAGCCGAAGCTCGCAGAAGGGCGGCACTGAGTTGACTAAAGTCGATGCGGTGGTGTTGGTTGGCGGTAAGGGCACCCGGCTGCGGCCGCTGACCCTCTCAGCGCCCAAGCCCATGCTGCCGACCGCCGGGCTGCCGTTTCTCACCCATCTGTTGTCGCGGATCGCGGCGGCGGGCATCGAGCACGTGATCCTGTCCACGTCGTACAAGGCCGCGGTGTTCGAGGCCGAGTTCGGCGACGGGTCGAAGCTGGGCCTGCAGATCGACTACGTGACCGAGGAGCAACCGCTGGGGACCGGCGGCGGCATCGCCAACGTCGCCGACAAACTGCGGCACGACAACGTGATGGTGTTCAACGGCGACGTGCTGTCCGGCGCCGACCTGGGCCAGCTGCAGGAGTTCCACCACGCCAACGAGGCCGACGTCACGTTGCACCTGGTGCGGGTGGGTGACCCGCGGGCCTTCGGCTGCGTGCCCACCGAGGACGGCCGGGTGCTCGCCTTCCTGGAGAAGACCCAGGATCCGCCGACCGATCAGATCAACGCCGGCTGCTACCTCTTCAAGCGTGCGGTAATCGACCGGATCCCTCGGGGCCGCGAGGTGTCGGTCGAACGCGAGGTGTTCCCCGCGCTGCTCTCCGATATCCACATGAAGATCTGCGGCTATGTCGATGCCACCTACTGGCGCGACATGGGCACGCCAGAAGACTTCGTGCGCGGATCGGCCGACCTGGTGCGCGGGATCGCGCCGTCGCCGGCGCTGAGCGGCCACCGTGGCGAGCAATTGGTGCACGACGGCGCGGCGGTGGCTCCCGGCGCGGTCCTGATCGGCGGGACGGTCGTCGGGCGGGGCGCCGAGATCGGCGCCGGTGTCCGGCTGGACGGTGCGGTGATCTTCGACGGGGTGAAGGTCGAGGCCGGCAGCGTCATCGAGCGCTCGATCATCGGCTTCGGTGTGCGCATCGGCCCGCGGGCGCTGATCCGCGACGGTGTGATCGGCGACGGCGCCGACATCGGTGCCCGCTGCGAGCTGCTGCGTGGTGCCCGGGTGTGGCCCGGTGTCTCCCTCCCCGACGGCGGCATCCGATACTCGTCCGACGTCTAGCCCTCGCCGCGCGCCGTCGAGCGTGAGGCCGGCCGCATGCTCGACACCGAACGTCAAGCTGGCCGCACGCTCGTCGTCCGCCCAACCAGATACGCCAGCGCGTGATCGGTTCCGGGCGGCAACGCGTCGGCCGGCCACCACTGCAGGTCGTCGGACTCGTCGCTGAGCGCGATCTGCGCGCCGGCCGGCGCGCGTGCCACGAACTGCAGGTCGAGATGGCGGGTCGGTACGCCCAGCGAGCACGTGACGGGGTGGACGTGAATGGCGGCCAGTTCGGGCGCGATCCGCAGGCCGGCGACGCCGGATTCCTCGGTGGCCTCGCGCAGGGCCGCCACCACGATGTCGTCGTCGTCCTGCTCGCAGTGCCCGCCGAGCTGGACCCAGCGACCGAGGCGCGGATGCAGGGTGAGCAACACCTGAGTGCCGGTGTCGTCGAGCACCAGCGTCGAGGCGGTGACGTGGCCGGGCACGCACTCGCGAAGGCAGGCGTCGGCGCGGGCCTGCACGAAGGCCAGCACGGCGTGCCGCAGCGAGTCCTGGGCCGGGTTGGGCGCCTGCCAGTCGGTCAGGATCGCGATCGCCGATTCCCGCACGCTCACCGGGATCCCCGCTTCGTCCGGCGATCGCGCAGCGCGACCCACGCCGACCGGCAGTGCGCCACGAAGTCGCGCGACAAGCCGAGCCCGTCGATCAGGACGCGACGGTCCACGATGTCGAGCGCCTTCTCAATCTCGTTGGCCTTCAACAACAGATCGACGTCGGCGGCCAGTCCGGCGTCGGCATGGGTGGGCGGCGGAATGGGTAGCTGCTCGGCTTCAGCGGGTTCCAGTTCCAAGATGCCGCCTCCGTAACTGCGGCCCATGATCTCGGCGAAGGCGAACGTCGCGCTGTTGTGGAAGACGGTCGCCAGCGCGGTCGGGTCTACCTCCGACGCGAGCCGGACCCGATGGACGGTGTCGGTGCTGGTCGCCGCCGCCGCGTTGACGGTCAGCCGCGGCGCCAGGTGGATCTGGCGCAGCAAGAACAGGTCGGGAACCCACAGCGACGGCGTGGTCCACCACGGCTTGCGAATCGAGCACTTGTAGCCCCGGTGCACACCGGCGGCCTCGCCCGCGTCGATATGCGCGACCAGCGCCGGGTCGGTCGGATGATGCGGCGCGTCGAGCAGCCAGGTCCGGTGGTTGGCAGCGACATCGCTTGCGCGGCTGTCGATGTCGTAGACCAGGCCGCACAGCTGCGCGCTGCGCGAGACGAGCGGAACGCAGTGTGCCCGCAGCCCGAGTGCCTCGGCTTGGGCATCGGTGAAGGTGAAGAAGCTGTTGCGGCCCGTCACGATGCCGACGTCCACGTCCGCGATACCGCCCAGCCGCGTCATAGCGCCGGACTGCTTGAGCCTTCGCAGCACCTCGATCTGAGTGGGGCGCAGGAAATACTTGGTCCACTTCTCCTTTTCGTAGTGCAGGGCCGGGCCCGAACGAACGCGCTCGACGTCGAGATCCGCGCCGGCGAGCGCGTCGGTGTCGCTGAGATGGACCGTGCGGATCTGCGCCGGTCCCGGACCGGCGACACCGCAGAACAGCACCACTTCTTGCAGGATGCCGTCAAACACCAAGCGCCGGAACGTCAGTAGCGTGATCTCGCGGAAACGGCTCAGCAGCAGATCACGCAACTGCGCGGCATAGCTGACTTGGAGCAACTCGGCGGGAAGCACCAGACCCACCCGTCCGCCGTCGCGCACCAGCGTCGTGCTCGCGACGACGAACGGGACCCAGGCGTTGGTCAGCCTGGTGGGGCGCAGCCCCTCGCGTCGCATCAGCTCCAGGGCGGGCTCGCGCTGGTCCGATGGCCAGTTGCCGAACCGGATGTAGGGCGGATTGCCGGCGACCCCGTCCCAGTCGCCGGCGCCGCTGCCCAGCCAGGTGAACAGGTTCTGGGCGTCGACGGGAGCGAACGCCCGCGACTTGGCCGCCTCGGCCGCGACGAGTTCCACGCCGTGTGCCTGGCTGCTGAGTGCGGCCAGCTCACGAAGGATCGCGCCGTCGCCGCAGGACGGCTCCAGAATCCGCGGACCGGCCTGGCGCACCCAGCGGGCCAGGAACCGGGCGACGGGTGCCGGGGTGTAGTAGCCGCCGCGGATCTTGTCAGCCGAGGCCGCCGCCTTGCCCGCGAACGCGTTCACTTGCGGATCAGCAGGTCCGTGACGGGGACCGGGTCGCGCGGGCCCGAAGCCTGCTCGAAGGGGTAGCCGATTGCTATGGCGCCCAACGGCTCCCAGTCCTCCGGCAGCTCCAGCTCGGCGCGGACGAGGTCGGCGGCGAAGATCGTCGAACCGATCCAGCAGCTGCCCACCCCGCGCACCGCCAGGGCGACCAGCAGCCCTTGCACGGCCGCTCCCACCGCGACGGTGAACATGGTGTGTTCGGCGTCGGTGCGGGCGGCATCGGGGTAGGCGTGTGCACCGTCGGGAACCATGAACGGAATGACGACCTCTGGTGCGTCGTAGAGGATCTGGCCGCGCGCCAGCCGTCGTTCGACGGAGTCGGCGGGTCTGCCGTCGCCGGTGAGGTCGGTACGCCACTTGTCTTTCATGCGGTCCAGCAGCCGGGTCCGGGTGGATTGGGTTTGCAGCCACACGAACCGCACCGGCCGGGTGTGGTGTGGGGCCGGCGCGGTGAGGGCCTCGGCCACGGCGGCCTCGACCAGCTCCGGCGGCACCGGCTCGTCGCTGAACTGGCGCACCGACCTGCGCAGCAGCTGGGCCTGCTGGCGACCCAGCGCCAGCGCTTCGGCGGTGCCCAGCCAGAACAGGTCTTCGGGACCGGGCCGCAGCAGTTGCCGGGCCGTCGAGCCGTCATCGCTGACGGAAAGGCCGCGCACCACCGCCACCGGCAGCGCGGTCAATTTGCCCTTGACCAGATCGGCCGCCGCGGACACCTCGTCGGCGACCGCGATCTCGGTGACCACCAACTCGTTGCCATGCCGGTCGACCGCGCCCGAATAGTTGTGCAGCACAGCCAAACCTGCCGAGCCGACGGCGGCGTCGATCTGTCCGTTGCGCCAGGCGCGGCCCATCGTGTCGGTGATCACCACGGCGACGGTGACGCCGAGCCGCGTGCGCAACTCGGCGCGCAGCCCCGCCGCGCTGGCGTCCGGGTTGACCGGCAGCAGCGCGAGCTCGTCGCGGCCGACGTTGGATCCGTCCACTCCGGCAGCGGCCTGAATCAGCCCAATCCGGTTCTCGGTGATCAGGGTTCGGCCTTTGCGCGCCAGCACGCGCACCGCTTCGTCGTCGACCAGCTTGCGGCGCAAACGGTCTCGGCTCTCTTCATCCAAGGGTGCGGGCACCAGCCGACCCTCGCACTTGGACACCACCTTGCTGGTGACCACCACGACATCGCCGTCGAGAAGCCACGGCGCGGCCTGCGCTATGGCAGCGGCCAGATCGTCGCCGGGCCGGAATTCGGGAAGCCCGGTGACAGGCAGGATCTCGATCGTGGAGCCGGTGCCATGCTCGGTCACCCTGTCACGCCCGCCAGCTTCAGCCCGGCGCTCACCATCGCCGCCGTCGCCTCCGGGTCGCTCATCAACAGCGGTATCGACCGCACCGCGACCCCCTCGATTTCGGCTTCGGCCTTATCGCCCTCATGCACCAGCCAGCAGTCCAGTATCCCGGTGCCGCTGCGTCCCCCGTAATACTGGCCGACCGCCTGTGCGGTGGACTCCACCCCGATCACGCGCAGGCACGCATCGGCCATGCCGCGCAACGGCTTTCCGCCGATGATCGGCGAGTAGCCGACGATCGGCGCGCTGGCCGCCCGCAGCGCCCCGCGAATGCCGGGGACGGCCAGGATGGCGCCGACGCTGACCACCGGATTGGACGGGGCCAGCATGATGACGTCGGCCTCGGCGATGGCCGTTACCGCTTCGGTTGTGGCGCTGGCCTTTTCGGCGCCGACGAAAGCGAAGCTGTGGGTCGGCACCTGGGCGCGGTAGCGCACCCACCATTCCTGGAAGTGGATCGCCCGCCGGTTGCCGTCGACCGGATCGGTGATCACCACGTGGGTCTCGCACCGGTCGTCGCTGGCGGGCACCAATCGCGCACCGGGCTGCCAGCGGTCGCACAGTGCCGTGGTGATCTGCGAGAGCGGGTAGCCGGCGTTCAGCATCTGGGTGCGCACCAGGTGGGTCGCCAGATCGCGGTCGCCGAGTTCGAACCAGTGGGGCTGCATGCCGTAATGCGCCAGTTCCTCCTTGGCATGCCAAGTTTCGTCACGGTGACCCCACCCGCGCTGCGGGTCGACGCCGCCGCCGAGCGTGTACATGCAGGTGTCCAAATCCGGGCAGACCCGCACTCCGTGGATCCAGGCGTCGTCGCCGATGTTGACGACGGCGGTCAGCTCGTGGCCGGCGTTCGGCCATTCTGGCGAGGCGAACTGACCCAGACCGAGCAGTTGTTGCACCCCGAGCAGGAAGCGGGCGCCGCCCACTCCACCGACCAGAACGGTGACCTTCACATCGCTTGACAGTACTGCCCGGTGCGGATGCGGGGACTTGCGGGACAGCGTCGGCGCGGCGCGGCCCTCGCGCTGCGAATCCGGCGACGGACTGATATTAGTGATAATGCAAGTGGCTGTTGGGGCCATTGTGACTGGCGGGGAAGGCAATTGTGAGCAGTCGCACTAGACACGCCGAAGTCCAACGGTGACAGAAACGCCGAAATTTGATCACGAGATGATATGGAAATGCGCCAAAATGCTTGACCGGACAGGTTCACCCGTGTCTAATCACATCAGTGTCATTTCCCGGTTGGCCGGCCGGTTCCGGTGTCGCAGACCGAGATTCGATCACTTGTTCGAATGGTCTGTACATCACAACAGTGGGAAACATTCACTCTCCCAAAGGATCTGAGGAGGCGGACGAAGCATGTCCTACGAGCACCTTCGGGGTGCGCTGGCAAGCACACCGCATACCACAATCGGCTTGCCGCCGGCGGCAATTACTCGACCGCATTTGAGTGTTGTTCCCGAAGCGCCCGCTGCATTCGACCCCGAACCGCTTCCGGAACTGACCCCGGATCAATGGCAGGACCGCGCTTTGTGCGCCCAGACGGATCCCGAAGCCTTCTTTCCGGAAAAGGGCGGGTCGACCCGCGAGGCCAAAAAGATCTGCCTGGGTTGCGAGGTGCGGCATGAGTGCCTGGAGTACGCCCTCGCGCATGACGAGCGCTTCGGCATCTGGGGCGGCCTCTCCGAGCGCGAGCGTCGCCGCCTCAAACGCGGCATCGTCTGACCGGCGGATCGCAGTCAGTCGTCGTCGATCGTCGGATCGATGACCGAGGGCTCAACGTCCAGATAGATGGCGACCTGAGCCACCAGGATTTCATGCAGCAATTCGGCGAGTTCGATGGTGTCTTTGGCCCGTCGCTCGATCGGCTTGCGGAACAAGACAATTCGCGCCCGCGTCGAGTTGCCCCGGATGTCCACGCCGGCCGGGATCAAGCGGGCGAGCGCTATCGGCCCGTCGGCGATGACCTCGGGCGGCCACTGCACACTCTCGGGGTCCTTGGCGGCGATGCGGGGGATCTCGTCGACCGCGATGTCGAGGTCGGCCACTCGATCCCGCCAGCGTTGCTCGATGGGTTCGTAGGCTTCCAGCACGGCCATGTCGAAACGCTCGGCGCGGCTGCGCCACCCCGGCACCGTCGGCGGCAGCAGCGGGCCGCGCATATCCCGGCCCCGTCGGTGGGCCGCCCGGTGCCCGGACCCGCCGTCCCGCGGGTCGCTGCGCGAATCGCCCACGCGCCGATGGTAACGGTTACACATCCCGGCGCGACCGGTTGCGCGTGTCCGGCGCTTCGGCGGCGTTTCCGCACGATAGCCTTTCGATCGTGAACGTTCCCCGTCGCTGTTGCAGGCCCGGGTGTCCGCACTATGCCGTGGCGACGTTGACGTTCGTGTACTCGGACTCGACGGCGGTGGTAGGTCCACTTGCGACGGTGCGGGAGCCGCACTCGTGGGATCTGTGTGTCGGCCATGCCGGTCGGATCACCGCGCCGCGCGGGTGGGAACTCGTGCGCCACGCCGGACCCTTGTCTGAGCCCACCCATCCCGACGAGGACGACGAACTGGTGGCGCTGGCGGACGCGGTGCGCGAGGGTGGCCGGAGCGATGCGGGCGGATCCGGGTTTGGTGGGACAGGCGTGTCGCTGAACGGCTTTCCCCCGGGCGACCCCGGTTACGTTCACCATGCGGGCGCCCATGCGACCGCGCCCAGCAGCGGCCTGCTGGCACCGCCCGAACATCGTTCCGGCCGCCGCCGCGGACACCTGCGCGTCTTGCCCGACCCGGCCGACTAGCGCCGGCCAAGCGTCCGCAAATTGCCAGAAATTCGCGTGGATCGCGTGCATATGCGGCCGCTCACGAAGGGCAATTAGCTAACGGCTGGGGGCTGGGCGCCGAACTGTTCGAGACCGTTCCAGACCGTCGCGACCCGCAGTCGGCCCGGGCCGTTAGGCTGGCGGCAAAGAGGCCGAACCAGTCAAGTCGTCAGGAGCCAACCGCATGTCTCGGACCGCCGCGGCTGTCCACCGTGTCATCAAGGCATATGACGTACGCGGGTTGGTCGGTGAGGAGATCGACGAGTCGCTGGCCACCGAGATCGGTGCCGCCTTCGCCGGGTTGATGCGTGCCGAAGATGCGCGCCAGGTGGCGATCGGCCACGACATGCGGGACAGCTCGCCGTCGCTGGCCGCCGCCTTCGCGGCCGGGGTGACCGACCAGGGTCTCGACGTGGTGCGGATCGGGTTGTCGTCCACCGATCAGCTCTACTTCGCCTCGGGGCTACTGGATTGCCCCGGCGCGATGTTCACCGCCAGCCACAACCCGGCGGCCTACAACGGCATCAAGCTGTGCCGGGCCGGTGCCAAGCCGGTCGGCGCGGAGACCGGGCTGACCCTCATCCGCGACGAGTTGATCGCCGGAGTCCCGGGCCATCACGGTCAACGCGGGACGGTCACCGACAGGGATGTGCTGAACGACTACGGCGTGTTCCTGCGTTCGCTGGTGGACACGTCCGGGCTGCGTCCCTTGCGGGTGGCCGTGGACGCCGGCAACGGCATGGCCGGCCACACGGCACCGGCCGTGCTCGGCGCAATCGGCTCGATCACGTTGTTGCCGTTGTACTTCGAACTCGACGGCGCATTTCCCAACCACGAGGCCAACCCGCTGGACCCGGCGAACCTGGTGGACCTGCAGGCCTACGTGGGGGATACCGGCGCCGATATCGGGCTGGCCTTCGACGGGGACGCGGACCGGTGCTTCGTGGTCGACGAACGCGGCCGGCCGGTTTCGCCGTCGACGGTGACCAGCCTGGTGGCGGCCCGTGAACTCAACCGCGAGATCGGCGCCACCGTCATCCACAACGTGATCACTTCGCGCGCGGTTCCCGAACTGGTGACCGAGCGCGGCGGCACACCGCTGCGCTCCCGGGTCGGACACTCCTATATAAAGGCGCTCATGGCCGACACCGGCGCGATCTTCGGCGGTGAACACTCGGCGCACTACTACTTCCGTGACTTCTGGGG
>NZ_DATJYB010000541.1:0-28211 GCF_035499775.1 Mycobacterium sp. | reverse complement strand
CAGCACCACCACCAGCCCTTCGGTGATCATGGGCAGCGCTTGCGCCATTTGCTGGTAGGCAAAACTCGGCTCCAGGTCGAGCAGTCGCCCGGGCGGCTGCTCCTCGACGAAAGTCGCAACGACGTCGACCGCGGCTTCCAGGCGTGCGACGCCGACGACTCCGGACATGGCCTGGTCCATTGCCGTCTTGAAACGGCGGCGCTCGCGCTGCCCCAGCGCGTCGATGAGGTCTTCTTTGGACGCGAAGTAGCGGTAGACGGTGGGCCGTGACACCCTCGCCAGGGTCGCCACGTCGCATACCGACAATTTCCGCGCGCCCGTCCGGAACACCAGCCGCTGAGCCGCATCGAGTATTCGATCGGCCAGATCCCTTTGGTCTGAACCGGATTGGCGTGATTCGGCGATCGACACGATGGCAGCCCTACAGCCGACCAACTTTTCGGAGCCACGGAATCAACAAGCGTAGGCCGTCGTCGAAAGACATCGGGTCGTAGCCGAGGCGCCGCGTGGTGAGGTTGTCCGGTGTTCTGGGCTTGCGCACGGCCTTGGCAGCGGCGGCCGCGATAGTCATCAGGGTCGGCCCGAACTCCGCCGTTAACGCCTCGGGGTTGGAGCGGTAGTCGAGATCTTCGACACGATGGTCGAGGCCGGCAATCTGGCAGGCGCGGTTGATCCCCGCGGCGGTGCTCATGGTGTCCGCCGACTGCCCGATCATGAGGTAGCGCTCTCCGGCAACCCCGCGGTCCAGAGCCGCAATGGAACCCTTCGCGACGTCCGCCCCCGCTACCCACGTCACCGGAAAAGCAAGGTACCGCTTGATCTTTCCGCGCAAGCCGGCCAGCAATACCCGGTTGAAGCTGGTGCGGTGCAGCGCCCTCTCCACGACCAAGCCGGGGCCGAAGATGGCCCCGGGGTGACACGTGAGCACGTCCTGGCCCGCGGCCGCGCGCTTGTGAGCTTCCAGAAATGCGGCCAGCTTCGTGACGGTATACGGATCACCCGGCGGGTTCTCGAGGACCGGCGCCTCTTCGAAGTCGACGCCTCCGTTCAGATCGAGGAAGGTGGCGGTGCTGAGTGCGACCACCCGACGCATTCCGTGCGCGTTCGCCGCATCCAGCACGTTGGTAGTACCGATTGTGTTGACGGCCTTGAAGTCTTCGAGGTCCTGACTGGCCCCGCCCAGCAACGCGGCACAGTGGATCGCCGCGTCGGCGCCCTTGGCCGAGCGCAGCACATCGTCGGCGTCGCTGATGTCGCCCTTGACCAGCTCGACACCGATCTCGGCCAGTGCGGCAGCCTCGTCGGGGTTGCGGACCAGCGCCCGGACTTGGTCACCCCGTGCGATCAACTGCTCGCAAACGTTGCCGCCGGTCTGCCCGGTGGCGCCGGTGACGAAGATCGTGTTGGCCATGCCGGAAGCCCCTTCCTTTACGTAAGCAACATAATACGTAAATATTGTAAACTTTGAACTGGCAATACTCTATGATCCATTTATGGCTCTCGATCCCTCGATGATTCTTCTGACGGACCGCACTGCAGTTGTCACCGGCGGAGGCGCCGGCATTGGGCGGGGCATTGCAGCGGGACTGAAGGCCTTCGGCGCGAAGGTGGCGATCTGGGAACGCACCCCTGAGTCCTGCGCAGCCGCCGCCGAGGAGATCGGCGCGCTGGGCATTCCCACCGACGTCCGGGACAGCGCCGCGGTCGACGCCGCGCTGGCGCAGACGGTAGCCGAACTGGGGCCAGTCACGATTCTGGTCAACAACGCCGGAGGCGTCTTCTGGTCAGGGATCCTCGACACGAGCGAAAACGGCTGGGACGCGCTCTACAAGTCCAACTTGCGCCACGTCTACCTGTGCACCCAGCGAGTGGCCCGCGGCCTCGTCGAGCAGCAACTGCCGGGCAGCATCATCAGCGTCACGTCGATCGAAGGTGTGCGTGCCGCGCCTGGTTACGCGACGTACGCGGCGGCCAAGGCCGGGGTCATCAACTACACCAAAACCGCTGCCCTCGAACTCGCCCCGCACGGCATTCGGGTCAACGCCCTGGCTCCCGACATCACCCTGACCGAAGGGATCAGGCAAATCGCGCCGCCGGGATCCGAGGAGCGGTTCGGCCTCACCGTTCCGATGGGACGCGCCGGCCACGTCGACGAGATGGCAGGCGCAGCAGTATTTCTCGCGTCCGACATGTCCAGCTACATCACCGGCCAGACCATCCACGTCGACGGAGGCACCCACGCCGCCAGCGGCTGGTATCACCATCCGGAGACCGGTGCGTACGCACTCGGACCGACTAACATCTGACTGATGGCGCGCATTGCACCGATCCCGATGGATCAGCTGAGCCCGCAGTCAAGACGAATCGTGGAGGCCGGACTTGCCGGCGGCCTGTATGCCACGCCCGTGCCGTTGCAGATCTTCGCTTATCGCAGTGCACAACTCGCACAGGTCGATATGGCCAGAACCCACCTCGGCGCTGACACGCTGCTGGGCGGCCGGATATTGGAGCTGCTGCGCATACGCAGCGCGCAGCTTGGCGAATGCCAACCCTGCAGCCAATCACGCAAGCACGATTCGATCACCGACGAGGACGTCGCGTGTCTACTCGCGCCGGCGCACGATGCGTTGACCGCGCAGGAACGACTGGCTGTTGAATTCATCGACCTACTGTCCAGCGACCACCACGCGATCGACGACGAGTTCTACCAGCGACTGGGCGAGCACTTCACCGCGGCACAAATCATCGAACTCGGATTCACTTGCGCCTCAGCCGTGGGACTGCATCGCTTCATCCACACCCTCGACGTCTACGGCGAGTCGACTCCGATCATCGAGTACTCCCCCGATCAGGTCGACTCCGCGATGTGATTCGTCACCTCACCTCGCCGAGCGTGGGTGACATGGATGAAATTCGATCGAAACGCCGGTCAGCAGGGCGGCGGATCGGCCTCCCATTCGGTCAACTTCCAACCGTTCGAAGGATTTCCAGTGATCACCACGCGGCCGACGTTCGGCAACGGCTTTCCGGTCAGCAGCGACGGATCCGCATTCCTCACGTTCATGAGCACCCAGACCATGATCGCCACGCTGTGTGAGAATGCGACCGGATTCTGTTCGCCGCTGTCGTAGATGCGTTGCACCGCCTCATTGAACCGCGCCTCGAATTCGTTGCCGTCCACCGAGCCGGGGATCCGCGCGCTGCGATCACCCTGAATCCACCGCCGGGGGGCGGCCCAGTAAGTGTTGGGTGCGTCGGCCTCGGGGATTCCCTCATATTGACCGGCCTCGATTTCTCGCAGCCCGGGCAGCACGTTGATGGGTTCACCCAGCAACTGCGACGTGGGTGTCGCGGTCTGCTGGGTACGGATCATGGTGGAGGCGTAGATGCCGTCGTAATGGTTGGGGGCCAGTTGAGGTGCCGCGAGCGTCGCCTGACACCAGCCCTTGGCGGTGAGTTCTGGACCGGGGGTCGAGGTGTCGATCAAGCCGGACGCATTACCCGCCGACTGGCCGTGTCGCACCAGGGTCAGCGTGATGGAGTGCGGGCCGGCCGCGCGTGCCGAGCCGCAGCCCGCGACCAACAGCGCCAGCACCATCACCGCAGCGAAACGTCGTACCGTCATGGCGATTTCACCGGTGGCAGTTTCACGCGAGCAGTCTAAGGCGCTCTCCCACAGCCCGCACTGCGAAGGCCCTTAGAAGGGGCTGCTGTTGTTCTCCCATTCGGCCAATTCAGGCCGTGGTCCGTAATGGCGGATGTAGTCCTCGTGCATCCTTGCCTGTTTCCTGCGTTGAATCGCGTCCACCAAGTTCGGGTCAAGTCCATGCGCTGCGAGTCGGTGTCGACGCCAAACCTTGTTCAAAGCCAGCGATATCAACAAGGCCCAGATGTAAATAGGTACCGTCATCTCGAGGTGCACATAAGGCGAGGCGGGTAGCAGCCAAAGCGGGGCGAGCACCAGCAGAGGCGGGATTGCGCACCGGATCATGTGCCGTCGCACGGCTCCACCGCCGGCGAGGTCGCGGGCGACCCAGCTGCGCATCGAGTCGGGCAGGTTTCGGCCGTATGAGTAGGTGATGTACTGCCAAAGGTTGGGTTTGGTTGTGGCCATGATGGCTCCTCGGGGTTGAACGGGTCAGGATTGCAATGCGCCGGCCGCCACGGCGGCCGAGTTGATACGGGTGAGCACCTGATGCAGGTTCTCGAGTTCAGCCATGTCGACGCCCAGGCGTGCTACCACGGCGGGCGGGATCTCGAGTGCTCGCTCACGCAATGCGGTTCCGTTTTCGGTGAGCTTCACATCCGTGGCGCGCTCATCAGCGGCGTTTCGGGTACGGGTTATCAGACCCAGTCCCTCCAGACGTTTCAGCATCGGCGACAGCGTGGCCGAATCCAACTGCAATGCCGCGGCAATCTGCTTGACCGACAACGCCATATTGTTGGTGACGCATGTCTTTTGGTGATCCCAGAGCGCCAGCATCACTAGGTACTGCGGATGCGTCAGGCCTAGTGGCTCCAGCAGGGGTCGGTATACCGCCAACACCGCCCGATTGGTGATCGCCAGTGCGAAGCACACCTGTTGTTCGAGGGCAAGCGGATCGGCCTCACGCGCAGTCAATACGGTCATATTTAGATTGTGCCCTAATAGTTTGGGCACTAGCAATGTTGGTTCCGACACACTTCCCAGTCGGCAGGCAATCGTCGGCACGGCAGTCGGGTCATTGATGATGACGACGCGACGACCGGTTAAACCGAATCTCGATATCGTCTGACCGCGGTGCCGGTTCGTCGACGTCGGCGGTGACCCGGACACCCAGCGGGCGTCCGGTGTCGACATCGACGAACGACAGCGGACCCTGGCCGTTTTGCAGATATTTGTCGCCCCACTGCATCAGCGACAGGAACACCGGCAGCAGATCCTCACCCGCCTCGGTCAGCCGGTACTCATCATGGACCCTCTTGCCCGGCTCCTGATACGGCACCCGTGTCACGACCTGCGCCGACTCCAACTGTTTGAGCGCACGCGATATCGCCGGCGCCGAGGTGCCGATCCGCTCCACGAAATCATCGAACCTTGTTGTGCCGTAGAAGCATTCACGAACAACTAGGAATACGGTCTTGGTGCTGAGCAGATCGAGCACCCTCGCCACCGAGCAAGCATCGCCAATCGACCACTTGTGCCGGTCGCGCAGCCGCTTCTCAAACTCCATCGCCACCTCCACATCATAGCTAACGCTTGCATTACTCAGCTAGGCGTGGTTATCTTACTAACGGAATCGATATCCAGCTTGGAAGGAAGCGTAGATGGTTGCAGTTGCGGGCAAGGTGGTCGTGGTGACCGGCGGCCGGCGCGGATTGGGCGCGGCCCTGGTCGACGAGGTGCTCGCGCGAGGGGCACGTAAGGTGTACTCCACCGCACGGACGGCCTACAGCGATGACCGCAAGGAAGTGGTCACCCATCAGCTAGAGGTTCGCTCCACGGATTCGGTTGCCGCACTGGCAGAGATCGCCACCGACGCCGAAATCGTGTTCAACAATGCGGGCGTACTGTTGCCGGAGTCGCTATTGACCGGGAGCTTCGAGCATGTCACCGAAACGTTCGACGTCAACGTGTTCGGGCCGCTGCGGGTAAGCCGGGCATTCGCGCCGATCCTGGCCGCCAACGGTGGCGGCGCCATCGTCAACGTGCATTCGGTGCTGTCCTGGCTGGGCGGCGCCGGCGCGTACGGCGCCTCCAAGGCGGCGATCTGGTCGGTAACGAATTCCCTTCGTGCCGAATTGGAGCGGCAGCACACCCAGGTCGTCGGTGTGCACGCGGGGTTCATCGACACCGATATGGTCTCAGCCATGCCGATGCCGAAGATGACACCGGCCGACGTGGCCAAGCGCATCGTCGACGGGCTGGAAGCGGACGCCGTGGAGGTGCTCACCGACGACATCACCGTCAACGTCAAGGCCGCGCTGTCCGGTCCAGTGGAGCGCTTGACCGTCGCGCTGGCCCACTGAGCTAGAGCATTTACGGGGACCGAGGAGCACTGAACTGCCATGCCACTGTGGACGATTCATTACACGCCAGGGATCTTCAGCGACGAGGAAAAACACCAGTTCGCCGCGCGGATCACCGATCACTACGAGCGGATCGGGTTGCCCCGCTTCTACGTGGTCACGATCTTCAACGAGACACGGCCCGAGGATTTCTATGTCGGCGGGGAACGGACGCCGGTCGGGGTTCGCATCGTCATCGACCACATCGCCCGGCGCGGCTCCGACAAGGAGAGCCGAGAGCAGATCACCCGCTGGCTCAAACGCATCGTGAATCCCCACATGGAAAAGCATGCGGGCCTGCACTGGGAGTTCCACGCCGACGAGACCAGCGAGGACCTCTGGATGATCAACGGGCTGGTGCCTCCCCCGGGCGGCTCGGAGGCTGAAAAAGCCTGGGCGACAGCCAACGTCACGTCCGACTACTGAACTGCCGCTCCGTCACCGGGCTCGATCAGAGTACGCGGCGGGTGAGTGTGCCGACGCGATCGGCGCACACGCACAGCAAGGTAATACCCGTGCCGTCGGGTGCGGTCGACGGTGTAGCTGATCGCCTTCGCGACGCCGTCAGTATCCAAATCCAACCAACGCTCGGTGCGCTGGCGCTCGAATTCGCTCCATGACGCCACGGTGAACCTTTCGAGGAAAGTGTCGGATTGTCCGACACTGTGATACAGCCGCCAGCTGTGGCCACCGGTTCGCAGCCGTGATCGCCTGACGGCGCTCATCGCCTCGATGAAACTTTCGTGGTTGTCGGCTGGAACTCGGTAGCTGACGGCTACCAGCACGGGTCCATCTTGAGGACATGGGTCAAACACGAGCCTCGGTGTCGGCCAGGCAGTGGAAACCTCGACACTCAACTTCCCGGTAGACGGCCGCAAGGGAAGTATGACCACGCTCAGCGCCGCAGCGCCCAGCACCACCGCGGACCAAAGCAGCGCGGTGTCAAGTCCCGCTCGCGTGGCAACGGCACCCCAGAGGTAGGAGCCGATTGCCTGGGATCCCGTGGAGACCAGCAGATACATCGACAACCCGCGGGCCATAACCCATCGCGGCAACGACAACTGCGCTGCCGCGTTCAACGTCGTCAATGTCATCAGCCAGGCCATGCCCGACAACACCAAAAAAGGCGTCGCCGCGGCGAACGGCAGCCAAATCACCGCCAACGTCGCCACACCGTACGCGCCGGCGGAGGCCGCCAGTAGCACGTTGTCCGACACTCGCTGGCGTAAGCGTGCCGCAATCGCGACGGCGAGAACAGAGCCGAAACCGATGGCCCCCAGCGCCACACCATAGCCGGCGGCTCCCAGGTGCCATCTGCGCGCGGCAGCCACCGGCAGCAGTGCTAACAGGGCCGACGCGGGAAACAGGAAAAGGGCTGTGCGGGAAAGGATCCTGCGGAAAATTGGAGCGTTGCCAACATATAGCAGTCCGCTGATGATGGCCTGGCCGACGTGCTCTCGTTCGAGAGGCGCGATTTGCGTGGGCCGGTGCCAGGTCGACAAGGCAACGATTATTCCCACGAACGACAAGGCATTGATCGCGAAGACTGCTGCAGGACCGGCCAATGCGACCGCGACGCCGCCAATTGCCGGTCCGATCGCTCGGGAGGCGTTTGCCGAGACGCTGGCCAGAGTCGCTGCGGCCGGTATCTGCTCGCGCGGGACAACCTCGGGCTGAATCGCCTGCCAGGCCGGTCCGGCTAGCGCAGAAGCGCAGCCAATCGCCACCGTGAACAGCAATAGTGACGTCGGGCCGAGGCGACCGAGGTAGGTAAGCACCGCGAGAGCCAGCGTCACCAGCACCGCGTACGACTGCATAAACAGGAGGAACCGGCGCCGGTCGAACAGGTCGGCGAGCGCTCCGGCGAACAATCCCAAAAGCAGCGTCGGCCCGAGACTCGCCGTCTGCACCAGTGCCACGATTACGTCGCTGCTGTGCCGCTCCACCAAAAACCATTGGGCCGCCACACCTTGCATCCACGTCCCGAGGTTGGACACGACCTGCGCGATAGCTAAGTCGCGGTACAGGCGATTGCGCAACGGCGCCAATGCCGACAGGTGCCCCTCGCCAGCACGCTTCTGACCCGGAGTCACCATTGGACCGATTGTCGACAGCTCACCTGTTCAGCCATTTCGCGACAACCAAGCCGCGCGGCGTCGGCAACTGCAGAACGAGATTGAGCGCTGATATACCGGCAACGCCTTTTCGCGTTGTGCACGGATTGGAAGTCTAAGACACCCGCCCGACGCACCCCATGGATCCTCACCCCGACAATCCCCTGCTCACCTGGTCGCGTCGCCGAACCAACTCGCCCTGAGCGCGCGCTAATGGTTCCATAGACACGGGCAGCTTCTCACGAGAGATCTAAAGTGCGCTCCCAAACGCCGCGCGGCGAAGGGCCCCTTACACTTTCGCCTCCGCGGGGGCTGACCGCGCTTTGGACGAGCCGAACCACAGGCCAGCCGAAACGGTGACACTGATGAGGGTATGCGACGACAATCCGCGCACGATGTGCCGCGGCAGGCTACTCAGAAAGATCATGACCATCGCGATGGTGTGCGCCCTAACGTTCATCGCACCCGCAGCGCCCGCCGCGGCCGACACCAACCAATGCGCACCGGCCGGGCCTGACAGCGCGACCGTGGTGGCCGCAGAGCTAGCCGAGCCCAATGCGGTCGGCCAGGGTGACGATTACACGACGCCTGCCGTCGAGCCGTTGAGCTCGGTGACACCCGGCGATTTGGGACTTCGCACACCCGGTGAACTCACCGTCGGCACGCTGTCGGATGCCCCGCCGTCCGCATGCATCGACGCCACAGGCAAATTCAGCGGTTTCGACAATCAACTGCTGCTTGCCATCGCCGCCAAGCTGGGCCTACAGGTCCGCTTTTTCAGCACAGATTTTTCTGGACTCCTCGCGCAGGTGGCGACCCACCGCTTCGACATCGGCTCGGCCTCGATCCATGCCACCGACAACCGCCGACGCACCGTCGCGTTTACCAACGGCTACGACTTCGGCTACTACTCGCTGGTGGTGCCGCCCGGCTCACCGATCAAGAAATTCAGCGATCTGACTGCCGGCCAGCGCATCGGCGTGGTCCAGGGCACCGTCGAGCAGTCCTACGTCGTCGACACCCTTCACCTACAACCGGTGATATATCCCGGCTTCGCGACCGTGTACTCCAGCCTCAAGATGCGTCAGATCGACGCTTGGGTCGCGCCGTCCACGCTGGCAAGCAATCTGATCAAGCCGGGCGATCCGGCGGTCATTGTCGCGAACGCCTTCAGCCCGAGCAACTACATCGCCTATGCGGTCGCCATGGACAACCAGCCGTTGATCGATGCCCTGAACTCGGGACTGGACGCCATCATCGCGGACGGCACCTGGGCGCGCCTCTACACCCAGTGGGTTCCGCGCAACCTGCCGCCGCGCTGGAAACCCGGGTCCAAAGCCGCCCCGGCGCCGAAATTGCCTAACTTCACTGCAAGCCACCAGCAGAAGCCGGGCCCTGCCGCGCCGAAGTCCATCGGGGCGCAACTGCGCGAGTCGTTCCTCGACTGGGATCTGTACCGGCAGGCGATCCCCATCCTGTTCACCGTGGGTTTGCCAAACACGCTGATCCTGACGAACAGTGCCATCGTCATCGGGTTGGCGGTGGGAATGCTGCTGGCACTCGCAGGAATCTCCCATTCGCGCTGGCTGCGCTGGCCGGCGCGACTGTACACCGATGTGTTCCGCGGTCTTCCCGAAGTGGTGATCATTCTGATGATCGGGATGGGCATCGGGCCGCTGGTGAGCGGGCTGACGAACGATAACCCCCTTCCCCTGGGCATTGCCGCGTTGGGACTCACCGCCGCGGCCTACATCGGCGAGATTCTGCGCTCGGGAATCCAAAGCGTCGAAGCCGGCCAGTTGGAAGCCGCCCGCGCACTCGGATTCGGGTACTGGACGGCAATGCGGTTGGTTATCGTGCCGCAGGGTATCCGCCGGGTACTGCCGGCGCTCGTTAATCAGTTCATCGCGCTGCTCAAAGCCTCAGCGCTGGTGTATTTCCTGGGCTTGGTCGCTCAACAGAGAGAGCTGTTTCAGGTGGGTCGCGACCTCAACGCACAGACCGGCAACCTGTCACCATTGGTGGCGGCCGGTGCTTTCTATCTGATATTGACTGTCCCGCTGACGCATTTGGTGAATTACATCGACGACCGAATGCGCCGAGGTCGTTCTGCCGTTAAGCCGATAGCACCTGCCGACGCATTCAATTAGGCAATGCGCCGCGACGTATGGGCTAATGCCTGGGGGCTGGGAACGGAAACGTCGGCAGTAACGGCCCATGCTTGCTTGTCGACGGCGACGGCGGTTGTGACGACTTCGTCTTCTGCGAGCTGGTTGGTGACGGCTGGTTGGTTCTCGTCGGCTGAGTGTTTGTTGACGGGGGCGGGTAGTACGTCGTAGTCGCCGGCGGGATGAACGATGTCGTCTCGGGCGGCTCAGTAGTCAACGTCTCGCTGGTGGGCGACGGGACTTCCGTCGTGGCTGTGCTGCTCAGCGTGGTAGCGGCCGTAGTCTGCGACGTTTCCGGTTGGCTGGACGTGGTCGTGCTGGGCGAGTTCGTCTTGCGCTGACCCACCAGGCCGAGCGCCAAAACCAGTGCCGCCGCCACGGCGACGCAGGCACCGGCGACCGTCACGATCAGGGCCGTGCGCTTGTACCACGGCAGCTTTCCACGTTCGACCGGGTGGTCGCCGTCCTCCTCCTCGTGGTCCTCAGCAGGTTCAGGAGTTGCTTCCACCACGGGTTCGTCGGTGTGCGCGGGGCCGGTGTAGGGCACCGGTTCCAGTCCCGTACCGCTGGCTTCTGACCAGGCCAGGGCACCGTGAGGAGCCGGTCCTGCTGCGTCAGCGCGTTCCCCGGAGGACTCGGTTGGGGCGGTTTGGGTCGGAGGATTGCCGACAACTGGCGGCGGGGGGCCGGCCATGGGGGGAGGCATAGCGGCCCTCGGCGGAGGTGTGTTGACCCTCCGCGGAGGTGTGTTGACCCTCGGCGGCGGTGTGCTGGCCGTCGGCGGCGGCGTGCTGGCCATCGTCGGCGGCATGTTGGCCATCGTCGGCGGAACGCTGGCAATCGTCGACGGCATCCCGGGCGTTATCGGCGGAACGCTGACGGCGGGGTTCGGCGCCGTGTCAGTGGCCGCCGTCAATTGCCGCCGGGCAAGTATTGCCGCGCCGATGGCGGCGGTGAACGCGGGTTGCGGTGTGGTGAACACCGGAACGTGGAGCCGTTCCGACAGTGCGGTGTTGAGAAATGGGATACTGGCGCCGCCGCCGACGATTGCGACAGCGGCCAGGCTGCCCCGTGGAATCCCGTTGCGCTGCAACGTCTCCTCGACCGAGCTAATGAATCGGTTTGTCGGCTGTGCGATGAGATGCTCAAAGTCCTTGCGGGACAGCCGGATATCCACACCGAAGTCGGCGCCGATAACGGTCTCCTGCACCGTGGACAGTTGTTCTTTGACACGACGGCAATCGCCGGGCGAGAGGCCCGGCAATCCCGTTCGGAGAGCGTCTTTGAGGGAGACGGTACGGGCGTTACCGGCTCTGGTCTGAAGGTGATTAGCGATCAGTTGGTCGATATTGTCGCCGGAGAAGCCGGTTCGGCGGACGGACTGGCCGATCTGTTGTAAGTTCGCGCTCGGTTTGATCAGGGTGACGCTGGCGCCACTTGCGCCGAAATCACACAGCGCCACCACACCGCTCGTGGGGAATCCTGGCTTGCCGTACAGCCCTGCGGCCGCGGCCCTGGCGTCCGAGACCAGCAGGGGCGGCACGCCGTCCGGAGCCAGCTGGGGTTGATCGCGAAACTCGCTACGCAGCGCCGCGGTCTGAGCGTCCGACCAATACGCGGGAACCGCGACGGCGACCGGCGTTCCGTATCCGACCGTACGTGCCATCGCCTCGAGCGCCTGAACCGTCAGCGCCGCGCCCAGGTACCTCGCCCCATCGGCGGCCACCAACGGTGCTCGGTCGCCAACCCGCTCGACGAATCCGCGTATCACCAGGCCGGGTTCGCCCAAATTCGGGTTTTGGTCGGGCAGGCCGACTTCACTCGGGCGTTGCTCGAACAACGTCAGCACCGACCTGCGGCTCACGGGGACACCCCCCTCGCGAGCCGCAACCAGGTTTGCCACCCCGATCGACAACCCGAGCGCCGCGCTCACATCACTTACCTCTGTGTCGGTTGTTCCTCTATGTCGGCTGTTTTGCTGAAGATTTGTCCGAGGTCCTCACCATAGCGTTTGCCGGCGGGCGGTTTTGCCGTGTTCGAGGCGTGGCGGCGGATTGATTGACCCGCCGAGCATGGGTCACAGGGCCGAAAACCGATCAAAACGCGTGCATATCCCCCACGTTTCGACGCGCCTAGCCGCGATACTGAGCCACCACGCCGGCGTATTCGTCGAGCAGTCGCAACGACTCGTCCCGCGGTTGGGTGGGCAAAAACAACGCCAGCTGGCCGAAACCCAAGTCTTCGGCGGCGCGCCAGTAGTCGACCTTGTTGGGCGTGCCGAACATGGCCAGCGGGACGTCGTGGCCGGCGGCGCTGCGGAGCTGGTCGATGCGTTGGGTCAGCCGCTTCACCGGCAGCGGATTGGATATCCAGCCGGCGTCATGCCTAACCACACGCTTGACCGTGGCGTCCGAGTCGCCGCCGATGAAGATCGGTGGATGAGGTTGGCGTACCGGCTTGGGCCTGCTGTAGGACGGGCCGAAGTCTACGTACTTTCCGTGGTACTCCGCGGGTTCGTCGGTCCAGAGCGCCTTGATCGCCTCGATGCGTTCGTCCAGCAGCGCACCGCGTGTCTTCGGGTCGGTGCCGTGATCGCGTAGTTCCTCGATATTCCAGCCGGCGCCGACGCCGAACACGAACCGGCCGCCGGAGATCAGGTCGATGCTCGCGGCTTCCTTGGCCGTTGTGATCGGGTCACGCTGAATCAGCAACGCAATACCGGTGAACAGCTCGATCTTCGACGTCACGGCTGCGGCGGCGGCCAGCGTGACGAACGGGTCGAGAGTGCGGTAATAGGGTTGCGGCAACTCGCCGCCGCCCGGATAGGGCGTTTCGCGGCTGGCCGGGATGTGAGTGTGCTCCGCGACCACCAACGACGCAAATCCGCGCTCTTCAATCGCACGCGCCAGCGACACCGTGTCGATGCTGTCGTCGTTGACGAACGTGGAGATCCCGAACTTCATTGCGCTGCCCCTGTCTGTCGAATTCGCACAACCAGACAACCCGCACCGAACGATCATTCCCGTGTGACGGAACCCGCTGCGACAGAGCAGAATTCACAACATAGTGTTACGGAAGTGCGTGCGGAGCCACCAGGAACTTCTCTCCGGTCGCTCGCTTGACGTATTCGTTGAATGCATCGGGATTGAGCATTCCGGCGAGCGAAACCTCCCGGGTGTAGCCACTCGCGAACGTCGTGGTGAGCTCCGCAGCCACCCGGGCGCGCAGCCGGCCAAAGGTCTCAGCCCCTGCACCCTGGAGGAAGGGAGTGAGCAGCCACCCTCCCACACCCCAGGCCATCCCGAAGTTTCTGGTGAGCACCGTGGGACTGGTGTCGAGTGCGCCGTAGATGTACACCTGCTTGTGGACGCTCGACCCGTAGCGTGAGTACTCCGCCGCGGTTGCGTTGGCCGCCTTCTCCATGCCGTTGAGGATCTGGCTTGCCAGCGTTCCACCGCCGGTGGCGTCAAAAGCAAGCGTCGCGGATGTGGCTTTGAGAGCCTCGACGAGATCGGTCGAGAAGGACGACGATGTCGAGTTGAGGACATGCGTTGCGCCGAGCGACCTCAGCAACTCCTCCTGCTCCGGCTTGCGGACGATATTGACCAGCGGTATCCCGTCTTTCTGGCAGAGCTTGACCAGCATCTGGCCGAGGTTCGATGCCGCGGCGGTATGCACGAGGCCCGAATGCCCTTCGCGGCGCATAGTTTCCGTCATTCCGAGTGCCGTCATCGGGTTGACGAAGGACGATGCGCCGTCCCGCGCTGTGGCCCCCTCGGGCAAGACCAGACACGCGGAAGCGTCGACCGCCCGGTATTGCGTGTACATCCCGCCGCCGGCAATCGCCACCGTCTTTCCGATCAGGGCCTGGGCTGCTTCGGACGTCCCAGCTGCCACCACGGTGCCCGCACCCTCATTTCCCACCGGCAGCGATTGGTCGAGTCGCGCCGACAGCGCTCCTAAGGAGCCGCCTCCGAGAGGGGCGGTGACTACCGGGCGCTCCGGCGTGCCCGCCACCGTCGCAGTAGCCATATCCGCGCTGGCGACGAGAAGGCCCAGGTCGGACGGGTTGATCGGCGAGGCCTCCACACGCACCAACACCTCATTGGCGCCGGGAACTGGAACGGGAACCTCGTGCAGCGAGAGTTCCAGCGTGCCGTCAGACCTCACTAACGATCGCAGCTCTAGGGCAGTATCAGGCAAATTTTCGGCCATGGGGGGTGCCTCGTTCCTATCTCCGACGGATGCTCAGACCATATGAACACAACACTGTGGAAAACCTTCCCCGGTCGCTATCGGCTCCGCTTTTGGCGTCCGCGTGTTGCCGGGCAACTGCGACCTGATCGCCGGCACAGCGCCGACCCACGCGAGTTTTCACAAACAACATGTGATCAAACCAGCGGCCACATACCCTGCCATCGAGGAGCCAGAGTGACATACGTAATCCCCCAAGCGTTAGCCGACGCGGTGTCCAGCCTGGAGAACCTCGGTACGCAGATCGAGAGCGCGAACATCGTCGCCTCTTTGCCTACCACAGGGATTCTCCCGGCAGCAGCAGATGAGGTGTCCGCAGCCATCACCTCGCTATTCAACGCTCACGGGGGCGGATATCAGCAGTTGGCCGCTCACGCTCAGGTCTTCCATCAGCAGTTCACCCAGAGACTGGCCGCGTCTGCGGCCTCCTACGTGGGCACCGAGGTCGTCAACGCTGAGCAGGTGTTGTGGAACAAAGTGGGTCAACTAGAGCAGCCTTTCCTGCCGTTGATCACACAACTCGAATCCAACTTCACTTATGTCAGCCCGCCTCTGGTCGCCCCGCCGCTGCCGAGCGTTACCAACTCGACGGTCGCGCTGCTGATGGGAGGCACCAACTTCCCAGTGCTGCCCACCCACTACGTCAACCAGATCATGAGCGCCTATATCACGCCCAACTTCGACGGTGCCATGGGGACAGCGATCTACACACCCGAACAGCTCTGGCCGCTGACTCCGGCCCTGGGCAATCTCACGCTCGGGCAGTCCATCGCGCAGGGCGTTCCGTTGCTCAACGCTGCCATCAATACTGAACTCGGCCAAGGCAACAAGGTCGTGGTGTGGGGTACTTCGCAGAGCTCGACGGTGCTCACCAACGAGATCCGCAACCTGATCGCCGCGGGATCGCCGAATACCAACCAGCTGTCGTTCATCCTGACGGGCGATCCGAACAACCCGAACGGGCGGCCCCTTCGAAAGATTCCCCGGTCTGTACGTGCCGGGACTAGATGTGCTGTTCAACGGCGCTACGCCGCCCAATTCGCCGTACCCCACCATGATCTTCACCAACCAATACGACGGCGTGGCCAACTTCCCGCAATACCCGCTCAACGTGGTCTCTGATGTCAACGCCATAGCCGGGTTCCTCTACGGAGCCCACGACTATGCGGACTTCACCCCGAGCCAGATGGCCAACTACATCCAGCTACCCACGTCGCCTGCCTATACCGGCAAAACCTTGTACTACGAGATGCTGTCGCAGAACCTGCCGCTGGTGACACCATTGCGAATATATGGAACGCCGCCATACGGCAATGCGCTGGCCGACCTGCTGCAGCCCGACCTGCGAGTTCTAGTGGACATGGGCTACGGGTCCGGCGAATACGCCAACATCCCAACGCCTGCATCGCTTTTCGAGTTGCCCAACCCGTTCACCATCGGCCCCGACCTGGTACACGGAACAATTCAAGGTGCCGAAGCCTCGCTGGTAGACCTCGGACTTCTGCCGACGTCCTACTACCCGATGGGTCAATATCCGTTCAGCCCAGTGCTCAACCCAGACCTCAATTTCCCATTGCCGCAATCCAGCAACACGGGCGTGTCGCTACTGACCGGATTCGAAGGGCAGCTGATGCAGTCTCTCGGACTCGTACCGTCGTGGGACCAATAGGACCGTTAGCTGTAATTGCTCAAATCGACTGTAGCCCCCCAAGATTGACGGTTAGCTGGACGGTTCCCGCCACAGCCGGGGTGCGGCTCGGAATCGCGCCCGGCGGCCGGGGCGACGCCGGGCGAGCCAGGTATGACACCGTGGTGGCAACGGTGGCGCTCACGCGCTTTGCTTCAGGAAACAAAGGTTGTTTGCTGAAATACGATCGCACAGTAGCCGATTCAGCGGCCGGTCACACCAAGTAATGCCCTCAGTCGAGCCAGGTTGGCTCTCCCGTCGAATCCGTGAACGACAAATTGTCCGAAACCTTCCCCCGGATCGAGCCGCGGATCTAGAGTTGGTCTGCCCAGCAGAGCCTAGCCGCGCGTCCTTGGGGGGGACATGGATCTCAACACTGTGGTTGACGTCGTCCGCTGGCCGCCCGATCGGCCGGGCGCGGCCTGGCGCATTGGCGATGCGTGGCTGGCCGGGGGGACATGGCTGTTTTCCGAGCCGCAACCCGCTGTTCGCCGGTTGGTTGACCTCACGGAACTTGACTGGCCCAGCCTGGTGCCCGACTCCGGAGGTCTCGAGATCGCCGCCACGTGCAAGATCAGGGAACTGCACGAGTATGTGCCGCCGGACGACTGGCTCGCCGGCAGCCTGTTACGCACCAGCTGTGAGGCATTCCTGGCCTCGTTCAAGATATGGAACTCCGCGACGGTGGGCGGCAACATCTGCATGTCCCTGCCTGCCGGACCAATGATCACCATGACCGTGGCACTCGAGGCGACCTATCGCCTATGGGCTGCGGACGGGACCGAACGGACAGTCGCAGCAGAGGATTTCGTTATCGGCAACCATCTAAATGTGCTGCGGCCGGGGGAAATCCTGCGTAGTGTGCACATCCCCGACCAAGCCCTTCGCCGGCGCTACACCTACCGGCGATTCACGCTGACCAAGCTTGGCCGCTCGACGATATTCATGGTTGCGACCCAGACTCCTGGCGCCGTTGATCTGATGCTCACCATCACGGCGGGTACCACGCACCCAGTTGTGCTGCGGTTCGATACGGTGCCCACCGCTGAGACCCTGCAAGACCATATCGATGCGATAGAAACGGAGGTCTGGTTCGCCGACCCCAACGGCACACCGGAGCATCGCCGGCACCTGGCGAAGCACTTCGCCGAAGAAATCCGGATCGAACTCGGAGGCCTGTGATGAGCTACACCATCAATGGCAAGACATTCTCGCAGGAGCCGCGACCGGGTCAGTGCCTGCGCACGTTTGTGCGTTCGCTGGGCTGTCACGGCGTCAAAAAGGGTTGCGACGCCGGTGATTGCGGCGCGTGTACGGTCTGGCTCGACGGCCGTCCGGTGCACAGCTGTATCACGCCGGCGTTCCGCGCCGACGGGCACGAGGTGACCACTATCGAGGGGCTGGGTTCGCCGGAGAATCTGCACCCGATGCAACGGCAGTTTCGCGACGCCCCCGGCTTCCAGTGCGGCTTTTGCACCCCCGGCATGATCATGACGGCGTCCGCCTTGACCGACGAGCAAAAGCGAGACTTGCCGCATGGGTTGAAAGGCAACCTGTGTCGCTGCACCGGCTATCGGGCGATCGAGGACGCGGTCAACGGCGTCGCAGCCCTCGAAGAGGCAGCGCCCGGCCAGGCGATCGGCACTAGCGTGGGTGCGCCCGCGGGGACCGACGTAGTAACCGGACGCGCCGAATACACGATGGACACCGAAATCGAGGGCATGCTCCATCTGAAGGTTTTGCACTCATCGCATGCACACGCGCGCATCGTCTCCATCGACAAGTCCGCAGCGCTGGCCGTGCCCGGGGTGCACCGCGTCTACACCTGGGAAGACGTGCCCCGCAAGCGGTTCAGCACCGCGATCCACACGGACCATCTTGTCGACCCGGATGACACCTACATGCTGGACAATGTGGTGCGCTTCGTCGGCCAGCGAGTGGTCGCGGTGCTGGCCGACACGATCGGCGCCGCCGAGGAGGGCTGCCGCAAGATCGTGGTCGATTACGAAGTGCTGCCCGCGGTGTTCGATCCCGAAGAAGCGATGAAGTTCGGGGCGCCGCAACTGCACGAATCCGACGACCCTTTCGTGCAGGACCCGGTACACAACGTCCTTGTCGAAATGCATGGTGAAATCGGCGATGTTGCAGAGGGTTTCGCCGCGGCCGACGTCATCCATGAAGGCACCTACTTTACGCCACGGGTGCAGCACGCGCACTTGGAGACGCACGGGTCGATCGCCTGGATGGAAGATGGCCGGCTGCACGTGCGGACCAGCTCGCAGTCCCCGTGGGTCTGCAAGGGAAAACTGGAGCACCTGTTCAACTTGCGCCCCGATCAAGTGCGGGTGTTCTGCAAGCGCGTCGGTGGCGGTTTCGGCGGCAAGCAGGAAGTGATCAGCGAGGATTTGGTGACGTTGGCCACGCTGGACACCGGCCGTCCGACATCCTGGGAATACACCCGCGAAGAGGAATTCACCACGGCCTCCCCCCGGCACCCGATGAAGATCACCGTCAAACTCGGTGCACGTGCCGACGGCACGCTTACCGCGATCCATTTCCGCAACGTGTCCAACACCGGCGCCTATGGCAATCACGGCGGCGAGACGGCAGTCGCCGGAGCCTCCGCGGTCGCGATCTACCGCTGTCCCAACAAGAAATTCGACGCGTACGCGGTATACACCAACACGGTGCCCAGTGGTGCGTTGCGCGGCTACGGCATGACTCAGCCGGTCTTCGCGGTGGAGTCGGCAATGCACGAGCTGGCCGTCGCGCTCGGCATAGACCCGCTGGAGTTGCGCCGCCGCAACATCATTCGACCCGGCGAACCACTGCTGGCGATCCACGTCGAGGCCGACGACGTGGAGTTCACCGAGGACACGTTGGCTACGTGTATCGACCGTGTCGATGGGGCGCTGCGTTCCCATCCCGACGGGGAGGCGCTGGGTGAGGACTGGCTGATCGGCACCGGCACAGCCAGTTCAATACACGAAACCGCACCCCCCACCGAACACATCTCGGTCGGGCTCGCCACGCTCTGCAACGACGGGATCTACGAGATCGCCATAGGTACTTCCGAATTCGGCGAAGGAACGTCGACCGCCCACGTCCAGATCGCCGCGGCCGTGCTGGGCACGACTCCGGCGCGGATCCGGCTCATCCAGTCCGACACCGACCGCACCGGGTTCGACACCGGGGCATTCGCCAGCGCCGGACTGTTCGTCGCCGGCAACGCGGTGCAGCGGACTTCGATCGCGCTGCGCGACCGGATCTTGCGCTTCGCTTCCGCACACACCGAGGTCGACGTGGCCTCATGCACGATGGACGACGACGCTGTGCGCTGCGGCGACACCCGTGTTCTGCTGACCGAACTTGCGGCCGCCGCCACCGGCCGCGGTGTGCTGTTGAGTGAATCCCGGAAGGCATATGGATCGCCGCGCAGCCTCGCCTGCAACGCGCACGGCTTCCGGATCGCGGTGCACCGGGTCACTGGTGAGATCCGCATCCTGTACAGCGTGCACGCCACCGATGCCGGAGTGGTCATCAATCCGCAACAGGTTCGCGGCCAAATCGAAGGCGGTGTGACCCAAGGCCTTGGCTTCGTTCTGACGGAACACCATAGGGTCGACGAGAACGGCGTCATGATCAACCCGACGCTGCGCAACTACCGCATCCCGACCTACGCCGATGCCCCACGGACCGAGGTGATCCTGGTCGACTCCACCGATTCTGCGGGCCCCATGCGGTCCAAGGGAATCGCCGAAATGTGCATCAATCCGGTCGCGCCGGCAATGGCGAACGCGGTGCAGAACGCAACCGGAGTGCGTTATCGCGAGCTGCCGTTGACGCCCGACCGGATCTTTGCGGCCCTGGGGTCACACCGGCTGACCCCGACCGGATGAGTGGCACCCGATATTGATGACTCCCGAGAGACTTGTCGACAACGCCGCCACCGTCATCATCGGCGAAAATGTTCGACCCGGCTGCGAGAAGGGCTTCGTGTCCTGGCAGCAGGAAGTGAACGCCGCGGCGTCGCACTACCCGGGATTCATTGCCGCGGAGATCAACTCGCCCACATCCGTGCAGCCACACTGGTCGGTGATCTACCGTTTTGACTCGATCCCGAATCTACGGGCGTGGATCAACAGCGCCACGCGCCAGGACCGGCTGGCCGAACGGCGGCGCTATTGCGACGGCCCATCCACCCAGCAGATCGTCACGGGCGGGGCAACGCTCCCCGACACACTCGTCACGACCGTGGTGACCCATCGGGTCCCACCCGAGCACGTCGACGAATTCCTTTCCTGGCAAGAGCGACTTCGTGTGGCGGAGACCAAGTTTCCGGGTTACCGGGGTTCTGAGATCTTCCGGCCAGTCGAAGGCGTACAGGACGAGTGGACAACGCTCTATCGCTATGACAGCGCCGCTGACCTGGACAAGTGGCTCACATCGCGCGAGCGTCAACAGCTTCTCGATGAAGGTAAGCAGTTCAGCGACTTTCGGTTGCGCACGATCGACAACTCGTTCGGCAACTGGTTCACGTTCGGCGACGGAGTTGGCCAGACGCGGGCGCCATCGGACGCGAAGACGGCGATCGCGGTGTGGGTCGGCCTATATCCGACGGCGATGATGCTCAGTCTGGCGATGGCGCCGACGAAGCTGCCGCTTTGGCAGAACATGCTGATCGGGAACCTGTTGTCCAGCTCCATCATGACCTTCGTCACGATGCCGTTCTATGTGAACCCGTTGCTCAAACGCTGGCTGTACCCGGCCTCGGACGCGTCTAAGGCGGCGACCAACGTTCGCGCCGGCGTGTTGATCACCACGTTAATGGTGTTCTGGGCGGTGCTGTTCTGGCTGGTGACCACCGTGTTCTGGAAGCTGCCGTGAAACCCGCGGGCCGTCCTGGGCGAACACCAGAAGAAGTCTTTGCTCACGCCATAACCGAGAGAGGGAAGTGACCACTATGAGCGAATCCAACGGCAACGGAGTCCCGGACTTCATGCGCCCAGTCGTGGCTGACGAACCGCCGGCAAGCGCGCGCGTCGTCGCCGAGCACGCGGTCCTCGCGCTGAACGCTTCCATGATGGAGCTTTACGAAGCATCCCTGGTGAAATTCATGCAGAACATGCGCGACCAAGTACCGATCATCTTGGCACTGTTCTCCGGCCAGGGCGGGCAGATGATCCTTTACCCGCCCGGGCAGCCACCAGAGGTCGCGCCACGGGTGCCGCTCGTGTACGAGCTGTGCAAGTCCGTCGGCCACAGCACCATGGCCATCTACGAGATCGTCGCGCCTTACGTGTCCAACGCATACGCGAACCAACTGTGGCGCCCCGCGCTCGAGATGTACCGGACGCAGAACCAGACAGCTCTGGAAGGCCTTGATGCGCTGGACATCTCCGATGACGACCGCTCCAACCTGCGCACGATTTTGCAAAACAACATCGCCTTCATGGACGGGTGCCTCGAACGGCGGGGCTACAGCTACGACGACGTCGAGAAGTACATCCGCGACACCACACCCCATTCGGTCAAGACGATCGCCACCGCCTCGAGCGCCCAAGTGGGCCACTGGATGAGCGTGATCGAGGGGTGGAAGGCACGACTTGGCGAAGACTGGGAGCGCACCTACGGGGTCAGCAACTCGCTTTACGTCGCGCGGCAGAACAACATCCTCTACAGCGTTCTCGTCCAGTTCATGGGCACCGAGACAATGGGTGACCGGTTGTTGCTGATCGAGACACCGGAGTTCGAAACCACACCCGAGAAAATGCTCGACGTGCTGGGCCGCATCGTCGCCGACCGTTCGCTGGGCGAGATCTTCTTCCGCGACTACTTCCTGATGGACGTCGAGCTTCTCGGTGGCGGCGGCCGGGCCGCGATCGAGCGCGAGATGGCCAGCCGGGGCCAGGAAGCGTTGCTGCCGACCCTGGCGCCGTTCCGTTCCAACGATTGGCCCTGGAAGACCGACCCGACCAAAGGAACCGGCCCAGCGCGGCTAGAAGACGCTCTGGCCTGCCCGGTCCGCCCAAATCCGGTCGGCTGAAAGAGAAGTAACCATTGTGACCGAATCCGACGGC
The DNA here is from genome assembly GCF_035499775.1 of Mycobacterium sp. GTDB lineage: Bacteria > Actinomycetota > Actinomycetes > Mycobacteriales > Mycobacteriaceae > Mycobacterium. The sequence continues at coordinate 5,860 of NZ_DATJYB010000541.1, read as the reverse complement.
AATGGAGTCCCAGACTTCATGCGCCCAGCCGTCGCTGACGAGCCGCCAGCGAGCGCGCGTGTGGTCGCCGAGCACACGGTCCTCGCGCTGAACGAGTCCATGATGCAGCTCTACGAAACATCCCTGACGAAATTCACGCAGAACATCCATGACCGGGTGCCGGTCATCCTCGCGCTGTTCAACGGCCAGGGCGGACAAATGATCCTCTACCGTCCCGGCCAACCGCCAGAGGTGGCGGCACCGGTGCCGATCCGCTACCAGGTCGAAAAGTCGGTGGGTCACAGCTCGATGGCCATCTACCAGATCCTGGCACCGTACTTGTCCGATGCGTATGCGAACCAACTGTGGCGCGCCCCGGTCGCGATGTACCGCACACAGAATCAGTCGGCCCTCGAATGCCTAGACGCGCTGGACATTCCCGACGATGCCCGCTCCACTCTGCGCAGCGTCCTCGAACGCAACTTGGCGTTCATGGACGGGTGCCTGGCCAAGGGCGGCTACAGCTACGCGGACCTAGAGGACTACACCCGCGGCACCACGCCGCTGTCGATCAAATTGATTGGCAGCGCCTCGGGCGTCCAGGTGGGCCACTGGATGAGGGTGATCGACGACTGGAAGAAGGACCTGGGCACGCATTGGGAACGCACCTACGCCGCCACTAACACATCGCACGTTGCGCGGCGGAACCATATCCTCTACACCATCCTCGTTCAGTTCATGGGCACCGAGGCGATGGGTGACCGGTTATTTCTTCTGGAGACGCCGGAGTTTGAGACCACGCCCGAGCAGATGCTCGACGTGCTGGCCCGCATCGTCGCCGACCGCTCCCTGGGCATGGTCTTCTTCCGTGACCTCTACCTCATGGGGGACGTCGAGCTCCTGGGCGACGGCGCCCGCGCGGCGATCGAGCGCGAGATGGCCGAACGGGGCCAAGAAGCGGTGCTGCCGACCTTGGCGCCGTTCCGTTGTAACGACTGGCCCTGGACGACCGACCCGACCAAAGGAACTGGTCCGGCGCGGTTGGAGGACGCCGTTTTTGGCTGCCCAGTCCGCCCAGAACCCGACCACTGAAACCAGATTCGAGGATTCCCATGGATTTTGCACAGCGCGCCATCGAGATCGCTCGCACCAGTGTCGCCGAGGGCGGATTGCCGTTCGGGACGGTTATCGTCAAGGACGGTGAAATCCTTGCCGAGGGAAGCAATCTCGTTCCCGAGACCCACGACCCGACCGACCATGCGGAGATTCGCGCTATTCGCGAGGCATGCCGGAAGCTGGGCACCGAGAACCTGACCGGATGCACGGTCTACGCCATCGCCCATCCGTGCCCGATGTGTCTGGGGGCGTTGTATCACTGCGCGCCAGACGAAGTCGTCTTCATGGCGACCCGCGAGTCCACCTCGCCGTACATGGCGAGCGGTCACGACAAGTACATCGAGCCGAGCACCTTCTACGGTGAGTTTGCCAAGCCGTGGGACCAGCGGCGCCTGCCCATGCGCCTCGACGCGCGCGCCGACGCGGTCGAGGTCTACAAGCTCTTCCGGGAATGCAAGAGCGGCTAATATGTTGTCCGACAAGGCGATCCCGGCTTCCCGGTAGCAACAGCACAACGGTTCCGTAAGGAGGACTTCGTGATCATCGCCATCGGCCTCTACCAGGGATTCACTGCGCTGGACGCGATGGGCCCCTATGAGGTGCTCACCTACTTGCCCGGCTTCCTGCCCGACGCGAAAGTCGTCCTCTGCGCCGAGAGCACGGGAGTTCTCGACGACCAGCACGACCTGGTGCACCTCCGCATCGATACGACCTTCGCCGACGTTCCGCGGCCCGATGTACTGCTCGTACCGGGTAGTCCGATCGCCGGCCAGTACGCCGCAGACGGGCATGCGATCGTGGACTGGATCCGCGAAGCCCATCCGCACACGACGTGGACCACCTCGGTGTGCACCGGGGCACTGCTGCTCGGCGCGGCGGGGCTGCTCAAAGGGTTACCCGCCACCACCCATTGGCACGACTACGACGACCTTGCCTCCTACGGTGCCCTACCGACCGAACAACGTATCGTCACCGCGGGACGGATCGTGACCGGCGCCGGCGTTTCGGCAGGCATCGACGTTGCCCTCACGCTTGCCGCCAAGATCGCCGGACCCGAAGTGGCGCAGGCGATTCAGCTGTCCATCGAATACGACCCCCACCCTCCGTTCGACACCGGAGCTCCGTCGAAAGCGCCCAAGGAGATCTACGACCTCGCAGCTAGCGCCCTGGGCGGATAAGACAGAATCTCATGCCGGCGAGTTGCGCGATCCGCGGGAGCTTCTTCGATTTCGTGGACGACCCGTGGCAGCACCCGGCCATGAGGACCGGTCCGCGCGCTTTGTCGGCGATGGCCTGCTGGTCGTCAGGGACGGCATTATCGAGGACTTCGGCGAGTTCGCCGACCTCTCCCGGCGCCATGCCGACCTGCCGCTGACCCATCTGGAAGATCGCCTGATCCTTCCCGGTTTCATCGACGGCCACATCCACTTCCCGCAACTCCGCGTCCTGGGTGTGTTCGGCAATCAACTGCTCGACTGGCTGCAGAACTGGGTCTTCCCCGAGGAACTCAAATACCGGGACCGCGGCTACGCGCGCACCGCCGCGGGCTATTTTTTCGACGCTCTGCTGGCCGGCGGCACGACTACGGCAATGGCCTTCACCACCAGCTTCCCGGCGTCCACCGAGGAGTTTTTCGAGGAGGCGACCCGGCGCGGCATGCGCGTCGTGGCCGGGCTGGCCGGTATCGACCGCGTAGCACCGGACGATTTCCTGATCACGGCGGACGACTTCTACCGCGAAAGCAAGCGGCTCATCCAGCGCTACCACCGCCAGGGCCGGAACCTTTACGCTATTACGCCCCGCTTCCCTGGTGTGTGCTCATCCGAGATGCTCGAACGCTGCCGGCAGCTCAAGCAAGAGCACCCGGACTGCTGGATCAACACCCACGTCTCCGAGAACCCCTCCGAGGTGCGGTTTGTGCACTCCGAGTTCCCGGATTGCCCCGATTACACGGCGGTGCATGCCAAATACGGCCTCCTGACACCTAAATTCGTTGCCGGGCACGGTGTCTGGCTGTCGCGCGACGAGTTGCGCCGCTTCTCCGTGGCGGGCGCGACCATTGCCTTCTGTCCGCTGTCGAACCTGTTCCTGGGCAGCGGCCTGTTCCGCCTCGGGCGCGCCCTCGACCCCGAGCATCCTGTTCGCGTTGCGCTGGGCTCCGACGTGGGCGGTGGCAACGCCCTCAGCATGGTTCGCTCCTGGAGGAGGCCTACAAGGTCGGCATGTGTAACAACACCATGCTCGACGGCTCGGTGGACCCGCGCGAGCAGGACCCGGCGGAGGCCGAGCGCAACGTCCTGTCGCCGTATCGAGCCTTCTACCTGGCGACGCTTGGCGGTGCCCGCGCGCTCTACCTCGATGATCTGCTGGGCAATTTCGACAAGGGCAGGGAGGCTGACTTCGTGGCGATCGACTGGAACGCGGGGCAGGCGGCCATGCGCTGGCGCCAATCGCTGATCGTCGAGGGCGGTCCGCAGACTGTGGACCAGGCGGCACAACTGCTTTTCGGCGTCATGACGGTCGGCGACGACCGCAACGTGGACGAAACCTGGATCGCCGGCGAACGAGCGTACAAGAAGACACCGTGACAACCCTCAGGAAGGAAGACAGCAAGTGTCAATGTCGGAAAATAACGAGGATGGTTGTGTCAGCCCGGAATGCTTTCGCGCCTATGTCAACGCCGAAATCAAGGTGCCCAATACGCTCATAGCTGTCGGCCCCTACGTTGGCCGGGCCGCACTGGCGTCGCTGCAGGTAGGTGATGGCCTCAAACCCGCGGTGGAGAGGTTCGCCAAAACATACACTTTCAGTCGCAGCCAAATGGACAGGGTAACTAAAGTAGCTACTCTTCAGCATCGCAGACTGGGTGTGGGCACTCTGCCCGAGGGCGCGGACTTGCGAGAGCAAGAAGGAATCAGAATCTTCCCGCAGCAGAGATTCGAAGTCGTCTACATGGAAGGAGTGATGAACATCGTGGAGGCGATCCTCCGCTTCCACGGGCTGCGAGGGAAGAAAGGTTCTGCTCGCGAATCCCAAGTCGCGGAGCTCTTGGAACACCCCGACAAGCTGGCAGCAACGCTCGCGGCATTTGCAGCAGCGGAGGATGCAATCAACAGTCCGGCAGCCACTGAGCGGTCAGAAGCTTTCAAAGCAATATTCAACTTTGTCAAGTCGGGCGAAAAGCCACGGGCTATGTTCCCGGCGGAGAAAGACGCCATCCAGGCGGAAGAAATGCCCTTTATCATCTCGGCAGTCAGGCAAGCCTCGGCCGACTGCAAATGGAATATTTCACCTGACCAAATAGAAGACTTCGTGCGCGTCTTGACCAGTCCGGAGCTTCACGAAGAAGCGGCATAACTTCCTCGCCGGCGTTTGCAACGTTTTGCTCAGCGTGCCGGATATGGCCGGGTCGCATACTTTGCCCGGAACTGTACAAGCCTGTCCTCAGACATTTCCTCTCCGCGCGCAATGGCGGCACGCACTTCGCGGAAGTAGTTCTCATAGCCCGCCGGTGTATGTAGGCACAGCGCCGTGGCGGGCTGTTCGGTGTCGTTGCGGTAGCCGTGCGGCACGCCGCGTGGAGCCGCCACGACAGCGCCCGCGTCGGCAACCACCTCCGCGTTGCCGGCCCACAAGGTGAGTTGACCGTCAAGAATGTGAAGTACTCGTCGTGCGCGTCGTGGATGTGCGGCGGCACGCATGTCGCGTTGCGCGGAACGGTGAATTCCTCGCCGGCGAACCGCCCCCCGGTGTCGTCGGCGGTGAGGCGGAAAAGGTGTCCGATCCCTCAGATGTCGAGACGTTCACCGACTCCGGGCGCACGAAAGACTCCCAGAGATGCACCGGGTTGCGTTGCGTGAGTGGGTGATTCATTGGAGAATCCGGTCATACGTCATCATCGCACACGTCACGCGCAAAGGGTTGATGAACCAGCTCGGGTTTGATGCCGGCTTCGTAGTTGACGTCGCCGGCTGGGACGCCTGGGATTAAGCGTAGTAGGCAGCCTCGTATCCAAGGATCCACGGGCTACTACGCCCCGTGACGGTGTCGCGGCCCTGGGCTGCCGCGTCGCTCGATCCCCGGCCATACATTGACAGAAGGGCGCCAGCGTCGGGCCTGGTACCCGCCCGACCCGAGACAGGGTGTTCAGGCTGAATTGGGTTGCGGCGCGGCGCTCAGCTCGTGGTGGTGCGCTCGTCCACCACGTAGGCTCGCGTTGCGGCTCGATCGATGAAGTTCTCTTCGTCTCGAGCAATTTCATCGACGCCAAGACTGGCCATCCAGGCGGACAGGCCGTCCCGGTCAGCGAAGACGAGTTCGGTCATGCAATCAAAGCTGATCTCATCACCTTCGATGTTGAAGGCGTCCCCACGCTGGATGTAGTTGCGCTTGTAGACCATTGGCATAGATGCCGTGCTCAGTACGAGTGGTACGTGGTTGTGCTCGTAGTATTCGGCGAAGGCCTGCGGCGACAGGCCGGGCTTGCGCCTCAGGTATCCAAAAACCTTGATCATCGGGCACTCCTAGACGAACCGTCGCGGTTTGATGCCGGCTTCATAGTTGAGACGTTGCCGGCTGGGACGCCTCGGTTTGAGCGTAGTAGGCGGCTTCGTATTCTTCGGGGGGAACGTAGTCAAGCTGGCTGTGCAGGCGGCGATTGTTGTACCAATCGACCCACTCCATGGTCGCGTACTCCACGTCGTCGATCGTGCGCAACGGACCGGTCGGAAATGGGGTACCACGACGGACGCCGCGATCCCTTCCA
>NZ_DATJYB010000540.1:0-17405 GCF_035499775.1 Mycobacterium sp. | reverse complement strand
TTCTGCCGGGTCAACCACGTCGAGGCAGAGCCGGTGCAGGAAGGGCCGCTGAATGGCCTGACGTTCAGCGTCAAGGACATCTTCGACGTCACCGGGTCGCGCACCGGATTCGGTCAGCCGGCCTGGCTTGAGTCGCATCCGCCCGCGGCAAGCACAGCCCCGGCCGTCGCCTCACTGCTAGGCGCCGGCGCGCGGCTGGTCGGCCGGACGATCTGCGACGAGCTGACCTATTCGCTAACGGGCCAGAACGTGCACTATGGCACCCCCATGAACCCGCGCTGTCCCGATCGTCTGCCCGGCGGGTCGTCGAGTGGAGCGGGTTCTGCTGTCGCCGGTGGCCTGTGCGACGTCGGCCTTGGCAGCGATTGTGCCGGGTCGACGCGTATTCCCGCGTCGTACTGCGGGATCTACGGCATGCGCCCAACGCACGGGCGCATACCCCTCGACGGCGTGTGTCCCTTCGCGCCGAGTTTCGACACGGTGGGATGGATGGCTCGCGAAGCCGGCGTCCTCGCACGTGCCGGTAACATCCTGCTCGCCAGCGCCGCCGACGCCGGGCTGCCCGGCAGCGTCACCACGATCATCGTGGCCCGCGACGCCTTCCAGCTGGCCGGCTCATCTGTAGAGCGCTCGCTTGCCGCCTCCGTTGCGAGGCTGTGTGACGCGGTTGGCCAGAGCAGCGAGATCACGGTCAGCGACGAGGGCCTGGAGCGGTGGGCGGAGTGCTTCACCACGATCCAGGCGTTCGAGATCTGGCGCAGTCTCGGCGACTGGGTCGAGCGGGCGCGACCCGAGCTTGGCCCCGGGATCCGGGAGCGCATCGCTCACGCCGCAACGGTGCTGGAGGACGACGCCGAGCGGCAGCGCGCCTTTCGCGCCTCCGTGGTGGAGCGTCTCGGCGAGCGCGTGCCACCGGGCACTGCGCTCTGCCTGCCGACGGCACCGGGCGCCGCGCCTCTTCGGCACTCTCCTTCTGATGATGTCGAGGTCGCCTTTCGGGCACGGGCGATCGCACTGTTGTGCATGGCCGGGCTCGGCGGCCTGCCACAGCTTACGCTCCCCCTTGGAACACTCGATGGCTGCCCGCTCGGGCTCTCGATCCTGGGCGCCCGTGGCACAGACAGTGCGCTGCTGGCCCTTGCTGCAAGCCTGGAACAAGATGGTCCCACCCGCTGAGCGCGACCTGTCATCGTGTGGCGGGAGGGTGCTGCGGAACCGCGAGCAGCACCCTGCATCCGGCTCCAAATGCGGGCTGGGTAGCTCGGACCGACTCGAATCGGCAAGCCGGGCGTGAGCACTCGGTGGGGTCAGGGACCAGCCACGGCGGGGCCGCATCGTGGCTGCATGGGCGGCGGGGCAGTATGGTCAGATGGCAACCGAATTGGTGCTGCTGGGCACGGCTGGTGCGCCGTTGCCGGTGCCTGGCCGGGCCGGGATTTCCTCCGCGCTGGTCGTGGATGGCCGGGTCTTTGTGGTCGACTGCGGCCGCGGCACGCCGTCCGGCTTCGCCGACGCCGGGCTCGACTTCGCCCGGCTGGGCCGACGCCGCGCTGGACCGGATGGCCGGGCTGCACACCGATGTCAGCGAGGTCGGGCCGGTGGCCGAACGGGTCGGGGCCGGGGAGCTCATCCTCAGCCACTACCTGCCCGCCGAACCCGGCGCGGTCAGCGAACAGGACTGGGTCCAGCGGGCGCGGCGGGGGTTCAGCGGCCGCACCACGGCGGGCCGGGACGGGCTGCGCCGGACGCTGCCCGCCGCGGAGCGACGGTGTGCTGCGGGAACCGCCCGCAGATAAGACGTCCTGGGTAGCCGGTTGCACGGTGGCGCGCAGGGCGTCGCGCAGCCGCTGGATGCCTTGCTGGCGGGTGATCACGGGCTGGTACCGGAGTTCCTGGCGGCCGCGGGCATCGGAGATGAAGAAGGGACCCCGGTTGAGATCGACGATCATCCTGGTAAGGGGCGGGTCGCCGGGGCGGCGGGTGATGCGCCATGCGATGTCGAGGGCCCGGGCCAGGCCGGCCGCGGCCGGTCCGGGGATGGTGGCCTCGGGCAGGGTCAGGCCGTGCGCCTAGAGGAGCCCGGCGAGGAAGTCCCGGACGGTGGTGCTGTCGTCGTCGAAGACGTAGTAGCCGCGGCCGCTGGGGACGGTGTTCTGCGGGCCAGTTCTGGGCTCCCCTGAATGGAATCGCGGGACAGAAATCCGCTGGGCGGCGTCGCGTCTTGGCTTGTCTTAGGTGCAGAGTTTTGTAAGGATTCTCGATTGTGACCGAAGCGGTCCTGGAGGGCGTCCGTGATCTGAGCCTTGAGCGTCCAGACGGGCGAATCGTGGCCTGGTCGGAGTTCGGCGATGAGGCGGGGCTGCCCTTGTTGCGGGTTCCCGGAACGCCGGGATGCCGGTACTCGCTGCGGGCTGACCGGGGGCCGTGGACGCAGCGGCATCTGCGGGTCATTACGACCGAGCGTCCCGGCTTCGGCGCCTCGACCCGGCTGCCGGGGCGGGGCTTCGGTGCGCCGGCTGACGATCTCGCGGCGGTCTTGGATCACCTCGGGCTCAGGGCCGTCCACGTCATGGGCGGCAGCGGTTCCGCACCGCACCAGTTGGCCTTCGCCGCCCAGCACCCCGACCGCGTTCGCGCTATGACGGTGCTTGTTGGCGCCGCCCCGTGCACCAGCGATGAGGCCGGGCAGATGATCGGGCTCAACGCCGACGCGCACGGGCTGGTGCAGAAGGGTGACGCGGAGGGGCTACGCCGACTGATGGAGCCCATCCGGGCCGCCATGCTCGACGACCCGGTCGCGGTACTCCAGGCCGTGATGGATCGGGCTCCGGCCGCCGACCGGGCGGTGATGGCCGACCCGCAGTGGCAGGCCGAGTTGATCATCGCCAGCAAAGAAGCGCTGCGGCAGGGCGTGGACGGCTGGGCCGATGAGGCCTTCGCAATCGCCTCGCCCTGGGATGACGTTGACCTGGCCGCGGTCCAGACGTCGGTGACCTGGTGGCACGCGCCCAAGGACGCAAACGCTCCGCTGTCGGCCGCACGACGCCTGGTCGGCCAGCTGCCCAACGCGCGGCTGATCACGTTCAGCGAAGACGAAGGCCATCTCGCCGGCTATCACCGTCAGGGCGAGATACTCGATGAGCTACTTGCCCGCGGGTGACCCTTCGCAGTCCATCCGGTAAAGTCCGTCACCGATGTCCAGGCAACCTGGCCGTCAAGGCTTTGCGTCCGGCAGTCCAGCGCGCCTGCTTAAGTCCCTGAACGCCAGCCGCGGCCGGGCCAACCAGGTGACATTCGGTAACCAACGCCGGTCATCCTCGCGCGCACATCGCCGCCGTTCTGTACCGGAACAGTCTCTCGGCACGGTCCTCTGAAGGGACACAGAACCGGAATTTATGTCATGTTGGCTATCTTCTGGCGAAGGCGCGGCGAAATTCAGCAACCCAGAACTGTAACGCCTGGTCACGATAGGTATGACAGCGGTCACCGCGACCGCCCCGCCGACATAGAGCAGATCTGCAGCCGAGCATTGGAGAATCGCCCTCCTGCGGTTCCGCAACGTGGACAGCGCAGGCCACGGTCATCGCAGTAGTTCGTAGGCGCCGATGTCGCATCCGCTGCCCTGCGGGCGTGGGACGAGGCGCTGGTCGGTCGCTGGGCAGGCGCTTTGCTGGGCCGCGTCGATGGCGGGACTGCCGGCAAAAAGCGCGTGCGTCGGGGTGCGACCGCCGTTGTCGGTGAGCAGGCCGAGCAGCGGGTTTGTGTTGGAGATACCGGTGAGTGTCGAGAACCCGCAGCTCGTGCCACTGTCAAGGTTGCCTCCGGCGGAGGTGATCGCGCCGAAGCAGTCCTGGCCGGCCGGTAGGCTCGCATTCGCGACCAGCGTGTTCTCGAGACGTGTGGTGCCGCCACTATTCGAGATCCCGCCGCCCGCCAGGCCGGACGAGTTCGCGGTGATTGTCACGTTCGTGAGCGTCGCGGAGCCCAACAGATTGTGGAGGCCCCCGCCGCGCGGTCCGGCGTCGTTTCCGCTAAGCGTCGCGTTCGTCAGCTTCACGATCCCGCGGTTCCAGATCGCGCCGCGTTTCCCGCGGCGATGTTGCCGCGGAAGGCGCTGCGCGTGATGACAGCCCTCGCCCGCTGGCCGTTGTCGAGGCCGCCGCCCTCGGCCTGAGCCCGGTTCTGGCCGACGTTCGTGTCGGTCATGGTAAGCGTGCCGTTGTTCGCGATCCCGCCGCCGACGCTGGCGGTGTTGCCGTTCGCCGAGTTCGAGACGACGTCGACGTCGCGGAGCTCCAACTCGCCTGCGTTGTGGATGCCGCCGCCCAGGTTGGCGACGGCTCCGCTCGCGCTGTTGGAGCGCACGAGCACGCGCGTCAGGGTCAGCGACGCGGATTCTCCGTTTGCGACTCCCCCGCCCAAGCCGAAGGCATGGCCGTTCTCGATGGTCAGGTCCGACACCCGGACGGTGATGTCGGAGGTGCCGGAGGGGTCCACATGGAGGATGCGGTCCTGAAAGCGCTTCCCGAGGCCGCCGACGATCGTCTGCGCCGTGCCGCGGCCCTCGATCACAAGGTCACCGGTGACGTCGAGATCGCCGGTGCTGGCGGCGTCCTCGAAGGCGCCCGGCCGGGTCAGGCGGAAGTTCCCGTCGTAGCCGAAGGTGATGATGTCCGGGCCGGGATGGGCATTGGCCTCGATGACCGCGGCGCGCAGCGTGCACTGGGCCGGCACGGCGGTCCCGCAGATGCCGTCCCCGGGGTTGGCGTCGACCGCGTCCACGGGGCTGTTGACGACGAAGCTGTCTGCCTGGCGTTCGTAGGCGCCGATGTCGCAGCCCGCGCCCTGCGGGCGCTGAACGCCGCGCTGGTCGACGGCGGGGCAGTTACCCGGGTCGCCCGCATCGATTGCCGGGCTGGCGGGCACCAGTGCGTGGGTCCGTGTGCGGCCGCCGTTCTTAGCGAGCGGATCAAGGGCGGCGCTGGTGTTGACGATGTCGCCGGGCGCGGAGAACCCGCAGCCGTTGCCGCTGTCCAGGTTGTGGCCTGCTGACGTGACGGTCCCGTAGCAGTTGATCGTCGGCCAGAACCCGCTGTTGGAGACGATCGTGTTGGTCAGCGTGATCGAGCCGCCGCAGTTGTTGCAGTTGAAGATCGCCCCGGTGTTGCCCTCGATGGTGACGTTTGTCAGCCGCGACTTTCCGCCGTTCCAGATCCCGCCTGGGTCGCCTGTGTTGCCGCTGATCGTGCTGTTGCGGATCGTCGCCGAACCGCCGATGGCCAGCGCACCGGTCCAGCCGTTGCCGGTGGCGCCGTTTGCCGTGTTGTTGCTGATCGTGACATTGGTGAGAAACGACAGGCCGCCTGCGGACATCCCACCGGTGTCGCCCGCCGTCGTGTTCCCGTCGATCGTCACGCCGGTCAGATATGCGGTGCCATGGTTCGATAGGCCCCCGACGTGCTGGGTCGCCTGGTTGGAGTTGACGACCACGTCGCCGAGTGTCGCCTTGGCGTAGTTGCTCGCATTAGCGATCCCGCCGCCCCTGCTGGCCGAGTTTCCCGTGACTGCGACCTTGCTCAGCTCCAGATCGGCCTTTCCCGCGTTAAGGATTCCGCCGCCCTCGCCCGGGGTGTTTCCGTCCTGGGCGGTCAGGCCGCTCATCCGTACCCTAGGGCCGCTCCCGAGCGGATCGATGTGGAACACGCGGTCGGTTCCGTCCCCGTCGACGACGGTCTTGGTAGTCCCATTGCCGGTGATCGTCAGATTGTCCGTGATGTCCAGGTCGCCGGTGAGTGACATGTCATCGCCCGAGCCGTGTAGGCCGAGCGTAAACGTGCCCACGATGCCGAACGCGATCGTGTCGTCGCCCGGCAGCATGTTCGCCTCGATGACCGCCGCACGCAGAGTGCACTGCCCAGCCGCCGTCGCACACGTCCCGTCGCCGGGGCTCACGTCGGTCGCATCGCCGAAGCTGTTGACCTGGAAGGTCGCCTGGGCGGCCGCGTCGGACGGCATGAGCAACAGTGCCACGGCGACCACGGCCGTGATCGCGATCAGCAGCCACGCGGCCAGTGGGAGCCGTGCGTTCATGAGTTCGTCTCGCTTTATCGGGTTGGGATGGCAGTGACGTGACTATTGGCTGGAATCGCACTTGCCCGCTTACGGGAATGTCCAGGTATAGGTGTTATAGACGCTGACGCCGACGGGATTGCCCCTCGACGATCCGAGGCCATAATTGTAGATGTGCTGGCCAGAGGTATTCGTCGATCTTCCCAGAGTGAATGGACCGAGCCCTCCACTGAGGTTACGTGCCCACTCAGAGAAATCCGCGATGGTACGGACCTCATCCGACCAGAGACCCATGACGCTGAAACCCAAGCTGGACGAGAGACCGAATGACGGGTAGACCCCGATCCCAGGCACTATATGGCCGATCGGGCCGATCGGTTCCGCTAGCCCTTTGCCTGGTCCAAGCGTGAAGCCGGTGAAGGCGCCGCCGAGGCTGATGAACCCCCTTACCTCGCCGACGAACCAATCGTCAGGCCCAACCGGGGTAGCTACGATGCCGATATCGAACGAGCCCGCCGCGAAGCATATGAAGATGCACCCGGAGCCGGCTGCCTCGACGTACGGACCTCGCAGTAGATGCCGTTCGGGATACACGAGATCGAGCGTGAGATCGAGTGCGCGCCGAACAAAGGACCTGGATTCGGCCAAGGTTGCAGAGCTCCCCGTCGAGGTCTCGGCGGCCACCATCCACTGCGCTATCACGATCTCGGACGGGTCGCCGCTACCGGCGTCCTTGGCTCCGACTGCCTCAGTCGCCTCGGCGCTGCCTGCGTCTGCGGGTGCCTGAGCCTTTTCCGCTGTCGCAGGAGTCCCGCCGGGGTTGGTGATCATTTCCATGATGTCCGGATCCAGCGTGAGCGTCTTGCCGCCGAGCTTGCAACTCGGGCAGCCGCTCTCGGCATTAGGGGTGCTGGCTCGCCCTGGGGTTTCCTTGTAGATGCGCCGGTCGGGGGCGGCCGTCTCGGGGCACTGCCCAAACCAGGCACATTGGGCGGCGAGCGACTTGAAGTACATCCATTGGTAGGCAAACCCCTGGTGTTCTTGCTCTTTCTTTAGGTCGATGTCCCGTCGGATGTGCCCGGAGGGGTCGGTGTAGTTGATCGGGTCGTTCTCGGTGTAGGCGTAGCGGTCGAGCGATTGCGGGCGGTAGGGGTCGGGGATGATGCTGTCGGCGGCGGTGAACTGGCCGAGTTCGGGGTCGTAGTAGCGGGCGGTCAAGTCGGTGAGGCCGCTGTCGTGGTCGTGCCGCTGGCTCTGCCAGAGGCGTCCGTCGCCGGCCGGGGGGTTGAGCGGTTTGCCGTAGGGGTCGTAGTCATGGCGCTCAACAACGACCCCCTTGGCGTTGGTGAGCAGCCTGGTCGAGCCGAGCCGGTCCTGGTGGTAGTCGGTGAGCTTGCCGTTGCCGTCGCGAACGGCGATCAGCCGGTCGCCGGCCCAGTAGTACTTGACGAGCCGGCCACCAGGGTCTTGCTGCAGGTAGCGGCCGAGGTAGTAGGTCGTGCCTTGCTGGTCGTGCTTGACGACGCGCTGGTCGCCGGCGTCGTAGCCGATCGTGGTGGCTGTGCCGTTGGGGCGGCTGACGATGCGCTCTGGCATGCCGCTGACGGTCCAGTCGATCGTCAGGTCGCGGCCGCCGGGGTCGTGGAGCGTCTCGAGGCTGCCGTTTGGGTCGTAGCTGCGGGTGTGGCCCTTGCCGGTGCTGGTAGGGGCGTGCAGGTGGGCGCTGTCGCCGTAACTGTAGCCGCCGGCAGTCGAGCTGGAGGTCATCCGCCCGAGCTCGTCGTAGCCGTAGTCGCGGCTGCGGTCAGGGTCGCTGGCCGTGACCGTGGTCAGCCGGCCGAGGTCGTCGTACTGGTACTCCTGGCTGAGCTGGCCGGGGGTCTCGGTCTGGCTGCGGAGCTTGCCGTCGGGGTTGTGCTGGTAGCTGGCGCTGTAGAGGAGATCGCCGGTGGGGGAGGCGGGGCGTGTCACCGTGATTGAGTCGAGCCAGTGCCGGGCTGTGTCGTTGTCGTCGTAGGAGAGGCTGTCGATGACGCCGTTGCTGTGCGTGAGCTGTTTGAGCTGTCCGAGCGGGTCGTAGGACAGCTGAGTGGCGTAGGCGGTGTCGGGCTTGAGGCTGGCGGGGTCGTGGCCGGTGACCGAGGCGAGCCGTCCGGCGCCGTCATAGCTTTGGGTTACCTGCTCGGACTTGTTGCTGAGCCCGCGCTGGGCGTCGGGGTAGCTGAGCGTGGCGAGCCGGCCGGCCTTGTCGTAGCCGAAGCCGAGCTCGGCGCAGCTGTCGTCGACACACTGGCGGGTCCGCTCGGGCCGGCCCATCCGGTCATACCAGCTGTCCGTCCTGCCGGAGACGCCGGGCGAGCTGTATTCGACGCGGATGAGGCGTCCGAGGCTGTATCCATGCGTGTTGCCGCCGTCTGAGGGGTCGCGGTCCCAGATCCACTCAATCGTGCGCTCGGGCAGGATCGGGCCCGCGGCGCGGGCTTCGGTCTTGCGGACCGGGCGGCCGGCGTCGTCGTAGAACCAGCGGGTGACCTGACCCTTGGCGTCGGTGGCGGTGTCGGGGCTACCGTCGTCGCGCCAGGTCCAGCTGCGCTCGCCGCGGTCGGGGTCGTGCTCTGAGACCTTGCGGCCCAGGGAGTCCCAGACGGTCGTGGTGAGGTTGCCCTTGGGGTCTGTGATGCGGGTGCGCCGGTCGAGCGCATCGTAGCGGTACCTGGTCGTCGAGGTTCTCGGCGCGCAGCCGGGGCAGGGGTGGCGGTCGAGCTGCTCGATGCGGATCGTGCGGCCGAACTCGTCGCGCACGGCGGTCGTCTCCCGGCCGGCCGGGTCACGGGCGAGCGTGGCGCCGGGCCGGTACTCGGTCTCGCTAGTGGCCCCGTCGGGCAGGATCGTCCTGGCCGGCCGGTGGGCCTCGTCGTACCTGTATTCGGTCCACGCGCCGCAGCAGCCGACGTGCGGGTCGACGGTGACGGCGGGGCGATCAGAGGCGTCGGCGAACCGGGTCTCTGAGACGATCGGGCCGGAGCCGTCGCCCTCGCGGATCGTCTTGTAGGCGCGCCCGAGCCCGTCGAGGAGCTGTTCCTGCCAGAGCACACCGTCGCCCCGGCTGCCGTCGGTGGTCTGGGTGCGGATCCGCTGCCGCTGTGAGTCGGCGCCGTGGAAGCTGCCTTCGTCGAGGTACGAGGTCGAGCTGCTACCGCCGTCGGGGTTGGTGACCTTGGTCGGGCGGCCGTAGGCGTCGTAGTCGTAGCCGGTGGTCTGCCCGTTGAGGTCGGTGGCGGTATCAAGTGCCCCGAATTTGAGCTTCCAGGTCTGCGTGCGGCAGCCGACGGCGGGATTGCAGATCTTGACCGGGAACAGCGCGCGCTCGGTGTCGTAGTCGGTCTGCTCGACGACCCCGGTAGGGCCGGTCGTCGTGGTCAGGTTGCCGTGCGCGTCGTAGCCGAAGCTGGCTTCGACGTATTGGTCGGCGCGGTCATCCCAGGCGCGCGCGCGGCGCAGCTCGCCCTTGGCGCCGGGCGGGCTGTCCCAGGCGCTGTTGCCGTCATAGACGTACTCGGTCGCCGCCGTGCGCCGCCACTCCTCGCCTGCCGGGGCGTCGGGGTCGTACTCATCTGTCTGCTGGCGCGCAGGGCGGTCGACGATGTAGGCGTCGGTGTTCGGTTGGAAGCCGGTGGTCGTGCGGCGGCCGGCGCGCGCGCCGGTCTCGGTCTTGCTGGTGAGGTTGCCGTAGGCGTCGTAATCGAAGCTCGTCGTCGTGGCCGGGACGGTGTCGCTCTCCCGGCAGTCCTTCTTGGGCTTGTCCTCGTCCCCTTCGGCGGGCGGCATCTGACGATCGTGCTGCTCGCAGTCGCGCGCGACGACTTTGTGGGTCAGGCATCTGAACGGCGGCGCGGAGCCGGGGGGAGAGAATTCGGAGTCGCTCAAGGTCAGCACGTTGCCCTTGGTGTCCTCGACGGAGACAGAAGCGGGCCGGGCGCCGCAGGCGCCGCTCAGCTCGTAGCCTGTCTCGGCGACCGAGCCGCCCTGCGTCGAGCGCACGGACTCGAAGCCGAGCAGCTCGTTTTCCGTCTCTGACCAGCGGGCGCCTTGGTAGGTCCAGCTCGTCGTCTCCTCGACGGGCGGGTCGTGCGCGGTGTCGCTGGTCGTCACCGTATCGACCACGGTCGGCAGCGACCCTGAGGGCAGGTAGCTGCGCGCGCCAGCCAGCGGCCGGTAGGAGACGCGCGTGGTGGCGCCGCGGCCGTTATCGATCTCACTGAGCAGGTCGGAGCTGGTATCGAAGCGCAGCGTGTCCAGCCGGACGCCGTCGACGTGAACCAGCTCGGAGCGGCCGTCGCTGTCGGTATCCATGCTTGCATAGGCCCACGTGTCGGGATGCTCCAGCGCGAGCGCCGGCGGGTCGCTCACCGGCCAGCGCTGCCCGGCGCGGTTCGACAGCAGGTGGACGGCGGTCTTGCCGGTGCCCTGGTCGAGGTAGCGAGACAGGTGGAGTACGTCGGTGCGGTTGTCGTAGTCGACGTCGCCGAGCCGGGTGTTGTTGGTGTCCTCGACGCCGACCTGCGGGCGGCACCCGGCTGCCGGCGGCGCCTCATCCAGCGTCCAGCCGGCGCCGGTCGAGACAAACGCCTCCACCCACAGGCAGCCCGGTCCAAGCCGGAGCAGGCTGAGATCGCCCAGGCCGTCGCCGTTGAAGTCAGATGTCTCCAACGCGTGTACCTGGGCGGCGGTGAACTTCGCCGGGTCGCTGTCAGTGCGCTCGCTGAAGCTTCCGTCGCCATTGCCGGCGAGGCTGCGGATGACCGTGCCGCAGTCGTGATCGCGGGCATTGTCGCCGCGGCATTCGGCTGTGATGTCTTCCAGGCGCTCGGCGAAGACGAAATCGGTGAAGCTGTCGCCGTCGGTGTCGATCGAGCGGAAGTCCTGCACGTTGGCGGCCCCCAACGCCGGAATGTCAGGCCGCGCGCCCTGGGCGGGCGTCGCCTTAGCGAAGTAGGCAGACGTTGTGCCGCTCGTCCAGCTGCCGTCGCCCTTGGACAGCAGGTATTCGACCCGCACCCCCGGCCCAGCCGTCACGAGGTGGACCAGATCGGCCCGGCCGTCGCCGTTGAGATTCGCCGGGCGCCAGTTCTGCACATCGGCCGGGCCATAGTTGCCGGGCCACGGCGCGTCGGCTTTCGCCTCCCATCCGCTGCCGGTCGACAGTAGCGTGTAGACGCGCAGCTTTCCGCCGTCACGGTCGACCATGACCAGGTCGGTCTTGCCGTCCGGGCCCCCGCCGGCCGCCTTGGGGCTGCCGACGTCCAGCGGCATCCACGCCCCGGCGTTCGCGTTAGTCAACGGCGGCTCGTCGTCCGGGCTGTCCAGCGGCGAGAAGTCCTGCGACAAGATCGTCTGCGCGGAGCGGCTGAACTTCCCCGACGGCTGCCTGGTCAGCGTATAGACCTCGTAGCCGGGATTGCGGAACTGGACGTAGACCAGAGCCTGCCGGCCGGTGCCCGTCACATCCGCCGGCATCCAGCGGTGCAGGTCCGCGGGCCGGTTCGGCGCGACGGTGTCATGCGCGGTGAACTCGTCGACGTCGAAGTCGGCCACGCATAGCCGGTCCGCGCGGCCGTCGCCGTTAGTATCGGCGGGCGCACCGCAGCCCGTCACCCGTCCCGGCACCCAGGAGAAAAGCCCGTCGCCGACTGCGAGGGCTTCGCCGCCGCTGGTCAGCAGGTCATCCTTCCCATCACCGTTGCTGTCGCCCGCGACCGTGCCACTCGCCCCAAGCTGCACGGCGGGCTTTGGCACGAACGGCCCGGACGGCGCCGCACCGGCGGTCTTAGGCGAGGTCGCCACATACGCGACGTCGTTGCCCCACTCGGCCGCCCAGCGGAACTCCTTGCGGGTGAGCACGACGTCGGCCCGGCCGTCACCATCGAAATCCCCGCCGTCCAGCGCCCATTCATAGCTCGTGCCAAGCGGGGTAAACCCCGTCGTCCAGCCGGGCTCCTGATCCGCCCAGGAGCCGAAGCCGCCCGACCCGTCGGCGAAGCCGGTCTCGAGCTTCCAAGTCCAGCAACGGTCGCCGCACCGGACCTGCTCGGCGACCATCGCGTCGTCCTTGCCGTCAGCGTTCACGTCACCGACGGCCAGCTGCACCGCATCGAGACTGGCGCCCTGAGTAGATAGCGGCTGGCTCTTCACGGCGAACTCGCCGCTGGGCAGCGGGCGGACCGTACGGATCTCAGCGGCGCTCCCGGCACCCTTGGCAATGCACACGCTGTCCGAGCGGCCGTCGCCGTCCACATCCGCGACTGTGCACTTCGAACCCTCCCCGAAGACCCCCGCCTTCATCGCGCCGACGGCAAATGTTCCATCGCCGGCAGCCAGCATTACCTGCCCCATCAGCACGGCGTCGTCGCGGCCGTCGCCGTTGACGTCGGCGGCGAGGGCTGGCCACGGTAGGCTAGGGACGCGGCAGGACTGCGAGTTCGGGCCCGGCTCGGGACCGGTCTCTACCGGGCTCTCCGGGCGGGCCGCCAGCACGGTGGTGATGTGCAGCTTGCCGCCGCACGACGTCTGGCCCCAGAACGCTACGTCGGTGCGCATGTCGCCGTCGAAGTCGCCCTGCACCGATCCGTGCGGAAGCCGGACGACCTCTTGGGTCCTCGGGTCATAGGCCTCTCCCGCGCGATTCGGGATCTTGATGTCCTTGAAGACGCTGTCGTAGGACGCCTTCTCGGGGGCAGCGAGCGACGTCAGCCCGCCGGTCGGCAGCGTCTTGGCCGACCACTCGCCGGCCCCGCCGCTCATCGACGCGGTGCTGAACACGGTCGGCGGCTGCGGCTTGGTCGCGCCGGCGCTGACGTTCCCTTCCATGTCGAGGCTGGCGTCGCTCGGGAACGTCTGGGCCGAGCGCAGCAGCGAGTTTCCAGTGCTCTTGCTGATCTGATAGGCGAGGGCGTAGGCGCGCACCAGGTCGCCGCCCATCCGCACCTCGATCGTCTTCAGGCGCTTGGAGATGACCGCCAGCGCTCCGCCGGTGCCGTAACTGACCGGGTCGGGACGGTCCTCATAGTAGAAACGGATGCGCGCGCCCGCCGGGCCGGGCCAGCAGACTTGCCCGAAGCGCGGCCGGAACGTGCAGCGCTCGGGGCCGTCGGCGTAGGCAATTGACTTCAGATAGCACTCGGTGCCGTCGCAGTCATGGCCGTACGCGACGGTGTTGCCGTGCGTGTCGGTGACCGTCGAAAGGGCCCACCGGTACGTGCCCTTGGCGTCGGCCAGCGGCAGCGGGTCATAGACCAGCCGCACGCCATCGGGCCGCCAGCGCGCCCAGCGCTTCCCGTCAAAGGAGATCCGGGTGAAGTCGCTCCGGCGGGTCTCGTGTGTGCCGCCGGTGGCGCAGCTGGGTGCGCACCCGACGAGCCTCTCCCCGTCGAGGGTGAAGATGTCTGTGCCATCAAAGCGCGGTGCCCCACCGTGCGGGCCGGTCCGGGCAACGTAGGAGGCGGCGTCCAAACGCCAGCCCACACCCACCAGCCCGTCCGGCCTCGCCGAGTCATAATTCAGCGCGATTGATGGCTCGATCCCGTGAAACGTCGGCACCGTGACCGACACGCTGGTGGAGAACGTGCCGTCACTACTGTCTCCCGCAAGCGCGGTTTGGGCGCTGAACCCCACCCACGCAGCGGCGAAGGCGGCGGCCGCCAGCGCCCACAGCGTGAGCCGGCGTACGCTGCCCGCTTGCCGTCCCCTGTCCAAACCAGCGCTGGCCCCCAGCGGGGCAGCATTCACGCCCGTCGGACGGGCGGCCTGGCGAATTCTGGTGAACCAGACAGCCCGATTGGCGCGAGCAAGCCCGCCTTCCACACCACCGGGAAAGGCATCAGGTGTAACACCCGGGCTCGGCTGCTTCGTAAGATCCGCGAGCCGCCATCGGCGCCATCTCCGCGAAAACAGCGAGCCGGCCACAGCCATCAAAGCGGCGCAAATAATCACGCCGCCAAGGTCAGCAACGCCACCGGCACTAGCTGTGTTCATCTCTACGGCTCCCGCGTTCTGCCGACGGGATTTGCGGCGGTTGGGCACTCCGGCCCGCGGCCGGACCGGGCTTGCGAGCTCAGCCGGCGCAGTGAACCGTCCCTCAACGCCCGCATCGCGTAGACCCCGACTGATATATCGCCTGCACGCCACCCTTTACAAAGGCGGATCCGGTCACCAGCGGCCAGGTTGCCGGTGGATCCGGGAAGAATGTCTCCCACGGCCCTGGCGACTCGACCTTTACTGGGCTCACGCACCCGCCGCCATTGAGCCTGGGGACAGCGTCCGTCGACAGTTTTGATGCGGACGGCGTTAAGGTCACAGGCGACGGGCGGCAGTCTGTGTCGACGCACTCACACCATGGCGAGCACGGAAGCCAGCGGCTCACACGAACATCCCCCTGCGTGATCATGGTTGCCTTCAGGGCCTGGTGGCTGGCCGCGGCGCTTTGTCCTGCGACCCCGGCCCTTGTCTAACAACACCACAACTCGCGTATATAGGAACGAAGCAGAACGCGTGTAGATGGTATGGAGATCTTCCTCCATGCGTGTCAACGGCGGCTGAATTTTGGATCTGGCACAATTTCCCGGCTGCCCGGCGTGTCGGCCGGAGCACCAGGGACGCGGCAAAGTCGTTCATGAGGTCTGAAGCAGCCTTAGCGCGCGCTGGGGTCGCGGGCGTGGTGGCGGTTGGCGGCGGCGATATTGGCTTTGTCGTCCAGGTGCAGGAGGCTGATGGCCAGGCTGCGCAGCGATGCCATCACCCGCGGCGCGTTTCCTGTTCTGACCAGGGACTTATCCTCCTGATAGGTGACACCGCGGACCAGTGGAGCTTGTTCTCGATCTCCCAGTGCCCGCGGATCCAGGCGGCCAGAGCGGCCGGGCCGGCATCGGAGTCGCTGGTGATGAGGTAGACAACCTCGACGGTCTTCTTCCCTTTCGTCGTGACCGTGCGGCGCAGCTGCGCGACCTGGGCGGCACCGGCGAACTCGATCCAGGCCGAGGCCAGCGCGGCCTTGATCGTGCGGCGCGCCCTGCGGCCGTGGTCCGTGCTCACGGCCGAGAAGGCGGGGATGCCAGCCCAGGGCAGCCCGCTTCCGCCCCCCGTGAACAGGTCACGCCGCCATGCCATGTCCAGCGATGGCGCATCAGGCCGCGGCCCGAAGACACCGCCCGGCCCGATCGCCGCTCCCCGGCAGACCGACAGCCATGCTCGCAGGACCGACGGGATACCGCAGCCCAGCATGGCCTGCAGGTTGTCCAGTTCGGCCGGCCCGGCTCCCCGCGGAGGTTCGTCCTCCGGGGCCCGGATGGCCCCCGGCGACCAGCCCGCGCAGGACCTCAAGAGCCTCTTCGGCCTTCATGATCGTCACCGTACAGGCTAGCAACCGGGCATTCACCCATGCCGCGATGCAACTCGGTCAGCGAGGAGACCGCGCAGAACTGGAGGGTCTGCGCGCAGAGGCTAAGCTGCAACGACCTTGGCGTCAGCAGAAATAATCGGCAGACGATCTCCCGCACGATTTCACGACTCGGTTACGGTCTGTGAGGGCAACTGGTCGTCCGTGCCGCTTCGGTGCGGCGTCCATTTGGATGCGGTCCACCCCGACCGGAATGCTGAACGTGGAGGACGATGGTGCACGAACAGCGTTGCTGTTGATCACGCCGTCGCGTTCAGAAATCGTGCCACCAACAGCTACTCGGTTGGCGGACCACCCGCAGCCAGCCAGGTCGGCCGACTGGTGCACTGTTGCGCCGGTTCCGCTTCGGCAAGGGCATCGTCATGGCTATGGAACTGCGGGCATTTTCTTCCACGGATACCGAGTCGGCTGGCCTGCAACTGGACCATGGTCGAGCGGGAAGTGAACAGGCCACGCCACAACATGTGCCGCCACTCCTCAGTAGGCGCTCCATCTGGCGGGTCGGGCGCCCAGACGAAAGGATCTGACAGGCGGCTCGACCGCAAGGGGTCGGTCGCCGAGGGAAAGTCGGTCTCGCTCAGCACCACCTGTCCGCTCGGGCGGTACTCGATCCCGGCTTCCGTGATTGCCCAGTCCTCCCCATGCAGCTCATATAGGCCACCGTGCAGCTGCCAGCTAGCGGTGGTGTCGCGGCGCTTGTACGCGACGGACAGAACGATTGCCCGGTGCAGGTCCCGGAAGACCTGCTCCCAGTTAATCGTGCCCTGCCCGTTCCAGCGGTCCCGTTCCCGGAGCTTTTCGTTGATTCGCCTGATGACCGATTCCGCGCTCTCCTTCGCCCACCAGATCGTCTCGACAACGGGCGTGCCATCGCCCGGATCGGGCGCGACCAGTGCCCTAACGCCGAGGAAGTTCCCGCTGGGCTCTGAGAATCGCCCGTCACCAAATGTGGAACTGCCAGCTGAACGTGATGTCGATCATAGGGTTCAGGCTCGCGCCGATGGTGACTTCATCCTCAGGAAGGGCGCCAACCGCATTGGCGACAGTCATCGCGCCCGCCACGTTCATGAATGACACCTGGTCTTCCAGCGCCGCGATGATGCGGTCCTCGCCTTGGGCCGTCTCGGTCTCCTCCTCATCTACACGACGCTGAAGCTGGTCGATCCGGGTAGCAAGTGAGTTGACCCGTGTCCGGAGCCCGGCGGTCTCTTCCTGGACCATCCGCCTGTTCTGCTCGACCACGCTGCGGGTGAGGCTCCTCTCCAGGAACGGCAGCAGCGGGGCCAGCAGGAGCGTGGCGCCGATGTGGACCAAGATATCGATGGACACCCCCCGCCCACTTGTCCACGCCCTCCATCACGGCGGCCAGGCATAGCAACCCGATCCCGAACGCCGTCCACGCCGCGACCCACTTCCAGTTCACCCTGCGCGCAGCGTCGTTATCCCTTTCGCTCACGGGCGGCAACTCTACTGCCGCTGAAGGCGTAGTACGGGGATGCAGATCGCGGCAGGATGGGGGAGTCAGCGGACCGAGCCGACGGTGATGATATTCCGGAGTCATCCAACTACTATTCGTACAGAGAACCCGCCTCCAAATGACCAATCGCGTCGGCTGACCGCTGGTCGGCAGACATCGGTGCTCTTACGCGAAAGCGATCCACAGCGACACCGGCAAGCTGATCACGCACCGCCACAGGAACTGATCAGTGAACCGCGCTTGATCCTCCCTGCCGTTATGCGTCATTTCATGGTTCAGCGGTCTGATCGTTTGCGCCCGTACCGAATGGTCGTTCTGAGCCCGCGCGCTCGTAGCGGAGCCGGCGGCCCTTGGGGAGTGCCCGGATGCCGGCCGCGAGCGCACCAGCCGCCCGGGAGGTGGGGTGCT
>NZ_DATJYB010000539.1:0-8357 GCF_035499775.1 Mycobacterium sp. | reverse complement strand
CCCATTCGGCGAATACCCGCGGCAACCCACCTAGACGCCGCACATATACGCAGGCCACCACATGGGGGTGCAGACCCAGCTCCACCCAGGTTTGGGCTTCGGACTCGAAATCCGCGATCTGCTGCGGTGAGGTGATCAGTTCCGGGCGTGGTGTTTTGACCGCCAAGTCCATGTTCCAGCCGCGGTGATGCACCCGATGCACCAGTCCCATCCCGCTGGACTCGATCACCTGGCGCACCTCATACAGGTTCTCGATGACCTCGCCGACCCGCCAAGCACTATTTGCTGTCGCGTCCATCAACGCTTCTCCTGCTGTGGATGATTTCGAGGGTGGACCCGTCCTATGGAGTGCGAAGTGCGTCAGGTACGGGACTGCGCTTTCCAGCGCCTAAAGAGGAAAACCACGCACAACACAAAGAGGATCGCAGAGATGACAACTCCGATGATTGGGGCCGTTGCGCCTTGTTTTTCGGTGTGAGGGCTCCCTCCGTGGTATTCGGTATGGCCAGCACTCGTGACCTTGCAGGTTTCTCCCGGCTGCATCGCCTGGCCACCGCAATAGGCCGGAGTGGTAGAAGTCTCACCGACTTTGTACAGGAGTGTATGGGTAGCCAGTCCACCAAGGCCAATACAGATCGCCGCGACTACGATTGCCACCCAAGTGCTCAGCTGTCTAAACATGTGTGCTCCTTGTTTCGGTGCTCATCGATACCTGCACAGAATGATATTTCTGCCTCAGAAAATCCTCAGGGCCTTTGCAAAGTCGTGGTGTAGTGGGGGTTTGAACTGGGCTGACGTGGTTTGGTGGTACACGGGACCGGTGTGATTGCGAGGCGAGCACAGCTGCTCGCGGGATGAACGCAATTCCCGCACCGGTCACGCCAGAAATCCTGCCGCTCACTCGCAGTATCCCGGCCACTGCTGACGAAACATCCTGTCGTTCAGTCGCATTCATATCGCATCCGAAAACGCCGGGCGTGGCGGCGCGGTGGCTGTCGACCGAACACTCCCCATTGGTCATCCCCGCGGAGCACCGTCTGGTGCTGATCGTCGGCGCGCGACGATTGCGGCTGGCTCCTTGCGGCGGCGCCGCACAGAGCCCACCGCCAGCATGAGGAGCCCGACCAGCCCAGCGACCATTGCGACGATAATCGCAATGCCCGCAACGGTTTTCCAGCCCGCGATGCTCCCTTCGAGCGTGACCGACGCCCCGACGACGGTGAACACCGAATGGGCAGAAGCGAACGCGCTCAGACCCGACTGCGGAAGCACCGCTCGGAAGCTTCGGCTGTTGCTGCCGTCGATCTTGGCGGTGGCATCCCGACAGACGCATCCGCGCATTGGCACTTGCCGATCAGCGATTCGCAGAAAGGTGTAGCCCCGCAATGCGATTCAACCCACCACCGAACTGGCCGACTCCACCACCGGGATGGACGCCCGGACCCGGCTGGACACCACCGCCGGCCTCGCCGACACCCCCACCCGACTGGCCGCTATGGCCGGGTGGGTCCGACGAGCGCTACGCCGCGGAGCTGGCCATGATGGAGAGATTGGGGGCGACCGAGGAGGAGAGGCGGCAGCTCCGGGAACGGATGGCGTTCGTGTCGCAGCTGACCTGATTATCGATTGGGCGCGGGACCAAGCCGGGGTCGCTGTGTAGAAGGCCGCAGCGGTTGGCGGCCGGGCAGGCCCAGCTCGATCTTGGCCTGGCCGAACGCTTAGCCTCGGAGCGGTTGCCGAAACTTGCTGGCTGAACTTGGTTCGGCGCCGCGGGCTGCCATGATGCATTGCATGAATAAGGTGATTGTCGTCGCCTGCGCTATTGCGACGTTAGTCGCACTTAGCGGGTGCTCTAGGTCTCCCCAACCCACGACCACAACCAAGTCGGCTGCGGCGACGACTTCGTCCAGCCCGGACGATGAGTATCAAGCTGCCCTGCGCGCCGCGCGGGATTGGATTTTGCGCAACCCCACCGAATGGGCGTTGAAACTGGATCAGGGAAACTCACTGTCCCGCCCGCCCTGGTCGAAGCCCTGCTCGGAGAATCCCGATGGCAATAGCGTCACTCTGCGGTACGGGGACAGCGGAGCCACAGAAGTCAACCTCAGCTTCAAGTGCCCGGTCGGCGCGGGTGCCACGGTCAGCGACTTGTCGCGTACGTTTTCCCAAGCGGTTCTCCGGCACCTCCCGCACGGGATCAGCGCGCCCAATTGGAAATTCGACATCATGACGCCTGTGAGTTCGATAGATCGGGGCGTCACGTTCAGCCAGCCCGCGACAGGGCAGCTGCTAGTGAGCATCGATACGCCCATGTTCGCCGTTTACGGACACAGCACGACGCCGAAATGCCAGCCCCCCGCTGACGCGCCCTCGCCACCCGGGTGCTTTCTTCAGCTCGAGCACCGAATTCCGTTGCGGCTCGGTCTGACCGCTCCTTTCACGGGTGCGGAATTGGGCTGAACGGCTCGGGCCGTTGAATTCCACTGCGGACGCAGGCGGGGATGCGCGACCCCCAGAGGCCCCGGCCGGCATCAGCCAGCCCGGCGCCGGCGACGGACGTGTGACCCGCGATGCGTTGTTGGCCAACGCTTTAGTCGCGCTGTACGGCCTGGCGATGAATGGATAAGAGCGATGCCATGACCGACTTAAAGGACCGTGCCGACGGCGCGATGGTGTCGTTGTGGGTGGTGGATGGCTCAGTCGGGGGGCACAGTATCGGTATGACGGAAGCACGACTGCGCTGGGGTGGTGAGCCCTGGTGATTAAGCCTCATTGCGCTGTATGCGGATTCAACAGCCGCAACCCGGTGGCCGGCGGTGTCAAGTTCGCCGACTACCACGCCGAGCCTGGGGTGCTTGCGACCCCGAACGGCTGGGCAGCTTTTTGCCGTCAGCACCTGGAGCTGGCAGAGAAGTACCGTCATCTTCCGATCCGGGACGCCTTTGAACACATCGCGACCGATCTTCCCGACCAACGCAGACCGCCGAGTTCTGCGCCGGGCAACGCCGAGCGCTACGAGCCTGTCGCAACTGCAGATAGCAACCCCCTGAAAACGCGGCCAGCGCCGACAATGCCGTACGGACCGGCCAATCCCTCGACGGTGGAGCAAACGGTTCCCAGTGACGCAGAGCGTCCCGATGCTGTTGACGCCCGCTGGCCTGTCAGCCAGTGGTACGGCGCTGGCGCCGGTGCCACCGCGCCACCGTGCCCTCGCTGCAGGCGGGCCGTGCGAACTGATACCGCGGACCGGGACAGGCCGCTGCCGGGTTACGCGAACCCGCCCTGGAACGCCGGCTGGGATGAAAGGTTCGAAGCCTGCGGGGCAGCCTTCGAACTGGTGGTCCACACGCCGTTGCATTTCGGCGTAGACCGCACCACAACCGTGCGGCCCGCCAGCAGGCCCTACCAGACCTTCATCGACGAAGGCTTCGTACTGTCCGGCGTCGAAGTGACTGTGGTCGAACGCGAATGGGGAACCGATCTGCCGCGCACGCAGACGTTGTTCCTCAGCATGGCAGAGCTGACCCAGCTCGCCGGCGCACTACAAAACAGCCTGCGGATCTATCTCGAGCAGTTCGACTGGGCCCATGACTGGACCTGATGCATAGGGCCTGTCTGCATGTCGACAATCGGCCTACAGACCCGAATTGCCCTCTGGCTCTTCGATGCTGCGGGTAACACCGCGCGCTCGCTACCCGGCCGCCGCTGGTTCGCGTCAGGGCGCCAGCCGCGGAGCGGCCCGACCGGTGATGGGTGGCAGGTCGAAGAAGCTCTGGATGCCGGCGGCCGCGGCGCAGGTCGCCGGGATCGCGTTGACGCAGTGCGCCGCGGTCGCGACGATCCCGGGGTTGCTCTTCAGTCCTGCTGCCACGCTTTCCGGCTGCCATCCCTTGATTGTGACGAAGGTGTCCGGGTTGCCGCGCACTTCGATTTCGTAGCGCTCCCCTGCCGGCCCGAATGACCAAGGCGGATCAAGGTTTTCGGATCCCATCAGCCAGTTCACGGTGATCTGGACGACGGCGGTGTCGTCGGCCACCGCCTCCCAGTGGAAACGGCGCCCGGCGACCTGCCCGGGCTCGATGACCCCGATCGGCGAGTCGATCGGCGCGGTCGCGACGGCTACCTCTTGCGACGAGCGGACCTTGGGGTCCGCGGCGAAGCCCAACCGATCGACACACAGCCGCACCGACTGGCGGAAGCCGCCGTCGAGCACTTTTTGCATCGGGCCGGTCAACGCGCTGTCCGGTGTCCCGCCGAACCCCATCACGTAGCGCAGCACATCCGGTGCACCATAGGTGCGCAGGTCTGAAAACTCTTCGGCGCGTAGGAAAGTCACACCGGTGGACATCACCGACAACAGCAACGGGAACAGCTCGGTGGCGGCCCCGGGGCCGATGCCGGCGCCGTGCAGCGTGGCGTTGCCGGCCTGCGCGGCGATTTCCAGCGGGACCGCCTCTTTTTCGCTCGGGTAGAACCAGCCGAGCGGGGTGACGACGTTCTTGCCGGATCGCAGCAGCGCGGCGACTTCCTCGATGTTGGGCATCAGCGGGGCGTAGATCACCGCGTCGGCGTCCAGGGCGAAGATTTCGTCGATGCTGTTGGTCGCGATCACTCCCAGCGGTGCGGTGCCGACGATCTCGCCGACGTCTTTGCCGGCCTTGGCCTCGGAATGCACCCAGCAGCCGACGAGTTCGAGTTCGGGATGCTCCAACACGCCTTTGATCGCCGCCACCCCGACCCCGCCGGTCGCCCACTGAATAACCCGCATGGTCATGCGCTCACCTTCCCCGCGAGCAGACACAGAATCGCACGTATGGGGGCGGAAATATGCGACTTTGCGTCTGCTCGCGCCACCTAGTCGCGGACCTCGGTCACATCGTAGAGGCCGTCGGCGTAGCGGGACCGGATGGTCTTCTTGTCGTACTTACCCACGCTGGTGCGCGGAATCTCGTCGGCGAACGTCCAGCGTTCGGGCAGCCACCACCGAACGACCTTGTCCGCGAGGAATGTTCGCAGCTCGCCGGCGCTGATCGAGGCGCCCTCGTTGAGCACGATGACGGCAAGCGGCCGTTCCTGCCAGCGCTCGTCGGGAACGCCGACGACGGCCGCCTCGCACACGTCCGGGTGCCCGATCAGACAGTTCTCCAGCTCCACCGAGGAGATCCATTCCCCGCCGGACTTGATCACGTCCTTGGAGCGGTCGGTCAGCGTGATGAAGCCCTGCTCGTCGACGCGGCCGACGTCGCCGGTGCGCAACCACCCGGAGGCGAACTTGGACGCGTCGCGCCCCTGGTAGTAGGAGCCGGTGATCCACGGCCCGCGAACCTCCACCTCGCCAACGGCCTTGCCGTCGTTGGGCAGCACGTCGCCGTGGTCGTTCACGATCCGGGCCTCCACGCCGCAGATCGGTTGGCCCACGGTGCCGCGAAACGCCCAGTGCTGGTCCTCCGGCGTCCCCGGCGGCGGCCACGCCATGGTCGCCAGCGGCGACGTCTCCGTCATGCCCCACAACTGCCGGATCTCGACGCCGTGCTTCTCCTCGAACGTGCGCATCAGCGACACCGGAACGGCCGAGCCGCCACAGATCACGCGCCGGAGCGACGAGATGTCGTGGTCGGGGTCTTTCTCCAGGTAGTGCATGACGTCGTTCCAGATGGTCGGCACCGCGCCGGTCACCGTGGGCCGCAGCTTTTCGATCATGTCGACCAGCGACCGGGCATCCAGGTGGCGGTCGGGCAACACCATGTCCGCGCCTGCCATCAGCGCCGCGTACGGTATACCCCACGCGTTGGCGTGGTACATAGACACGATCGGCAGCACGCAGTCGCTGGACCCCAGGTCCATGCCGTTGGCCGTGCAGGCCGCCATGGTGTGCAGAAAGCTCGAACGGTGGCTGTACACTACGCCTTTCGGGTGGCCGGTGGTGCCGCTGGTGTAGCACATCGCGGCCGCCGAGTTCTCGTCGATCGCCGGCCAGTCGAATTCCGTCGGCTCACCGCTGATCGCCTCGGAGTAGCGCAGCACGTTCTTGCCCGATTCCTGCAGCGGCGCCAGATCCCCCTCTCCGACCGCGATCACGGTGTGCACGGTGTCGAGAGTGGGCAGGATCGGGCCCAGCAGCTTGGCCACCGACATGTCGACCAGCACAACCTGGTCTTCGGCCTCGTTGGCGACGTAGGTGATCTGCTCGGCGAAGAGGCGGATGTTGAGGGTGTGCAGCACTGCGCCCATCGCCGGCACCGCCAGATATGCGACCAGGTGTTCGGTGTTGTTCCACATGAACGTGGCGACGCGCTGGTCTCCGTTGACGCCGATGCGGCGCAACGCATTTGCCAGCTGGGCGGCCTGTCGGCCCACTTCGCGGTAGCTGGTCTGCCGGTAACCGGAGCCCGTGGCGGTGGTGACTGTGCGCGCTCCGTGGACGCCGCAGCCGTGCCGCATCATGGCGTCGATGGTCAACGGAAAGTCCTGCATCGTGCTGTCCACCGGGCGAATGCTATCGCCGCACCGAGCTGGGAGAAAAGCAGGTTCCCGGTTTAGACGAGTGCCGCCTCGTACTGCATCAGCTCGGGCATCGCCCACTCGGCCTCATGCGCCCCGCTCTCGATGCTCGTCATGGTCGAGGCGATCGGCGCCACGGTGACGCCGCCGTCGTAGTCGGCGATGTACAGGTACTTTCCGTCCGGGCTTTCGACCGCGCACGACGGCTGCGTCGCCAGGCTGATCGTCCCGACGACGTCATGGGTGAGCGTGCACAGCACGGTGATGCTTTCGTCGCTGACCAGGTAGGCGCGGTCGCCGTCGCCGCTGACCGTCAGCCCGGTGAGCAGGCCACCGAGCTCGGCGACCTTGCGGGTGTTGGTGATCTTGTTGGTGCGGGTGTCGACGAAGTCGACCACCGCGCCGCCGTCGGGACCACAACTGGCCACGTAGGCGACCGCCCCGTTGGGGCTCAGTGCGACGTCGCGGATGGGCAAGCCGATCTCGATGGTGCCGACGACGCGCAACGCGTGCTTGGCGGCATGCTTCCCGCGCGACTTCGTGTTCTTCTTGCGCCAGCGCGGACGCGCCTCGGCACGGCCCGATTCGTCGTCGGCGTGGGTGTCGATCACGACCAGGCGCCCGCCGGCCGGCCCGTTGGTGCCGACGTACACGCGAGACCCGTCCGAACTGATCCGCACGCACTGGGTGCTGGTGCCGGGCGCAGCGGCAACGTCTATTACCTCGACCTTGTCGGTCGTGGTGTCCAGGACCGCGACGTCAGCGCCGCCGGCACCGCTTCGGCTGGCGTAGACATAGCCGCCGTCGGGGCTCACCACCAGGTCGGTCACGCTGAGCGCCAGCGGATGGGTCGCGACGACGGAGTTGGTGGCCACGTCGATGGCCCCGATCGAGTCGTACGCCGGCGACACCATGCTGACGTAGGCGCGGTCGGCGTCCTGGCCGTCGATGGCGATCGCGAACGGCTCGTTCACGCCGTCGACGGTCTGCACCACCCGGCAGGTGTCGGTGTCGATGACCGAGACGCTGTTGTCGCCATAGTTGGTCACCATCAGTCGGCTGCCGTCGGGGCTGACGGCGATGGCGCTGATCGGACCGTTGTTGACGGGAATCTCGACGACGACCGCGTCACCGGGTGCGGCTTCAAGCTCGAGGACCCGGTCATTGCGCCCGTAACGGGCGACCTCTCGGCCGTTCACATCTGTCTTCTGGGTCATGAGGCTCACTGCTGGCACCGCCTTTGCTGTGTTCGTCGGACGTGCACGCGGGCACCGGACGTCGCGATATCGCTGTGCGACATTGAGCGCCCGGACCTACCGGATTTCAGCACCAGGAAAAAATTAGGCGCTGTTTGCGACTGCTTGAAAAAGAATCTTACCGGCTGAATTTCGGCCAAATAGCGGCAATTTCAATCTTGTTGCCTACGTCACGTGACCAACTCAGGCTGAGCTCAGATTTTAGCTGACGAATACTAAATTCGACTTCATACAGCAAACTAGCTGAATGCCATTCAACTGCTATCTTGCCGAGTGCCGCTAACCCGATGGGGACTCACCCAATGAGCACCAAAATAAGAATCTCTTAGACTTATCGGGCAAAAGAGGCATATGTCACACTGCGCGCCGCCGTGCGTGTTGAGCCTGAACCCGCAGGTAATCGAGTCTGAGCAGGGCTTCAAGAATTCCGGTAGAACGCGTGTCGTGGGCTGCCCCGTATCACCAGACAGACCCAATTCCCGGGGGACACGATCGGAAGGGGCCTCGACGCAATGGCGCTCGACGTAGATGCTGCACGACCAGTTCGCAACAACCCGCACGACATCCGCCGCGAACGACGGATGATGCGGGCGTTCCAAA
>NZ_DATJYB010000538.1:0-3883 GCF_035499775.1 Mycobacterium sp. | reverse complement strand
CAAATCGTCGTGTTCGGTGTGCCGCTTCCGCTGGACCCTGCCGAGGCCGTGCCCACCCCCGGCGAGGTGATGGCAGTCCTCAACGGGCTGCAGGCTCAGGGCGTGCCGTTTGCGAGCAAGGCCAACCTGATCGAGGGAGGCCTCGCACCGTTCGAAGCCAGCCTTGCCGACTCGAGGTTCCAACAGGCCGTCAACAACGGCGCCTTTCCACTGACGTTCAATGTGGCAAATATCCGGCCCGCCGGTCCCGGAGCGGCCACGGCCGACATCACCGCGTCCGGCCCCAAGCTGGCACCCGCGACGCGCAACGTCAGGTTCGTGAACCAAGGCAACTGGAAGATCTCCCGTGCCTCGGCGCTGGCGCTGGTTCAGGAAGCGGGAGTGGGCGCATAGCCCGCCGGCCTGAATGCGCCGACATGTTGTTGTCCTGCTAGGCGCCGCCGCGATCGTGGCGGCGGCCGGGCTCTCGGGTTGTTCGGGCGGGCCCAAGGTCGACGCAGGAGCCGCCTCATCGGAGGCGCTCGCCACGCCGAGTCCGGTTGGGTCTCCCCCTGCTGCGCCCCTGCCCCCGCCCGAAGCCCTCACCGATGTGCTGGGCCGACTGGCCGACCCGAACGTGCCGGGCAGCAACAAGGTGGGCCTGGTCGAAGGCGCAACGCCGGAGAGCGCAGCCACCCTGGACAAGTTCAGCAACGCCCTGCGCGACAACGGCTATCTGCCGATGACGTTCGTGGCCAAGGACATCGCGTGGTCGGACAAGAATCCGTCCAACGTGACGGCCACCGTCACCGTCAACACCGCACAGGCGAAAAACCGGGTGTTCACCTTCCCGATGGAGTTCACGCCCGCCCAGGGCGGCTGGCAGTTGTCCCGCAAGACCGCAGACATGCTGCTGGCCCTGAACAGCTCAAGTCCGTCGCCGTCGCCGACTCCCTGAACCTCGGATGTGGATCGGCTGGCTCGAGTTCGACGTACTGCTCGGCGACGTGCGATCACTCAAGCAGAAGCGATCGGTGATCCGTCCCGTCGTCGCCGAACTGCAGCGCAAGTTCAGCGTCTCGGCGGCTGAGACCGGCTCGCAGGATCTGCACCGGCGGGCCGGCATCGGGGTGACCGTGGCGTCGGCCGACCGCGGCCACGCCGTCGATGTGCTGGACGCCGCCGAGCGACTGGTGGCGGCTCATCCGGAGTTCGAGCTGCTGTCGGTGCGGCGGGGGTTGCTGCGCAGCGACGACTAGCAAAGCTAGCCGTCCCGTCCCTCGCGCTTGCGGCCCAACGGCGCCGGGGCGACGACGCCGGGCGCCAGCCGGCGCGCGGTCACCAGGAACGCGGTGTGCCCGCGCATCGAATGTTGCGGCCGAACGGCCAGGCCCACCACGTTCCAACCGCGCTGCAGCGTCTCCCACGAGCGCGGCTCGGTCCAGCGCTGCTGAGCCCGCAGCGCCTCCACCACCCTCGACAGCTGGGTGACGGTGGCCACGTAGATCACCAGCACGCCGCCGGGGATCAGCAGCCGCGACACCGAGTCGAGCACCTCCCACGGCGCCAGCATGTCCAGCACTGCGCGGTCGAAGGAGCCGTCGGGCAATTCGGAGTCGGCGAGGTCGCTGATGATGAGCTGCCAGTTGTCGGGTAGCCGGTCATAGAAGTTGCCGACGTTGCGGCGGGCGTGCTCGGCATGGTCGGCGCGCTGTTCGTAGGAGATCACCTGTCCCGGCGGCCCGACGGCCCGCAGCAGGGAGAGGGTCAGCGCGCCGGATCCGGCGCCGGCCTCCAGCACCCGGGCGCCTGGAAAGATGTCGCCCTCGTGCACGATCTGCGCGGCGTCCTTGGGGTAGATCACCTGCGGCCCGCGCGGCATCGACATGACGTAGTCGACCAGCAGCGGACGTAACACCAGGAACTGTGCACCGTTGCTGGACTTGACCACGCTGCCCTGCTGGAGCCCGATCACTGCGTCGTGGGCGATCGAGCCGCGATGGGTGTGAAACTCGCTGCCCGGAGTCAGCGACATCGTGTAGTGCCGGCCCTTGGCGTCGGTGAGCTGAACACGTTCGCCAACGGTGAACGGGCCGGTTGCTGACACGCGATCTAGCGTGCCAGCCGACTCGCCGTAGCAGGTTCTCGGGGTTGTCGGCGTGCGGTCCTAGGCTGCGGGAATGACCGACGTGCCGGAGGAAAGCTCGCGGCCGGCCTCGAGACCCGCACTGTCACCGTCGCGGGCCGCGGACTTCAAGCAGTGCCCGCTGCTATACCGGTTCCGCGCGATCGACCGGTTGCCCGAGGCGCCGTCGCCGGCCCAGCTGCGCGGGTCGCTGGTGCACGCTGCGCTCGAACAGCTCTACGGGCTGCCCGCGGTACAGCGCGACCCTGACACGGCGAAATCGCTGTTGGACCCGGCCTGGGACCAACTGATGGCCAAGCAGCCCGACCTGGCCGACGATCTGGATCCCGAACAACGAGCCCAGCTACTCGAGGAGGCCCGCGCGCTGCTGTCGGGCTACTACCGGCTGGAAGACCCGACCCGATTCGACCCGGAAAGCTGCGAACAGCGGGTAGAGGTCGAACTCGCCGACGGCACGCTGCTGCGCGGCTTCATCGACCGCGTCGACGTCGCCGTCACCGGTGAATTGCGGGTGGTCGACTACAAGACCGGCAAAGCGCCGCCGGCCGCGCGGGCACTGGCCGAGTTCAAGGCGATGTTCCAGATGAAGTTCTACGCGGTGGCGCTGTTCCGG
This sequence comes from Mycobacterium sp., assembly GCF_035499775.1. GTDB lineage: Bacteria > Actinomycetota > Actinomycetes > Mycobacteriales > Mycobacteriaceae > Mycobacterium. The sequence continues at coordinate 1,145 of NZ_DATJYB010000538.1, read as the reverse complement.
TCACGCGGTGTGCTGCCCGCCCGGCTGCGGCTCATCTACCTGGCGGACGGCCAGGTGCTGGACTACTCGCCGGACCGCGAAGAGCTGCTGCGCTTCGAGAAGACCCTGATGGCGATCTGGCGCGCGATCCAATCCGCCGGTGCGACAGGCGATTTCCGTCCCAACCCGTCGCGGCTATGTGACTGGTGCGCACACCAGGAGCACTGCCCGGCCTTCGGCGGCACACCGCCGCCCTACCCCGGATGGCCGACGCATGGCGCCGAACCCGCCGCATGAGCGGCAGCTTCTATCATCGGGAGCCTGCCAGCGGCGACTATCAGGCGTTCCGCGCGACCGACTGCACCCGCAGCAACTGGGGACCCGACCTGCAGCACGGCTCACCGCCATTGGCGCTGCTGACGAAGCTGATCGAGGAGCTATCGGCGGGGTCCGGTCTGCGGATCGGCAAACTCAGCCTGGACATCCTGGGTGCCATCCCGGTGGCCCCGGTGCGCGCCCGGGCCTGGGTGGAACGCCCGGGTTCGCGGGTGGCCATGCTGGTCGCCGAGATGCTTGCCGATCGCGACGGCCGACCCGCCCGTGCGGTGGCGCGGGTGACGGCGTGGCTGCTCGCGCGGTCCGATACGGCCGACGTGGCATCAGACCGGTACCCCCCGCTGGCTGAGGGACCGGCCGGACCGGTCGACGACGTCTTCGCCAATGCCGGCGGCTATTTCGACGCGATCAGCTGGCGCCCGCAGCGGGTCGCACCGGGCGCCACCGCGGTGTCGTGGTTCAGCCCGGTGGCGCACCTCGTCGACACCGAGGACACCACCGCGCTGCAGCGCCTTGCCGTCATCGTGGATTGCGCCAACGGCGTCGGCAAGATCCTCGACCCGGACGAGTTCATGTTCATGAACACCGACACCGTCGTGCATCTGCACCGGCTCCCGAACGGGAACGATTTCGCGCTGCGGGCCCGCGCGTCGGTCGGGCCGGACGGCGTCGGGATGACCACCGCAGAGGTCTTCGATAAGGACGGGTTCATCGGGACGTCGGCGCAGACGCTGCTGATCCAGCGCCGTTAGACCCGCCGAGCAGACGCAGAATCGCACTATGCAGGCCTGCAGTGTGCGATTCTGCGTCTGCTCGGCCGATGAAACCAG
>NZ_DATJYB010000537.1:0-5790 GCF_035499775.1 Mycobacterium sp. | reverse complement strand
CCATGAGGCGATCAGATCGTCGACGTCGGGGTTGGTGAATGTGGTCATGGCTAGCTTTACCTCTCAATGGGGTTGCTAGCGCCGCAATCGGCTGGCCCAATTCTGGCCCATGCGGGCTACTCTTGGCCTCAGAAAGTGCCTCTAAGCTGCGTCAACTCTGGTGCGCGATACTGGGATTGAACCAGTGACCTCTTCCGTGTCAGGGAAGCGCTCTCCCGCTGAGCTAATCGCGCTTGGCGCCGGATTCGGAGGTGGAGACGGGAATCGAACCCGTGTGCACGGCTTTGCAGGCCGTTGCCTCACCACTCGGCCACTCCACCGCTGGGGTTGATGCCATTAGCACCTTCGAGCGGATGACGGGATTCGAACCCGCGACCCTCACCTTGGCAAGGTGATGCGCTACCAACTGCGCTACATCCGCGCGCAACGGACGAGATCGTCGCCCGGTGCGAAGGACGACGATAGTCGAAGTGAGCGCGCGCACACAAATCTCTTGGTGCAGTGCGTGTCTAACCTACCGTGTGGCCAGGTCGCGCGCCATCCGGCTACTTCGGCGAACCGGCGCGCGTGCTACTCTTCGACGTCGTTCGCCTCTCGGCGCCGGTCCCGTGGCTCAGTGGAAGAGCGTCCGCTTCACACGCGGAAGGTCGCTGGTTCGATCCCAGCCGGGACCACAAGGTCAGGGCGTTATTCGTTGGCCGCGTGCAACTTCCGTGCAACATCGCCTCGGTAATAGAGGTCGCTTTGTGGCCGAACAGTCTCAGCAAAGTCACCGCGCCGTATGAGAAGCGCCTTTACGATGCCCCGAAACGACATGAGGCATGTGCTGCCGTCTGCTTGGGGGTTCATTGGCGATACCAGCAACCGGTGGGCCGTACGCGACGCTTCCCGTCGGCCGGCACTCAGCGACATTTGATGAGGTCTACGAGCACTTCGTTGAGAAGGCGCCGTTCAGAGAACGAAGGGAACTAATCTACGAGGCCCTTCGGCTGTATGCGAAGGTTGTTGCGAAAGAGTTCAGCGACGTCACATTGTGGATTAATGGAGGCTTCGTCACGCACAAGCCCTGGGCGGCACCGAACGACACTGATGTCGCGGCTGTCGTACCCATGACGGACGATACGAACATGTGTTCGAATACGGATTGCCTTCGGTTCCTGACGCTGCAAGGTGTGATGGTCGCGATACCGACGACGATGGTTCCTGTTCCACGCATCCAGCCCATGGCGGGGTTGATTGACAGTTTCGTGGTGCCCGACGACCCCATCCAGACGGCCGTATGGGATCACGACTGGTCGAGGGTAACCGATCAGAACCAAAACCTGTTGCCTCCAACCATCCTGAAGGGTTATTAGAGGTGAAGCCGTGACGGAGCCCACCGAACTCGAAACCCTCTTAACAAGGGCTCTGGAGAGCGCTCTGGACGATTCGCCAGCCAGCGAAATGACCAGGATGCAATTGCGCGCCGGGATCGTCGGACAAGATCCCGCGCTTATCGATTTGTACGAGCGTATTGCGGGGCCCAGCCAAGCTGAGGTCGATTTTCATCTCGACGGACCTCTAGCCGCTCGCTGGCCGAGGGGCCGGTGAGTCCCGGGCTGTGGGGTGGCAGTGCGCGGCCCAGGAACGCCGCGAGGTCGCCGGCCAGGGGTTGAGCAAGTTCGACCAGTACCACCGCCCAGCTCCCCGCGCTGATCTGCTCGTCGCTGATCTCGGGCGCGGCCGGGCGCTGCGCGAGGTCTCCCACCGCCCGCGCGACGCGGGCGTGGGCGGCGCGGTCCAGCTGTTTGGACTCCGCGAGCATACCGACGATCGTCGAAACCAGTTCGTGCACGGCGTCGGCAACGTTGTCGATGTCGCCGCGCAGTACCAACGGCCCGGGCAGTGCCGCCACCCGCGCGGCCAGCGGGTCGACGATGGCGGCCACCTCGGCGGCCAGGTGGAAATTGCCGCGATAGTGCACGCGCAGCCACTTTCGGCGCCGTTCGCGTTGCTGGGCTTGTGAGTAGACCGGCTCAGGCGCCGCTTCGGCTGATTCTGGCCGTTGGCGGACAAAGGGTCTCATGCCGACACCGCCGGGTGTGCGTGGCGCAAGATGTCGGCCAGGGCGGGGATATGTGCAGGCGCAAGCTGTTCCCGCTCCGCGTCGATTACTCTGCGGCAGCGCCACCACGATAATGCCGCGTGGCATTCACGGACGCGCGGGTCGTCATCGGGCACACCGTGCGCCTTGAATGCGGCGTGGCGTGCCTGCCAGCGAACTGGTGAAAGCGAGGCCGGATCGATCATGCGGGACACCGCGTAGACGGCAAGCGTGCACGGCAGCCCGGCATACGTGTCGCTGCTTCAAGTCGCCTGCCGGGCAGCCGCGCCTTATCGTTGGGTATGAAATTCAGCAGGGGACTGCTGAGCACGGCCCTTGCCGCAGTTGTGATCGGGGCCGGGATCGCTTCGGCACCGCCGGCATCGGCAGGGTGTTTGGCGGTCAACCCGGATAACACCTACTGCGACGACCCGGTGGAACCGAACGGGACCTGGCACCGATGTCACCAGAAGCCCGGAAACGTCGTCTACCAGGGCGGCTGGGTGTGGAAGCGGATGCCGCCTACCAACTTTTGCTACACGGTCGATCCGTCGCAGCCGTGGACGTCGACGCGGCCCGGAGAGCCGCAATTCCACGTCGATTAGGCGCGTAACACCGATTGCGCGCACTGCCTGAGTTTGCTGACGCCACTTAAAGTCCGCATTTCGAGTATTTGAACTCAGAAAATCTTGTGAGTACGAAGTGGGTTGGGCTACATGGGTTTTAGCCTGATGGCGGCGATAGCGGACGGTTATCTAGAGGGCATGCGTAAACAAAACGGTCGATTCGTTAACGCGTTTGCCACCGCTGGCCCCGCGATTGCCTACGTGCGGGTGTCCACCGACGAGCAAGCCGCCTCGGGTGCTGGCCTCGAAGCCCAGCGCGCCAGCATCGAGGCCGAGGCGCAGCGCCGTGGCTGGACCATCGTCGGGTGGCACGCCGATGAGGGCATCAGCGGCTCCAAGGGTGTCGAGCAGCGGCCGGGGCTGGCCGCAGCGATCGAGGCCATCGAGGATGGCAAGGCTGCGGTGCTGATGGTCGCCAAGACTGACCGCGTGGCACGTGGCTTGCGTACCTTGCTCGACGTGATCGACCGGGTTGAGCGTGCTGGTGGCGGGGTGGTCTCGGTCGACAGCACCATCGACACCAGCACCGCAGCCGGTCGTTTCCAGACTCAGATCATGGGCTCGGTAGCCGAGCTGGAACGTGCCCTGATCAGTGACCGGACCAAGGCCGCGCTTGCCGTACGCAAGGCTCAAGGCGTGCGGCTTGGCCGGCCATCATCGCTGCCGCGTGAGGTGGTCGCTCGCATCGTCGAGGCGCGGGCAGGCGGTGCTTCGCTGCGGGCCATCGCCGCCGAGCTGACTGCCGATGGCGTGCCCAGTGCTCGCGGCGGCAACTGGGAGGCTGCGACGATCAAGCGTGTCCTCGAAGGCCAGGACGCCGCAGACATGCGGGTAGCGACAAGCTGACGAAGTTTCGGCCACTGATCTTGACGATGTCCACCAGGCCGTCGTGATAGAGCTGCACCAACGCCGTTCCCTTCATTCATAGGGTCGCACCGCGCAGCTTCTCGCGCAGTTCGGCCCACGAGATGAACCCACCGCCGGCTTCACTGAGCACGGCCAAGATCGCGGCCTCAAGTTCCTCGTCCGTCGCGCCGCCGCGCGTGCTATCCGGGCAAGCACGATTTTCTGACAATGTCTGCGGGCGTCTGCATTGTTGGGCGCCAACGGAATTCACGTGTCCTCGCGGTGTTCACGCTCGGCCTCGATGCCCTCGATTTCGGGGCTGTGCGGCCGGCTCGCGGCCGAATCGGTCTCGGCGGCCACGTCGGGACCCTTGGGCGGTGTTTCGTCGCCCTGAGCGCGCAGGCGCAGAATCGCTGACCACTCGGACAACTCGTCAACAGACACACCGCCCGCCGCGAGCACCTGGCGCGCGACGTCGGCATGCAGCGGCCAGAGCGGATCGTCGGGACCGGTCACGGTGCCGAACAACTGGCGGCACTGCTCGGCCAACTCGGCGTCCAACTCGGCCGGATCAAGCCAGCCCTCGCCGATGTCCTCGGCCAGGTCCAGCGCGGCGGTAACCGCGTCTCGCTTGCTCATCGCTCGATCTCCCTCATGTGGACAACCTCGGCGTCGATCACCGACATCAGCCGCTCACGGGCATCAGCGATGATCGCGGCCGGCGTCTGGTGAATCAGGACATCGACCTGGGTTCGCTGCGGGGAGTAGTGGCCGTCGATCTTGGCAGCGTCGGTCACGAGAAGCCGCAGTTCCTTGGACAGCATCGCTGCGGCCTCTTCGTCACGGCGGGCCACGGCCGCTTCGTACAGCTCGAACAGCGCCGATTCCTGCACGCGGAGCTTCTCGACCGACGCCGCACGTTCGGCGGCCGGGTCGCGCACGTCCGACCGGATCAACCGGTTGACGGCCAGCCGCGCGCCATCGCGGGAACGAAAGCCGAGTTCAGAGCTGATTTCGGTCCACGTCTTACGTCGAGCGCGCAGCTGCAGTGCTTCGATGGCACGGGCGCGCGAAGCTCGATGCGACATCACTGGGGCCAATGCGATCACAGCCCTCTAGCGCGTGCGAAATCCGTTGTGCCGCAACGCATTTCGGTGCAAGGGTCATATTAAACCTGTTGCGCTGCAACGCATTTCGGTGGCGCATGCGATCATTCTGCGTTCATGGGGTGCAGGGGTCGGGGCGCGGCGGCGCGGGGGGTAACGCACCACCACCGCCCGGACCTTTCCTGTCGTGTCCGGCCGAAGGTCTGCCGTTTCGTTTCGCCGCGCTTGCCGCGTGCCATGCCGCCGCTCCCTCGAATTTTGCACAACGTCTGCACAACAGTGACCCCTACAGGACCATACACACTCCTACAGACAGACAGCCTTAGATGAGCCCAAATTTACTGCGAAACAACGTATTCGGGGCTATCGGTGCAGGTTACGCCCTGATCCCAGATGCCGTATATCGCTGGTTCGATCCCAGCCGGGACCACCCATCTGACCCGCATGAACACGGTTTGCGCTCACTATGGTTGGTTCGTCTTGTCCGGTGATCGTTCCATTGACCGTTTCGGTTATGTGGAGTCGGTCGAGGTTGGTGGCGGGAATCGCCCGTGCCACTGCGCGTCTCACACCCCCACCCGCGTGCCGCGATTGGCCAGTTATCGACAGCGAACCAGCTCGGCGTCGGCTGGGCTGGCCGGGAGTGGGCTCGGGGGTCATCTGGCCGCCCGACATCTTCGACATCCGGGACGAAGCGAATCGCTGATGGGCGCTCCGGACGCGTGTGCCCGCCGCTGACATCAATCCCCAACTGGCGCAGGCCGGAGTGGGCGGGCTGGCGAACCGCAGCCGGCTTGCCTCGGTGCGCTGCAACTAGCGCCCTGGGCCAGCGGGGGTCGAATGGCACACCGGCCGCGCTGAGCCTTCGAATGGCCCAGCGCGGCAATGCATTCGAGCTGTGCGGCACTGCGGGAACGGCCTTGGTACCGGTTAGCCCAGGTGTCCTGGTTCGTCGGGCAGCACGGTCTCGGGTCGCACCGGGTAGGTTTCGTTGCTGACCAGGCGCTCGTTGATCCAGTACCCGCCCGTGCAGGTGCGGGAGTAGGAGCGGTCGGAGTCGCCATAGCAGCTGTACATCGTCTGGTGCGCGGGCACCCAGATGGTGCGTTCCCGCATCCAGCTGCCGTCG
>NZ_DATJYB010000536.1:0-2192 GCF_035499775.1 Mycobacterium sp. | reverse complement strand
GAGTAGTCCGATGGCCGGCTAGAACGTATCACTGACGCTGGGCCTGGTTACACGAACGTCGCACGAACAGGTATCTGCGCTGGTCAGATGGTGCCCCCGGCAGGATCCGGAACTGCAACCGCTGGGTTCCTCGGTTCTTCGGTTTGCGGTCGCGCGCGTATCTGCGGTAGGCGCGGGGCAGTGTCTTAGAGTCCGAACATCCCCAAAAAGCTAGCTAGCGCAGACAAAATCCCACCCGCCACCAAAACAAACAGAAGGAGTACTCCTCCCAATAAAAAGCGAAGTGGCTGCACAAAGTTTTGCAGCAATTGGAATATGACGCTATTGCTTGCGGCAATTTCGGATAAGTACTGAAAGACTTGATACAAGCCCGCATTCTCAGCCAACCAAATCAAATACTCGATGTTGATGGCCTCAGCGCTGGCATACGAGTGCGCACCCGCCGTCAACTTCTGCACAAAGTCCTCATGAAACGTCGCCGCGCGCCCGGCCAGGGTCTGATAGTCCGCGGCGTGCTGGGAGAACAGGTGCGCGATACTCTTCGACACCTCATCGGCGGCCGCGGGCACCAGCGCGACGGTCGGGGCGGCCGCCGCCAGGTGGGCGGCGCTGACGTCTGAGCCGATATTCGCCAGATCTGCTGCCGCCGCCGTCATCATCTCCGGCGCCGCGATCACATACGACATGTCTGTCCTCCCACTAGCTCATCGGGCCGACCTGGCGGTCAAGGGTGCGGCCAAGTTTGCGCGACCCAGCCTCGCACGAATCGACGGAGCGGTATGCAGTAATCGACTACTTAACCCCGTCGACGTGGGCGGCGGCTGTTCGTCGCGCTCTGGCCACCTCGGCTGCGCGGGTGATGCGCCCTCAGAAGTTCAGCCCGGAGAACATGATCTGGTTGGGATCGTACTTCTGCCGCACCGACGACAGCCGCGCCAAATTCGAACCGAAGTAGCGCGCGGCCGTGGTGTTGGCCTCCACGTAGTTGACGTAGCCGCCAGCCGAAAACTGTTGCACCGTTTGGTGTGCGGAGCTCAGCCACTTCGTAGCGGTAGGCACCATGGCGCTGGAGGGCTCGACGTACCACTGCAGCACCGCCGACTCCCGGCGCCACGGAAAGGCCGAATCGCCCGGGGCCACATCGCTGACCGCGCCGCCCAGCGGCTCGACGATCACCGACGCCTGTCCGTTTGCCGCGGGCCATTGCCCGATCGCGGTGGCAATGGCATGGGCCGCAGCGGAATTCACCGTGGGGATCACGTCGGACCCGGCCACGAAGCCGCGCGGCGAGCTGGTCGAGCTGCCACCGGCCAGGTACATCACCAGATCCATGTGACTGATCGTTTTGTTCTGAACGGAGCTGGGCGCCACGCCCACCGCGGATTTGATCGCCTCGGCAACGCCTGATCCCGCGCCCGCCGGGCACGTCGCCAGCACATGACAGTTCGCCTGACCCGAGCCGACCGAGAGATCGACCATGCCCCAGGTGTCGCGGTCGGCCGCGGTCAACCAGGACTGCCAGCCGGTGAGCACCTGCACCGACGACGCCGGCGGGAACTCGATCCGCAGCAGGTCGCGATCGGCGGTAGCGAACGTCGCAAACGTCATCGAGGTCGTCACCCCGAAGTTGCCGCCACCGCCGCCGCGGAGTGCCCAGAACAGATCCGGATTGTCGTTGGCGGACGCGGTGACCACGTCGCCGCTGGGCAAAACCACCGTCGCCGACTGCAGCGCGTCACAGGTCAGGCCGGCGTGCCGCGAGTCTGCTCCCTTGCCGCCACCCAGCGTCAGCCCTGCGACGCCGACGGTCGGGCAGGTGCCGGTGGGGATGGCCCGGCCGGCCCCGGCCAGCGCCTGGTGGACCGCGTACAGCTCGGTGGCCGGCGTGACCGTGACGGTCCCGCTGCCGGTGTCGAAACTCACCCCGCCGGGCAGCGGACGCAGGTCGAGCACCATGGCGCCGATGGCGCTCGACGCCCCGATGTAGGAATGCCCGCCGCCACGCGGGGCGATCTTGAGTTTGTTCGCCGTCGCGAACGCGACCACCCGCTGAACATCGGCTTGCGACGACGCGGTGACGACCGCCGCCGGGTTGGAACCGTTGTAGAGCGAGTTGAAAACCTGCTTGGCCGTCGAGAACTGGGCGCCGTTGGCCGGCAGCAGCACACTGCCGCCGATCGAGGAAGCCAGAC
>NZ_DATJYB010000535.1:0-10046 GCF_035499775.1 Mycobacterium sp. | reverse complement strand
ATCCTCAAGTCCGCGGGGCGGCTGTTGCAGCGCGGTGTGGCTGACCTGACAATCCTGGGCGACGAGGCCCAAATCCGGTTGCGTGCATCAGAACTCGGGGTCGACCTGAGTAACACCAAGGTGATCAACCCCCGCACCAGCGATCTACGCGACCAGTTTGCCGACCAGTATGCGGAATTGCGCAAGGCCAAAGGAATCACGGTCGAACACGCACGTGAAACCATGCGTGACGGTTCGTATTTCGGCACCATGCTGGTGTACAACGGCATGGTCGACGGGATGGTGTCCGGTGCCGTCCACACCACCGCGCACACAGTTCGTCCGGCGTTCGAGATCATCAAGACCGTGCCGGGGGTGTCGACCGTTTCCAGCATTTTCCTGATGTGCCTGCCCGACCGGGTGCTGGCGTACGGTGACTGCGCGATCGTCCCGAACCCGAGCCCGGAGCAGCTCGCCGACATCGCCATCTGCTCGGCGCGCACCGCCGCGCAGTTCGGCATCGAGCCCCGGGTGGCGATGCTGTCCTACTCCACCGGCGATTCCGGCACCGGGGCGGACGTCGACAAGGTAAGGACGGCAACGGAGTTGGTCCGCGAGCGGGATCCGCAGCTGCCGGTCGAGGGGCCCATCCAATACGACGCCGCGGTGGAACCGTCGGTCGCGGCCACCAAGATGCGTGATTCGCCGGTGGCCGGCCGTGCGACGGTGCTGATCTTCCCCGACCTGAACACCGGCAACAACACCTACAAGGCGGTGCAGCGTACCGCCGGGGCGATCGCGATCGGCCCGGTGCTGCAAGGTCTGCGTAAACCGGTGAACGACCTGTCCCGGGGTGCGCTGGTCGAGGATATCGTCAACACCGTTGCCATCACCGCGATTCAGGCCCAGGATGTCCATGAGTGACCGTCTGGTTTTGGTGATCAATTCCGGCTCGTCATCGCTGAAATACCAACTGGTCGAACCGGATTCCGGCGAGTCACGGGCGGCCGGCATCGTGGAGCGGATCGGCGAGGAGTCCTCGCCGGTCGCCGACCACGACGCGGCGCTGCGTCGCGCGTTCAACGAGCTGGCCGACGCGGGCATCGAGCTCGGTAGTGCCGACCTGGCGGCGGTCGGACATCGGGTGGTCCACGGCGGCAAGCGGTTTTATCGTCCGACGGTGTTGGACGACGCGGTGGTCGCCGAGCTGCGCGAGCTGTCCGAACTGGCCCCGCTGCACAATCCGCCCGCGGTCACCGGAATCGAGGTGGCGCGAAAGCTGCTGCCCGATGTTCCGCATGTCGCGGTGTTCGACACGGCATTCTTCCACGATCTGCCACCCGCGGCCGCCACCTACGCGATCGACCGGGAATTGGCCGAGCAGTGGCAGATCCGCCGCTACGGATTCCATGGCACCTCGCACCGTTACGTGAGTGAACAGGCGGCCGGCTTCCTGGACGTGCCGCTGGAAAGTCTGAATCAGATTGTGCTGCATCTGGGGAACGGCGCCTCGGCTTCCGCGATCGCCGGTGGGCATCCGCGCGACACCTCGATGGGATTGACGCCGCTGGAGGGCCTGGTGATGGGCACCCGCAGCGGCGACGTGGACCCCAGCGTGGTGAGCTACCTGTGTCGCCGCGCTTCGATGAGTGTGGACGAGGTCGAGTCCATGCTCAACCACCGGTCCGGGGTGTTGGGCCTGTCCGGGGAACGCGACTTCCGGCGGCTGCACCAGCTGGTCGAATCCGGTGACACCGCAGCGCAGTTGGCCTATGACGTGTTCATCCATCGGTTGCGCAAGTACGTCGGAGCCTACCTGGCTGTGCTCGGGCATACCGATGTGGTGAGCTTCACCGCCGGGATCGGCGAGAACGACGCGGCGGTGCGTTGGGACGCGTTGGTCGGCCTCGAGGAGCTGGGCATCGTGGTGGACGAGGATCGCAATCGCGGCCCGGAGCGCGAGATCCGGCGCATCTCCACTGACGAGTCGCCCATCGTCGTCCTGGTGGTTCCGACCAACGAAGAGCTGGCCATCGCCCGCGACTGCTTACAGGTGCTGGCGGGCCTATAAGAAGCCCAACGCGGTACGGCCCGTTCCGACCGACGGCGTGGGATCGGTCCCGACGGTGCGCGACAACAGCTCGTAGTACACATCACGAAAATCGGTGGTGAACTTCAGATCTCCGTGGTCGAGGTCGGTGAGGCTGGGCTCCGCGCCGTAGAAACCACCCTTGACGGGCGCGCCCGCCACGAAGACGGGGCCGGCGGTACCATGGTCGGTGCCCTCCGAAGCGTTGGCGCGCACCCGGCGTCCGAACTCCGAATACGTCATCAAGACAACGTTACGGCCGTAGCGATCGCCGGCCATGTCTTTCAGGAACGGGGTCACCGCCTCGTCGAGCGTCTGCAGCAGGCGCTGCTGCGTTCCGCGTTCGTTGGCGTGCGTATCGAAGCCGCCCAATTGCACCATGTAGACCCGGGTCGGGACGCGGGCGCGCACCGCGGCGGCCACCATGCTGAGCTGGCTGGCCAGCGAATTGTGTTCGTTGTCAGCCGGTTTGATCGACCCGAAGGTCTTGTTCGTGGTGCGAGCGTCGCGGTATGCCTTGCGCACCGCGGCCATGGCAGGGGTGTCACCGGGGTCGTCGGTGCCCAGCGCGCCCATGATCGAGTCGTATCTGTCCGCCTGCTGGGCCGGTACCTGGTGCGCTGAAAGAGCTGCCGCCGTGTGCTTTTCGCCAACCGCAAGCGCGGGCAGGACCGGACCGATGTTGACCGCACGCAACGGGTCGTCGCCGGTGGTGTCGAGCCAACGGCCGATCCAGCCGGTCGCGACGGGCCGGTCCGGTGATGCGGTCTGCCAGATGTCCATGGACCGGAAGTGGCTGTGGTCGGGTTTGGGATAGCCGACGCCGCGCACGATGGCCAGCTGCCGCTGGTTCCATAGTTGGGCCAGGCCGCGCATCGCCGGGTTGAGCCCGAGCTCGGAATCCAGGTGCAGCACGTCGCCCGGGGCGTAAGCAAGTTCCGGGCGGGCATCGTGATATGCGTTGTCGGCGTAGGGGATTAGGGTGTTGATCCCGTCGTTTCCGCCGTACAGCGTGACGATCACCAGCACGCCGGCGTCGTCGGGCAGTGGCCGGTCTTGGGCGGCCCGCAACAGGTCGTCCCAGTCGACTGCCACGGCCCCGGAAAGCAGGCCGGCTGCGCCGACGCCGGCGCTGGCGATCAGGAATTTGCGGCGAGTGATCATGACGTCAGGTATTCGGGTGAGTTGACGGCGGCCGCGACCAGTTGCACCGGTTTGCGCACCAGCGGCTCGAGTGCGTCGGCGGTGCGGTCCGACCAGGCTCCCACGCCGATCAGATAGCCGACCGCGTCGATGCGGTCGTCAGGGGCCGCATTCTCGACGCTGGACAGGTCGGCGCTGAGCGCGAGCCGGCTCGCCGCACGCAACCGGGCTTGGGCGCTGGCGGTGGACAGCCAGACCTCGCCGTGCGGCCACCCGCCCACGCTGGGCGGATAGAACGGGCGCTGCCCCAGCGCTCGCAGCGTCGCTTCGACCATCTTGAGCTGCTTGGGGTTGTCGAGAGGTACGCGCAGCGCCCGGATCACCCCGACCAGCCATTCGATCGGGGTGTTGACCACCGCTGCTCTGCCGGTGGTGAATTCGTCGTCGGTGAGGATCGCCCGCGTGAGCGCCCGCAGGTTGCGGCCCGGACCATATGCGGAGACCAGCCGGTCGAGCACCGGGGCCGACGCCGGTTCGTCGGAAGCCAGCTGCTGCCACAGACGTCCCGCGACATACTCGGCCGACTTCGGTTGAGTGAGAACGGTGTCGCAGAACCCGGCGGCGTCGAAGTTGCCGGTGCGCCCGAACAACGTCTTGGCGCCCGCGTCATGGCGTTTGGGGGCCGTCGAGGTTCGGCCGTCGGGGGCGATCACCCATCCAGTCAGCGCTCGGGCGCCCGCGCGCACATCGTCCTCGGTGTAGCCGTTGCCGTGGCCCAGCGCGAACAGCTCCATGAACTCCCGGGCGAGATTTTCGTTGGGCGCCTTAGCCGTATTGGTCTGCCCGTCCAGCCAGCCCAACATCGCCGCGTCGGTCAGCATCGCGTAGGCCAGGCCACGAAAATCGCCCAGCGACAGGGTGCGCAGTTTCTGATTCTGCGCGCCCATGTGGGCCGCCACCCGAACCTTCTGCGCCGAAGTGGCAAAGTGGTTGTGCCACAACAGCGTGAGCTTTTCGTGGAGCGGTTGCTGGACGGCCACCATACGGCGCAGCCACCAGGTCGACAACACGTCCATCTGCGCCGACATCTGCTGGTTGTATTGCTTGTGGGCTGCCGGGGTCGCCTTTTTCCCGGGACGACTCGGCTCAGGCAGGGAGGGCATCGGGGTGGCGCGCACGCCCGGGTCGGCCTCGGGGTTCGCGCTGAGCACGGCGTCGACGTACGACGGCCAGTCCCGGGTGGCTACCGCGTCAACCTCTGGTCCGGTGACCCCGAAGCCGGCCCGCCGCAGCACGCGTGCCGTGGCGATCCACCCCGGTGACTGTCCGGCCATACATTGAGTGTGCACATCAAGCTATGAATGGCCTGTGGATGGATCCCGGCCGATTTTCCGCCCAGCCAACGCCGAGCAGCTCCAAGAATCCTTATAGCGCTGCCGTCGAAGCTCATTCCGCTGGCCCCAACCGGGCCGATGACCGAACTGAGGAGACCACTATGAATGGCGTCAACGCGGTTGCGACCTATGTCGTCGTCGGGGCGTTGTGGCTTGTCGCTGCGGTATCGATAGTGACCGCCCACTGCGGCGCGTCCGGAAAGCTTCCCCGCAATCAAGCCGTTGGTGTCCGCACCCCCGGCACAATGGCTTCCGATGCCGCCTGGCGTGCCGGACACCGGGCCGCCATCCCGGTCATGTGGCTGACCGTACCCGGGGCGATGGCCGGCAGTGCTGCGCTGATGCTGACAGGCCTCGGGGCACGCGCCTTGGGCTGGATCCCGATCGCAGTGCTGGTCCCGATCTTGCTCGCTGCCGCCGTCGTCGCGGACAAAGCCGCACGACGCAGCCACTCTGCTTGACGTCAGAACGTGCTGGTGGGCCGCACGTTGTTGGCCATGTCCACCAGGGTGTAGCGATGCCGCTGGGTCGGCGCCACCCGGGCCAGGCTGCGCAGCGAGGCCTCGACGCCCAAGCGCAGGCCGTGGTCGGTGAACGGGAAACCGAGAATGTGGTTGGTGCTGGCCCGCCTATCGTCTCGGTTGTGCTGCAGCCAGTCCATCGCCCCGCCCAGGACCAGGGCGCGGATCTGCAGGACCCGCGGTTCGGTGGATGGCAGTGCTTCCACCCGCCGCGCGGCGTCGCGGATCTGCTCCTCGGTGATTTCGTTCATCGACCGGCCGGACAGCAGGGTCACCGCACTGGTCAGCTGTGCAGTCGTGAAATGCCTTGAGGTAGCCGGCACTTCGTCGAGGGTGCGCACCGCGCCGGCCCGATCGCCTTCGGCCGAAAGGGATCTGGCCAATCCGAACGCCGCCGATATCACGCCGTCGTTGGTGCTCCACACCGTCCGGTAGAACTTGTGCCCGTCGGTGTAGCCGGCCAGCTCGGCGGTGGCGGCCAGCGCCAGTTTCGGTGCGAGCTCGCCCGGGTAGGTGTCCAGCACCTCGGTGAAATGCTTGATGGCCGAGTCGTAGTCGCCGGTGAGCAATTGCGCGACGGCGCGATACCAGACCAGCCGCCACCGCCAGCCCACCCGCTCGGCCAGGTCGTCGAGTTTCCGGGTGGCCTTGACCACGTCGCCCAGGTCCAGCAGCGCGCGGACTTCCATCAGCGGCAGCTCGCTGGACTCCGAAACGTCGGCGCCGTCGGCGTCCAGGGAGCCGTGGCGGGCCGCACGCAGCGAATCCAGCGTCTGCACCGGCTGAGACAGCAAGGTCGCCTGCAAGACCGAAGCGGCCACGTCGCCCGGGTCGATCAGCGGAACCGACAGCGCGGTCACGATCTCCTTGGCGGTCAGCTTCTCCGAATGCACCTGGCCGTCCAGGTAGACATCGGTGTGCGCGACCAGCAGGTCCACCCCGAATGTCGAGCGGCTCGGGCTGAAGACCGTCGACAGTCCGCCCCGCGGCACCCCGGTGTCCTTGGCGACCACCTCGCGCAGCACGCCCAACAACTGCGCGGACATCTCGTCGGCGCTGCTGAACCGGCGCCGCGGATCCGGGTCGATGGAGCGGCGCAGCAGCCGGCCGTAAGAGTCGTAGCGGGCCAGCACCGGATCGTCTTCGGGCAGCCCGTCCACGTAGCGGCCATTGCGGGTGCGCAGGTTGAGCGTGAGCGCCGCGAGCGTGCGTCCGACGGTGTAGATGTCGGTGGCCACCGTCGGGCCGGTTCGCACGATCTCTGGCGCCTGGAAACCGGGCGTGCCGTACAGGTAGCCGAACGAGTTGATCCGCGACACGGCACCCAGGTCGATCAGCTTGAGTTGCTCCTCGGTGAGCATGATGTTCTCCGGCTTCAGGTCGTTGTAGACCAAGCCGATGGTGTGCAGATAGGTCAACGCGGGCAGGATTTCCAGCAGGTAGGCGATCGCCTCGGCGACCCGCAGCGTCGCGCCCTTGCTCTGCTTGAGCGACTGCCCGCCGATGTACTCCATGACGATGTAGCCGACCGGATCTCCGTGCCGGTCGACGTGCTCGACGAAGTTGAAGATCTGCACGATCGAGGGATGCACCACCTCGGCGAGGAACTGCCGTTCGGCCATCGCGATCGCCTGCGCCTCGGCATCACCGGAATGCACCAGGCCCTTGAGCACTACCCACCGGTCGTTGACGTTGTGGTCGACCGCCAGGTAGACCCAGCCCAGCCCGCCGTGGGCGATGCAGCCCTTGATCTCGTACTGCCCGGCGATGGTGTCGCCAGGACTCAACTGCGGCAGAAATGTATACGGGCTGCCGCAGTACGGGCACCAGCCCTCCGAAGCCCCCCGGCCGTCCGAGCCCTCCGGCCCAGAACGTCCCACCGGCCGTCCGCAGTTCCAGCAGAATCGCTTGGACTCGGGGACCACCGGATTGGTCATCAGCGCCTTGATCGGATCGATATCCGACACCCGCGGGATCTCCACCAGGCCGCCGCCGAGTTGTCTGACCGGCGCCAGCACCCGCGTTGCGGTGGTCATCCGGTCCTGCGGCTCGGTGTCCCTGACATCGACGGTGATATGCGGGAACTCGTCGTCGTCATCGTCGAAGTCGGGGCGGAAGAGCGCCTGGGTACTCTGCGGCCGTAGCGCCTCCCCCCAGGCGGCTTGAGTGGCTTGAGTCGTCGGGCCTTCGTCCGGTTCGGTGGCCGCGTTCCCGCTGTCCTGGCCGGCGCTCTCTTTGTCGGGGGTCTCGGCCATCAATCCACGTACCTTGGCGTGGGCGGGATGGGGGCCGGGCCGAGCACCGTCAACCACTTGCGGTACAACGTGTTCCACGTTCCGTCCCGACGGATGCGTTCGAGCGTGCCGTTGACGAATCGGACCAGCCCGGGGTTTTGCAGGTTGATCCCGACGCCGTAGGGCTGCGTGGCCATGTTCGGCCCGACGATGTGCAAGTAGGGGTCTTCTTCGACCAGTCCGGCCAGGATCGAGTCGTCGGTGCTGACCGCGTCGATCTCCCGCTGCTGCATCGCCACCAGGCAGTCCGCCCAGTTCACCACCGAGATGATGGTCGGCGGCGGCACGATCTCCCGGATCCGGCGCAGCGACGTGGTGCCCCTGGCCACACAAACTCGCTTACCCGACAGGTCGGCCGCCTTGATGATCGTCGAGTCGCGCGGGGCGAGGATGCGCTGGCTCGCGTCGAGGTAAACGGTGGAGAAGTTGACCAGCTTGCGCCGCTCGCAGGTGATGGTCATGGTCTTGACGACGACGTCGACCTGCGACTTCTGCAGTGCAGTGACACGCTCCGCCGACGACAGAATCCGGTACTCGACGTGCGACGGGGCGCCGAAGATGTCGCGCGCTATCTCGCCGGCGATGTCGACGTCGAAGCCGGTGATCTCGCCGGTGATCGGGTCGCGGAAGCTGAACAGGTTGCTGCCGATGTCCAGGCCGATGACCAGCCTGCCGCGCGCGCGGATATCGGCCACCGCGGCGTCGGCCTCAACCTTGTTGGGGAAGGGCCGCAGGCTGGCGGTGGGGTTGCAGTCCTCATCCGAGCCGTCTGCCGGCAGCGGCGGCTCCGGCGCCATTTCCTCCATGCCGACCGGGACGGGCGGCGGCAGGGTCGGTACCGTCGCCACCCTCAGCGATTCCTGGTGGGCGCAACCGGCCAGCGTGATCGCCGTGGCGAGCACCGCGAGCACTCCGCAGGCTCGCCGGGTCCTGGGCAGCCGCGTCATCATCGATACTCTTTCAGCCGGGGCCACAAACCCAGGGCGACCGCGAGCGCCGCGCCCAGGCTGAGCACCACGCCGCCGACCTGGGCGCCGGACAGGCCGCTGCGCGCGTTGAGGACGTCGTTGCGCAGATGGGTGCGGCTCTGGTCCATCGCTTTGCTCAGCGCTTCGTCGAGCCGGTCGAAAGCCGGTGTGGAGTCGTCCTCGCCCTTGCCCAGCGCGACCTGGGTGGCGGCCCGGTAGTTGCCCACCGAGATGTAGGCGTTGATCCGGTCGTTGGCCTGCCGCCAGCGGATCAGCAGCTGGTCGGCGCCTTGCAGGTCGGGCTTGTCGATCGCGTCGCTGCGCGACATGTAGCTGTCGATCTGTTGGTGCATGGCGTCGATGCGCTGGTAGAAGCTCTGCTTGCGGATCTCCTCGTCGCCGCGCCGGATCAGCGACAGCGTCTCGTCGGCGCGCGCCTGCTGGGCGGTGATGGCGACGTTGGTGACGGTCTTGAGCGACTCGGCGGCGGTGTCCTTGGCGCTGCGGCTGGCGGTCGTCGAAATCGTCAACGCTGTCCCGACCCACACCACCATGACGACGATACCTAGCGCGCCCACGACCAGGCCGGGGTTGATCCGGCGCCTGGTGCGCCGGGCCAGCCACCGGTGCGAGAACAGGCCGAAGACCATGGTGGTGGCCACGACGAGGATCACCGGAGCCGGGATCTGGGTGGACGCGGTGGTTTCGCCGTCCACCCGCTCCGACGTCGCCTGGTAGAGCTGCTGTGCGTCGGGCAGGATCTTCGACTGCATCAGCCCCGACGCCTCCGACAGGTACGACGAACCGACCGGGTTGCCTTCCCGGTTGTTGGTGCGCGCGATCTCGATCAGCCCGGTATACACCGCCAGTTCGGCGTTGATCCGGCCCAGCAGTTGCACCAGCGGCTCGTCGGTCAGCCCGCTCGACGCCCGGGTCACCGCCACCGCCGCATCGGTGATCGCCTGCTCGTAGCGCTGCCGGACCGAGCGTGGTTCGGCTTGGGCGATGAACGCGGTGGCCGCCGCGGCGTCGGCCACCGACAGCGTGGTGTAGAGCCGTCCGGCCGCGAACGACAACGGCTCGGTGTGGTTGAGCACCGTGGTCAGCACCTGCTGCCGGTGGTTGATGGTGGTCGAGGTGGCGAACGCGCTGGACACACCCAGAGCGGCCAGCACGATGCCGATGGTCAGGATGCGGCCCGGCGTGGTCGAGATGAACCACCACCGGGGGTGGGCAGGTTCGGCGTGCGACCGCGACCCCAGCGGCTCAGTCGACGGGTGCGCCAGCTCAACCGTCACGTCTGCTCCGACCTCATCTTTCGGCCAACCAACAAAGGTCTATAAGCGAATTCTAAGGAATCTTGACGCGGATGGTGGGAAGGCAGACGCAATTGTCTGCCCGCTTGGTCGTCGGGCCGCCGACGGCCTGCATATCCTGAATCTCGTGCAGGGCGACGGCGACGGGTGGGTGGTATCCGACAGCGGCGGCCACTACTGGGGCAGATACGGCGCCGCCGGTTTGCTGCTGCGGGCCCCGATGCCCGACGGCACCCCCGCGGTACTGCTGCAACACCGGGCGGTGTGGAGCCATCAGGGCGGCACCTGGGCTTTGCCGGGTGGGGCCCGCGACAGCCACGAGACGCCAGAGGAGACCGCGGT
>NZ_DATJYB010000534.1:0-6892 GCF_035499775.1 Mycobacterium sp. | reverse complement strand
GCGCACCGCAATACCTGTTGTCGTTGATCGACTCGTCAGCCGTGCGCGACTCGTCGGGCGTCGAAGTGAGGTTCGCCGCGGAACCCGAGGTGGACCTGCCGCTCGACGCGTATCCGCGCGTCATGGACGGCGAGCAGAGCAACACCAGCGTGATCTTCGACCCGCAGGCCATCCTCAAGGTGTTCCGCCGGGTCAGCGGCGGCATCAACCCCGACATCGAACTGAACCGGGTGCTGGCCCGGGCCGGGAATCCGCATGTGGCGCGTCTGCTCGGGGCCTACGACATGACCGCACCAGGTCAACCGGACGACCTGGCGTGCCCGCTGGGCATGGTGACCGAATACGAAGCCAACGCCGCCGAAGGCTGGGCCATGGCTACCGCCAGCGTCCGCGACCTGTTCGCGGAGGGCGACCTGTATGCCCACGAAGTCGGCGGCGATTTCGCCGGCGAGTCCTACCGGCTCGGCGAAGCAGTCGCGTCCGTGCATGCCACCCTGGCCGATCGGCTTGGCACCGCCCAGGCGACCTTCCCGGTGGACAACATGCTGTCGCGGCTGTCGTCGACGGTGGCGGCGGTGCCCGATCTGGCGCAGTACGCGGCGACCATCGAGGAGCAATTCCAAAAGCTCGCGGGCGAGAAAATCACCGTCCAGCGGGTGCACGGCGATCTGCACCTGGGCCAGGTGCTGCGCACCCCGGAGAGCTGGCTGCTGATCGACTTCGAAGGCGAACCCGGTCAGCCGCTCGACGAGCGGCGCGCGCCGGATTCGCCGTTGCGCGACGTCGCCGGCGTGCTGCGTTCCTTCGAGTACGCCGCGTACGGGCCGCTGGTGGAACGCGCCTCAAAGATCGAGGACAAGCAGCGCGCCGCGCGCGCCCGGGAATGGGTGCAGCGCAATCACGCGGCGTTCTGCGACGGCTATGCGGCCGCGTCGGGTCTGGACCCGCGGGATTCGTCGCTGCTATTGGCCGCCTACGAACTCGACAAGGCGGTCTACGAGACCGGCTATGAGGCGCGGCACCGGCCCGGATGGCTGCCCATTCCGCTGCGGTCCATCGCCCGGCTCACCGCTGCGTAGGCGATAGGGCTGCCCCGTCTGAAAGCATGTGCGTGTGGCGAACGAGATTTTCAATCCCGAGACGCGGTTGTCATGGGTGCTGGCAGTGCTGGCAGGCGTGCTGGGAGCAACCGCGTTCACCCACTCGGCCGGCTACTTCGTCACCTTCATGACCGGGAACGCCCAGCGCGCGGTGCTGGGCTACTTCCGCCACGACGTGGTGCTCTCGGTGACGGCGGGGGTGCTGCTGGCGTGTTTTGTCGCCGGTGTGGTGGTTTCGTCTTGGTGCCGGCGGCGGTTCTGGGTGGCGCATCCGCATGGTCCGACCGTGTTGACCACCTTCAGCCTGTTCGCCGCCACGGTGGTGGACGTCATCGACGAAGGATGGGACGAATCCCAGCTTGATTTCTCGCCAATCATGTTGGTGGTCTTCGGTGTTGGCGCGCTGAACACGTCGTTCGTCAAGGACGGCGAGGTGTCGGTGCCGCTGAGCTATGTGACCGGCACGCTGGTCAAAATGGGTCAGGGCATCGAACGCCACATCGCCGGCGGTAAAGCGGCCGACTGGCTCGGCTACTTTCTGCTGTTCTCCAGCTTCGTGTTCGGCGCCACCATCGGTGGTTTGATCAGCGTGGTCGTCAACGGAACCTGGATGCTGGTGGTCGCGTCGGCGATGTGCGCGCTGACCACCGCATACACCTACTTCCACCAGGACCGCCATCTGGTGCAGGAATAAGTGACCGAAATGGGCATCGGCAGCAGCGCTGGCCGTTGCACTGCTGCCGATGCCGGCTCGAGTTACGTTGCGTGCCTTATGTGCGGTTGCTGCCCGCGTTGAGCACCTGCAGCATGTCGGGCTTCATGGCAACCAGCTGCTGGTTCCAATAGGGCCACGAGTGCGTGCCGTTGGCCGGGAAGTTGAACACGCCGTTGTGTCCGCCGGTGGCCGCGTAATTCTGCTGGAATTGCTGGTTGGTGCGCAGCGTCATGCCCTCCAGGAACTTCGCCGGCACGTTGTCGCCACCGAGGTCGCTGGGTGCGCCGTTACCGCAGTAGATCCAGATCCGGGTGTTGTTGGCGACCAGCCGTGGAATCTGAACCATCGGGTCGTTGCGCTTCCAGGCCGGGTCGGAGGACGGGCCCCACATGCTGTTGGCGTTGTAGCCGCCAGAGTCGTTCATCGCCAGGCCTATCAGCGTCGGCCACCAGCCCTCGGACGGGTTGAGGAAGGCCGACAGCGCGGCAGCGTAGGGGAACTGCTGCGGGTAGTAGGCGGCCAGGATCAGCGCCGAGCCGCCCGACATCGAAAGACCGACCGCCGCATTGCCGTTCGGCGACACCTGCTTGTTGGCCTGCAGCCAGGCGGGCATCTCCTGGGTCAGGAATGTCTCCCATTTGTAGGTGTAGTTCTGGCCGTTGCCCTGCGACGGCTGGTACCAGTTGGTGTAGAAGCTGGACGTGCCGCCGACCGGCATGACCACCGACAGGCCGGACTGGTAGTACTCCTCGAAGGCCGGGGTGTTGATGTCCCAACCGTTGTAGTCGTCCTGTGCCCGAAGGCCGTCGAGCAAGTAGACCGCGTGCTGTCCGCCCCCTTGGAACTGCACTTTGATGTTGCGGCCCATCGACGCTGATGGCACCTCCAGGTATTCCACTGGAAGGCCCGGCTTCGAGAACGCCCCCGCAGTCGCCGCGCCGCCGGCAAAGCCGACGAGACCGGGCAACAGGGCAGCCCCCACAGCCGCGACAGCCAGTCGGCGCGGCAAGCTTGCCGTGGCACTACGCAACCTTTCAACGAATGTCATAGCCCTATCCATCCCAACTTTCATCTGCCGCATGATGCGGTGGAATCTGTTCCGGGCGAGTGAAACACAGGGAGTGGTTGCACTCCGGCTGTCATGGCCGAGGTTCGACGTCGCGGTTGGCTAACGATTCAGAGTCGGTGCGGACTCGTCACATCCACGTCACGATCAGGCGACAAGACGGCGCAAAAGCGTTGACGACGCGGCGATTCCGACCACCGCGGCGATCACCAGCACGACGATGTCCACCGGGTTGAAGGGCGTACCGATCAGCAGCGCGCGCAATGCGTCGACTTCGTAACTGAGCGGGTTGACCCGACTCAGCGCGCGTAGCCACCCCGGCATCACGTTGACCGGATACAGGGCGTTGGACGCGAAGAACAACGGCATGGTGATCGCCTGACCGATTCCCATCAGGCGATCGCGACTGCGGACCAGCCCGGCGAGTGTCATTGAGAGGCAGGCGAAGAACGCGGCGCCGAGCATGACCGTGGCCATCGCCGCCAGGATCCGCAGCGGATTGACGGTCAGGCCGACGTGCATCAGATAGGTCAGCGCCAGCACGCCGACGACCTGGGCGACCGATCGCACGCCGGCCGCGAATGCCTTGCCGGTGATCAGCGCCGAGGCGGGGGCCGGGGTCACCATCAGTTTGGCGAGGATACCCGCGTCTCGATCCCAGATGATCTGTACGCCATAGAAGATCGAGATGAACAACGCCGATTGCGCGATGATTCCGGGTGCCAGAAACGCCAGATAGGACACCGGCCCGGTGTTGATGACGTGCAAGTGGCTGAACGTGGTTCCGAAGATCAGCAGCCACAGGGCCGGCTGCACCATCCGGGTGAGAAGCTCGGCGCGGTCGTGCTGCAGCTTCTGCAGTTCGACGATGGCGAACCCGGTGATTCGATCCACCGTTGCGCGGACCCGCTGCCATCCGTGCGGGGCACGAGTTATCGCCGGCGCTTGTCCGGCTTTGCCGGCTTGATCAACCTGCACGGCGGGCAACCTTTCTGCTGGAACGGATTTCGCGGATACCGGTCGATTCTTCTTCTTCTTCCGGTTCCGAGGTCAGGTCTCCGGCGGTGTAGTGACGGAAGACGTCCTCGAGAGTGGCGCGGGGCGAGACCGTCAACTTCAACTTGGCGGGTGTTCCGACGGCCCGCAACTGACCGTGGTGCATCAGCGCAACCCGGTCGCACAGGGCGTCCGCCTCTTCCATGTAGTGGGTGGTCAGCAGCACGGTCATGCCGAATTGAGCCTGCATGTTCTGCACTTGAGTCCAGACCCGGTCACGTGCGATCGGATCCAGCCCCACGGTGGGTTCGTCGAGCACCAGTAACGACGGGCGGTTGACCAGGGCTTGCGCCACCTCCAGGCGGCGGACCATGCCACCGGAGTAGGTCGCTGCCAGCCGATCGGCCACGTCGAGCAGCTCCATGGCGCCCAGCGCCTCGTCCACCCGCTCGTTCCGGTCGGCGCGCGGCACACCGTACAACCGTGCGAACCACTGCACGTTCTGCCGGCCGGTCAAACCCGGCTCGATCGAAAGTTGTTGCGGGACATAGCCGATATTGCTGCGAATATCGATCGTCTGATCCCGGGCGTCCATTCCGAAGATGCGCAGGTCACCTTGCTGCACCGGCGTCAACGTGGTCAGCACACGCACCACCGTCGTCTTCCCGGCGCCGTTAGGCCCCAGCAACCCCATGGTTTCGCCCGGCCGCACCTGCAACGTCACGTCGTCGACGGCGGTGAACCGGCCATACCGAAAGGTCAGGTTGCGGCAATCGATCGCCATTGGCAGTGATCCACTCATGAACGTCGCTCCTGCAATAGTCGGGTCATCGTGTCAAGGACTTCCAATCCCTTTGTCAAAGAATCAATTTGGTCGTCGTCGAGTTCGCCGAGCACCTCGGCCAGCAATGCTCGTCGCGCGGCTCGGGATGCGTCGACGATCTGCTGGGTGGGCTCGGCCAGCCGGAGCTGGCCGACACGGCGGTCCTGCTCGCCGGGGGTCCGGATAAGCAAGCCCTTGGCGACCAGCTTGGAGACCAGAGTCGAGGCGGTGTTGGGCACCAGCCCGAGTTCGGCAGCCGCGACGCTGACCGAGATTCCGGGTTGGCGGCCGACGAGCCACAGCAGCTCCGACTGTGACTCGGACAGCCGCCTTGAGTCGAATCCGCGACCAGCTGAGCGGCGGAGTTGCCGACGGAATCTGCCGACGACGCGGAACACCTCGGGGACCACATCGGTACGTGACTTCACTGTTTTGATAATACCTCTGTTTACGAGCTAAATATGTGTGCGAGCTGTGCCCTGGTTACAAGTCAGCTAAGCCCGGTCAGGCCGCACCGCCCGGCGGCCCGGCTACTTCTCGAGGCGATGCAGGACCACGTCGCTGAGGGTCCCGTTTTCGACGCCCGCGGTCAGGTAGCTGCAGAAGGGCTGCCGGCGGCGATCCGTTGGCGAGCCGGGATTGAGCAGGCGCAAGCCTGTTTTCGTCGTCGTATCCCAGGGGATGTGGCTATGCCCGAACACCAGGACCTCGCTGTCGGGATACAGCCGCGACATGCGTGCTTCGCGGCCGGAAGCGGCACCCGTCTCGTGCACCACCGTGAAGCGCAGTCCGGCCAGCGTCACGTCTGCACGCTCCGGAAGCCGAGCCCGCAACGCCGGCCCGTCGTTGTTCCCCCAGCACGCGACCAGTCGCTCGGCGCGGGATTCCAGCTTGTCGAGCAACTCGGGGGCGACCCAGTCCCCGGCGTGGAAAACGACGTCCGCCTGCGCGACTTCGTCCCATAGCTGCGCGGGTAGGCCGCGTGCGCGGTTGGGGACGTGGGTATCGGCGATCAGCAGCAGCCTCACCGGGCCATTCTGCGTCAATCGGCTGCCAGCGGGTGGACCTGCAGGTTGCACAGGCCCTCGTTGCGCCCGACCGAGATCGGGACGTCAAATATCTGCCACATTCCGGGCGGTATCACGCGCAGGCGTACGTCGGCGCCGTTGGGCCCGTAGATCGTGCACGATGAATCACCGGCGGCGACCCATTCGACCATCGCGTGGGCGCCGTGGCCGGGTGCCAGTGCGACGATCGTGTACGGCTTCGCGCCGCCCAAGTAGCCGCTCGGCGTCTGCTCGGCATGGACCGACGCTGCGCCCGGGACATCGGCGTCCACCGTCGGATAATCCCGCATCTGGCAAGGGTTGATGTCGGGTAGCAGCGTGAAATTCAGCTGCACGGCGCGGTGTCCCAGTCCGGGTTGCAGCGGACTCGCGGCCACCGCGAGTTGCTGGATGTCACACGGCACGAGATCCGGGGCGGGGTCGGCATGGGCGGGATCCGCGAAACCCATCGCTGCCGCGACCGCTGCCATCCACACCATCGCTTTCATCTGCATGTCCTAAGTAGACAATGTCCACGCTGCCGCCGATGCCGGAATCGACGGGTGGCACGATGTTGAGCACCCAAATACGACGTTGATCACCGAAATACGACTTGACCACCCAAGCAGAGGAGAGACCCATGCGCACCTTTGAGTCAGTCGCCGACCTGGCCGCCGCTGCGGGCGAGACCATCGGGCAGAGCGACTGGGTTCCCATTACTCAGGAAGAGGTCAACCTGTTCGCCGACGCGACCGGCGATCACCAATGGATCCATGTCGACCCGGAGCGGGCGGCCAAGGGGCCTTTCGGCAAGACGATCGCGCACGGCTACATGACGTTGTCGCTGCTGCCGCGGCTGCAGCAGCAGATGTACACCGTCAACGGCATCAAGCTGGCAATCAACTACGGCCTCAACAAGGTTCGCTTCCCCGCGCCGGTGCCGGTCGGCTCCAGGATTCGTGCGACGAGCTCGCTGGTCAGTGTCGACGACCTCGGCAACGGTGCTGTGCAGGCGACGGTGTCGACCACCGTCGAGATCGAGGGGTCGGCCAAGCCGGCGTGTGTGGCCGAAAGCCTCGTCCGCTACATCTCCTGATCGCCGCGCTCGCGGGGTCCTACCGCCGGCGAGCAGACGCAGAATCGCAG
>NZ_DATJYB010000533.1:0-4536 GCF_035499775.1 Mycobacterium sp. | reverse complement strand
TCTCCGATGACCTTCGTGAGCGGTTCCCGGATGCCAAGGGCTTCTCGCCGCGCAACCTCAAGTACATGCGGGCTTTCGCTGCCGCCTGGCCGGACGAGGAAATTGTGCAACGCAGCGTTGCACAATTGCCGTGGCGTCATCAGATCGCATTGCTCGAGAAGCTCGATTCCCCTGACGTGCGGTTATGGTACGGCCAAATGGCCGTCGAGCATGGATGGAGCCGCGACATCCTGGCCCATCAGATCGACGGACAACTCCACGAGCGCGTCGGCCGCGCCGTCACCAACTTCGCTCAGACACTTCCCCCGGCTGACTCCGACCTGGCGCAGCAGACTACCCGCGACCCGTACCTTTTCGACTTTGTCGGTATCGCCGACATTCGCCGTGAACGTGATCTGGAGCAGGCGCTAACCGACCACGTCGAGAAGTTCCTGCTGGAACTCGGGCAGGGCTTCGCGTTCGTCGGGAGGCAAGTCCACCTGGAGATCGGCAACACCGACTTCTACGTCGATCTGCTCTTCTACCACTTGACGCTGCGCTGCTTCGTCGTGATCGAACTCAAGGTCGGTGATTTCGACCCGAGCTACCTGGGTCAGCTTGGCATGTACATGTCGGCCGTCGACGACCTGCTACGTCACCCCGAGGACAAGCCAACCATCGGCCTGGTGTTGTGCAAGACAAAGAACAACATCGTCGCCGAATACGCACTGCGCGGATACACCGCGCCGATCGGTGTCGCCGAATGGAAAACCGCGATCACCGCGAGCCTGCCACCAGAACTCGAAACGAGCCTTCCCACCGTCGAAGAGCTCGAAGCCGAGCTGGACGGCAGAAGTGATGAGGAGCGTTCATGAACGAATTCAGTGAGGCCGCCTGGGAACATAAAGTGCTCGATGAACTGGCCGAGCATGAGTGGATCGCAATGTCCGGCAGCGACATTGCACCCGGGGTCGACGGGGGCCGCGAATCCTGGTCCGACATCATGCTGCCGGACCGTCTGCTGGCCAAGATGCGCGCGCTGAATCCCGATGTGCCCGGCCAATATTTGGACCAGGCGCGCGCAGAGATCATCCAGCCGGGATCGCAGGACGCCATCACCGAGAACTTCCGGCTGCACCGCTACCTCGTCGAGGGCTACCGGGGAATCACCTACATCGACTCCGACGGCATCGAGCAGAACCCCACGATAAGGCTGATCAGCCACCGGCCCGAGGCGAACGAATTCCTAGCCGTCCAACAGGTTACGGTCCGCACCACCGAGAAGCACCGGCGTTTCGACGTGGTGTTATACCTCAACGGGATGCCGGTCGCGATCTTCGAACTCAAGCAGGCCGGCGCGCAGCACGCCGACATCGCCGCTGCTCATGCGCAACTGCAAACCTATCTGCGCGAATTCCCCATGGCTTTCCGGTTCGCGGTGATCACCGTCATCAGCGACGGGATCACCGCCCGCTACGGCACACCGTTCACCTCGTTAGAGCATTTCGCGCCGTGGAACGTCGACGATGACGGCAAGCTCGTCGCAGTCGGGGAGTCAGCCGACAACCTAGATGTGGCGGTAGAACTGGAAGTCCTGATCGACGGCCTGTTCAACACAGAACGCTTCCTGCAACTGCTGCGCAACTTCACCGCCTTCGATCAAGACGGCGACGGCCTTACGAAGCGAATCGCCAAGCCGCACCAGTATTTTGCTGTCACCAAGGCTGCTGGGCAGACGGTGCAGGCGGCCGAGACCAACGGCAAGGCCGGGGTCGTCTGGCACACCCAGGGCTCGGGCAAATCGATGGAAATGGAGCTCTACGCGCACCTGGTGGCACAGTACCCGAAGCTGAAGAACCCGACTATCGTCGTCGTCACGGACCGCACCGACCTCGACTCCCAGCTCTATGAAACATTCAATCGGTCAACGCTGCTCGCGGAATCCCCGGTCAAAGTGAGCACGCGCTCGCAGCTGCGCGACGAGCTGTCGAACCGAGCCACCGGGGGGATTTATTTCACGACCCTGCAAAAGTTCGGTCTCACCAAGGCCGAACGCGAATCCGGTACCGACCATCCTCTGCTGACCGACAGGCGCAACATCGTCGTCATCGTCGACGAGGCTCATCGCAGCCACTACGACAACATCGACGGCTATGCCCGCCACATCCGCGACGCGCTGCCCAACGCGGTCTTCATCGCCTTCACCGGCACGCCGATCTCGCAGGTCGACCGCAACACCCGCGAGGTCTTCGGCCCGACCATCGACACCTACGACCTGACCCGCGCGGTGGCGGATAACGCCACGGTGCCAGTGTATTTCGAACCGCGTCTCGCCAGGGTTGGGTGGGCGGCAGGCTTCAGCGAGGACGACCTGGATGACGCCGCCAAAGAGGCTACCCTCGGCCTCGACGACGTCGAGCGTGCGCAGATCGAAAAGTCGGTCGCCGTCATCAACGCCATCTACGGCGCACCCGAGCGCCTGGCGAAGCTCGCCGAAGACATCGTCACGCACTGGGAATCGCGTTCTGAAGCGATGCGGCCGTTCATCGACTGCACCGGCAAGGCATTCATCGTCGGCGCAACACGCGAGATCTGCGCGCGGCTCTACGACGCGATCATCGCCCTCCGCCCGGACTGGCATCACGACTCCGTCGACAAGGGCGTCATCAAGGTTGTCTATTCGGGTTCGGCGCAGGACTCAGGGCTGATCGCAAAACATGTGCGCAGGGAAGCTCAAAATAAGACCATTCAGAAGCGGTTGCGTGACCCCGACGACGAACTCCAGATCGTCATCGTCAAAGACATGATGCTCACCGGCTTCGACTCGCCGCCGCTGCACACCCTGTATCTGGACCGGCCGCTCAAAGGCGCACTACTGATGCAGACGCTCGCGCGGGTTAACCGGACGTTTCGTGGCAAGCCGTCGGGACTGCTGGTCGCCTATGCGCCGCTGGTGGACAACCTCGCGACGGCCCTGGCCGAATACACCGAGACCGACCGCGCCGAGAAGCCGCTCGGCAAGGGCATCGAAGGTGCCGTCGTCGAGACCCGCAAACTCGTTGCGCGACTGGACGAATTGTGTGCAGGCTACGACTGGCGATCCAAGGTGCCACTGGCCGGCTGGTTGAAGGCAGCTATCGCCCTGGCCGCCTACCTGCGAGCGCCGACCACTGCGGGAAATCAGAACGAACCGACACTTGGCGACCAGTTCCGTTCGCTGTCAAACCATTTGGCTCGAGCTTGGTCGCTGTGCGCGGGCAATGAGACGCTCCACGAGTTGCGGCAGACCGTAAAGTTCTACGAGCAGGTCCGGGTGGTGATGGGCAAGTTCGATGCCCAGCAGCGCCAGGCCGAGGGCAAGCCGATCCCGGAGGAAATTAGGCGACTGCTCTCGGGACTGGTCGACGCGTCGACAGCAGGCGGCGAGATCATCGACATCTATGAGGCTGCGGGACTGGGCAAGCCGTCACTGTCTGACCTGACGCCGGAATTCGAGATCAAAGCCAAGAAGTCTGAGAACCCACACCTGGCCATTGAGGCGTTGCGCGCCCTGCTCACCAAGGAAATGGGCGGGGCTACCAAGAACAATCTGGTGCGTCAGCGCGACTTCTCTGATCGGGTTTCGGAGTTGATGCGCAAGTACACCAACCAGCAGATCAGCTCGGCAGAGGTCATCGCCGAACTCATCGCGATGGCCAAAGAAGTTGCAGCCGAGGGAAACCGGGGCAAGCGGTTCACGCCACCGCTGTCCCATGACGAGCTCGCCTTCTACGACGCGGTCGCGGACAACGAATCCGCCGTTGAGATCCAGGGCGAAGAGGTGCTGGCGCAGATAGCGCGGGAACTGGTCGCCGTGATGCAGCGTGACACCAAAACCGACTGGACGGTGCGGGACGACGTCCGCGCTAAACTGCGATCGTCGATCAAGCGGCTGCTGGTCAAGTACAAGTACCCGCCGGACAAGCAGCCGGCGGCGATCAAGCTGGTGATCGAACAAATGGAGGCGTTGGCGCCGCGCTACGCGGATCAGGCGCGACCTAACGACGGGAAGATGCTATGACTGGCCTTGGCCAAATTCACCGAGATTATCGCTAGTATCAGCGCTAAAATAGCGCGAAAGCGCTAATATCGCTATAAATTAGCGGGGTGGCGACGATACAGATCCGGGAGATCCCTGAGGAAGCCTACGAGGTCATTCGCAAGCGTGCCCGCGCCGCGGGGCGCTCCATACAGTCCTATATGCGCGACTGGCTGATCGACTTCGCGAGCCGTCCCACCGCGGCGGAGGCGTTGGCCGCCATGGAAGCCGCACGCGAGGAAAGCGACACGCCGGGGGCGACGAGGGCATCGGTCCTTGCCGATCTGGCCGCGGACCGGCGGTGAACGACTGCGTTATTGACGCTTCTGCGCTCGTGCTGGCCTTGGTCGGTAAGACCGACGCTGCTGCGGCAATCCGTCGGCGGCTTCCGGAGATACGTTGGCACGCACCGCATTTGATAGACGCCGAGGTCGGCAACGTGCTGCGTCGCCACGAGCAGGCGCGACTTATCAGCACCA
>NZ_DATJYB010000532.1:0-2507 GCF_035499775.1 Mycobacterium sp. | reverse complement strand
GCCACTGGCGTATCTCTACGGCCGGTTCACCGACTACATCACCGAACGCCGCGAGAACCCACGCGACGACGTGCTGACCGGCCTTGCGGCGGCTGTGTTCTCAGACGGCAGCACCCCGCCCGTGGCCGACGTCGTGTGCGTCGCAGCGAATCTGTTCGCGGCCGGGCAGGAGACCACGGTCCGCCTGCTGAGCACCGCGGTGCAGTTCATCGCCGAGGACCCGGCGCTGCAGGCGAGGCTTCGCGCCGACCGCGGCCTGCTGCCGGGCTTCATCGAGGAAACACTGCGGGTGGAGAGCCCGATTCGGGGCGATTTCCGACTCTCCAGGGTCCCGGTGACCGTTGGGGGAGTGGACCTGCCCGCAGGTGCGACGGTGATGTTGAACAACGCGGCTGCCAACCGTGACCCCCGCAGATTTCCCAATCCTGATTCGTTCGACATCGAACGCTCAAATGCCCGAAATCACATCGCCTTTGGTCGTGGAGCGCACAGTTGTCCTGGGGCTCCGCTGGCCCGCGCCGAGGCGATCTCTTCAGGCGGACGCGCCGCGGGGTAGAGCTCACCGAAGCAGGTGAGAGACTGCGGGCGTCGACAGCCGGCCCGTTGCGCCAGCTGGAACTCGCCGTTCAGTATGCCGGGTCTCCGGTGGCGCGGCTTAATCGAAACGTGCTCCTTGGCCTGCTGGAGACGGCGGTCGACGTACTGGCAGCACCGCTCCTCAGCACGCTGACGACCGTCTTCCCGAAGGCCACCTTCTCTGTCACCGTCGGCAGCACCGATCAGTTGGTTGAAGCGATGCTGAAGGGTGCCGTGGATGTGGCACTGATCAATCCAGTGCCCGATGTGCGGGTGTTCTACCGGGAGATGCTCGCCGAAGACTTAGTTTTGGTCGGTGGGCCAGATTCGCGGCTTGACTCGACTCAGGCCGTGACGTTCACCGATGTCGTCGCACTGCCATTGGTAATTCCGCGATCGTCTTCTGGTATCGGCACACTGATCCAAAACGCGGCGTTGAGGGCGAAAGTCAACGTCAGCTACCGTACTACCACCGACTCACTGCACGTGATGAAGAGGCTCATCGAAGCCGGGCTCGTCCACGGAATCCTTCCACTGTCCGCCTGTTGCCGCGAAGTCGAGGATGTTCGATTGCGGTTCGCTCCCATCAGCGAACCAGCAATGACACAGCGCCTCGGCGTGGCCGCGACATCCCAACTCCAGTTGCCACGCGAATTCACAGTCAAGATCGGAAACACCATCCGCGAGGAGGTGGCGGCTCTCGTTAAATCCGGCAGCTGGTCAGCCGAGTTCTTGTCGCCTCAAAGCTGGAATCCGAGTATGAGCGGCTGAGATCCTTTGTCCCTGCGGTCATCGGTGCAGACCGGAAGGAAAAACGTCAGCGGCTAGCGGTTCTGGAAGTTGGGCTTGCGCTTCTCGGCGAACGCGCGGGGGCCTTCCTTGGAATCCTCGGACAGGAACACCTGGATACCGATCTGGGTGTCGGGCTTGAACGCCTCGTCCTCGGCCATGCCCTCGGTCTCGCGGATCGTCCGCAGGATGGCCTGTACGGCCAGCGGACCGTTGTTGCAGATCACCTCGGCGATCTCGAGCGCCTTGGTCAGCGCCTGTCCGTCGGGCACCACATACCCGATCAGACCCATCTCCTTGGCCTCGGCGGCGCTGATGTGCCGCCCGGTCAGCAGCAGGTCGCAAGCCATCGTGTAGGGAATCTGTCGCACCAACCGCACCGCGGAACCGCCCATCGGGTACAGGCTCCACTTGGCCTCGGATATGCCGAACTTGGCGCTCTCGCCGGCGACCCGGATGTCGGTGCCCTGCAGGATTTCAGTGCCGCCCGCGATCGCGGGCCCTTCGACAGCGGCAATCAGCGGCTTTTTCAGCCGCCGGCCCTTCAGTAAGGCGTCGATGCGTGACGGGTCGTAGCTGCCGTCCTTGAACGAGTCGCCCGGCGGCTTCTGGGTTGCCGTCTTGAGGTCCATCCCGGCGCAAAAGTAGCCACCGGCCCCGGTCAAGATGCAGCAGCGGATGTCGTCGTCGGTGTCGACCCGGTCCCACGCCTCGACCATGATTTGCATCATTTCCGTGCTCAGGGCGTTGCGTCGGTGCGGCCGGTTCAGGGTCACGATCAGCGTGTGACCGCGTTGTTCGACCAACGCGTCGGGGCCCGATTCGTTTGCTGCAGCCTCGGCCACGGTTACCGCCTCTCACTCGTCATTGGGCATCAGCTTGTCAAGAAATGTAACACGTTCTAATTTGGTGGCCGTGGCCCTGAATATTGCCGACCTCGCCGAGCACGCCATCGACGCTGTGCCCGACCGCGTAGCCCTCATCTGCGGCGATGAGAAACTGACCTATGCCCAACTGGAAGAAAAGGCCAATCGCCTCGCGCACTACCTGAAGGACCGGGGCGTGCAGAAGGACGACAAGGTCGGCCTCTACTGCCGCAATCGCATCGAGATCGTCATCGCGATGCTGGGCATCATCAAGGC
>NZ_DATJYB010000531.1:0-14926 GCF_035499775.1 Mycobacterium sp. | reverse complement strand
TGGACTGCAGGGTCGACGACAACGCCCACTCGACATGCGGGCAAACCGCCGCGGGGGAGGCGTGGATATACACCACGCCTGCCGTGGCGTCGGCGAATTGATTCGACGCTCGCATCTTTTGCTCCTTCGGTTCCACGAGGGACGTCTTCCCCAACGACCTGGTGAACCTGAGAGGCAGGATGTTTTTGTGTCGTGCGTGTCTATTGTGCCCTGTGGGACCCGTGTTGCGCTAGTGTGCAGTCCCTATCAGATGTATTGCGATATGACCGCATCGGAAAGTGCCGGCCAGATGTCCAACGCCCACTCGCCGAAATCGCGGTTCGTCAGGACCACCAGCGCCAGATCGGCGTCGGGATCGGCCCAGATGAAGCCGCCCGCCTGCCCGAAATGACCGTATGTGCGTGCCGAGTTCCGTGCGCCGGTCCAGTGCGGCGACTTCGCATCCCGAATCTCAAAGCCCAGCCCCCAATCGTTGGGTCGCTGCGAGCCGTATCCGGGCAACACGCCATCGAGCCCGGGAAACTGCACGGTGATCGCCTCCGCATGCATCTGCTCCGAGACCGTCGCCGGCCGCAGCAGGTCACCGGCGAATGCGGCCAGGTCGGCCACCGACGCGGTTGCCCCGAACCCGGCAGCCCACACACCGCCGTCCAGCCGGGTTGACGTCATGGCCAGCGGCTCGCACACCGCCTCGGCGAGGTAGCGACCGAACTCGATCCCCGATTCCTGCTGCACCGTCTCGGCCAGCACCGCGAAGCCGGTGTTGGAGTACACCCGGCGGGTGCCCGGCTTGGCCAGCACCTGATCGGAGGTCATCGCCAGTCCCGACGCGTGCGCGAGCAGATGACGCACCGTGGAGCCGGGCGGGCCGGCCGGGGTGTCCAGCTCGACCACTCCTTCCTCGACGGCGACCTGCACGGCCCGCGCCACCAACGGCTTGGTGACCGACGCCAGCGTGAACACCCGCTCGGTGTCGCCGTGGGTGGCCAGCACACCGGTCGGGGCAATCACCGCGGCGGCGACGGCCGGTACCGGCCACTCGTCCAGAACGTCCAGAGCGGCCATGGCTTCCAGCCGATCCTTCGGTTCCAGCCGATCCTTCGGTTCCAGCCGATCCTTCATTTTCGGGCGATGTAGTAGTTGTTGATCGGGTCGGACTCGATCTCGCCCACCACCACGTCGTCGAACCCGGCGTCGGCGAGCATCGAGACGGCCAGCTGGCGTCCCCACACCGCGCCCAGCCCGGCGCCGTCCAGCGCCAGCGACACCGTCATGCAGTGCATCATCGAGGTCGTGTAGAGGTAGGTGCTCATCGGGATGCCGACGTTCTCCTCGAGCCGGCTGGACGCCTTGACGTCGGCCATCAGGAAGACCCCGCCCGGACGCAGCGCCCGATGGATGTTTTCCAGCACGCGCGCCGGCTGCGCCTGATCGTGAATGGCGTCGAACACGGTGATTACGTCATAGGCGGCATCCTTTTCCAGCTGAGCCAGGTTGTGGCTCTCGAAGCTCGCATTCGTCAGACCCAGCTGAGCCGCCTCCTTGCGGCCGGTCGCGATGGCCTCTTCGGAAAAGTCGATGCCGGTGAATCGACTGGCCGGGAACGCCCGCGCCATCAGGTTGATCGCATGACCACTGCCGCACCCGAGGTCGGCGACGTCGGCACCGGACCGCAGCCGCTCGACGAGGCCGTCGACCAGCGGCAGCACGACGTCGACCAGCGCACGATCGAACACCACGCCGCTCATCTCGGCCATCAGCGTGTGAAAGCGCGGAAATTCGCTGTAGGGCAACCCGCCGCCGTCGCGCACGCAGCCGACGATCTTCTGCTCGACTTCGCTGAGCAGCGGAATGAACTGAGCCACCAACGCCAGGTTGCTCGGCCCGGCCGCCCGGGTCAGCACGCCGGCGCGGTGGGCCGGCAGGGAGTAGGTCGCGGACTCGGCGTCGTAGTCGACGACTTGCCCAGTTGTCACCCCGCCCAGCCACTCCCGCACGTAGCGCTCGTTGAGGCCCGCAGCGTCGGCGATCTGGGCGCTGGTCGCAGGCGGCAGACCGGCCATGGTGTCCAGCAGTCCGGTCTGGTGACCAATGCTCAGCAGAATCGCCAGACTGGCGCTGTCCAGGGCCGCGGTCATGCGTTCGGTGAACTCTTCTGCGGTCTCGGTCATGCTCAGCGACGCTACACCGGCGAGACGCCACCACCGCAGGCTCGATGACTAGACACAAAGTAGGTTGGTGTCCATGAGTCAGACAGTGCGCGGCGTGATTTCACGTAAGAAGGGCGAGCCCGTCGAGTTGGTGGACATCGTCGTCCCCGACCCCGGGCCCGGCGAAGCCGTAGTCGACATCAGCACCTGCGGGGTTTGCCACACCGACCTGACCTACCGCGACGGCGGGATCAACGACGAGTACCCGTTCCTGCTCGGCCACGAGGCCGCGGGCACCGTGGAAGCCGTCGGCCCCGGGGTGACCGCGGTTCAGCCGGGCGACTTCGTGATCCTGAACTGGCGCGCCGTGTGCGGCCAGTGCCGGGCCTGCAAACGCGGCCGGCCCAACCTGTGCTTCGACACGTTCAACGCCGAGCAGAAGATGACGCTGACCGACGGCACCGAACTCACTCCGGCGCTGGGCATCGGGGCGTTCGCCGACAAGACGCTGGTGGCCGCGGGTCAATGCACCAAGGTCGACCCGCAGGCCGACCCCGCCGTCGCCGGGCTGCTGGGCTGCGGAGTGATGGCCGGCCTGGGCGCCGCCGTCAACACCGGTGCGGTGGGTCGCGACGACACGGTCGCGGTGATCGGCTGCGGCGGGGTGGGCGACGCCGCGATCGCCGGGTCCGCGCTGGTCGGGGCGAAAAAGATCATCGCCGTCGACACCGACAACAAGAAGCTGGAATTGGCCCGCAAGTTCGGCGCCACCCATACCGTCAACGCCCGCGAATTCGATGTCGTCAAGACCATCCAGGACCTCACCGGGGGCTTCGGCGCCGACGTGGTGATCGACGCCGTCGGCCGGCCCGAAACCTGGAAGCAGGCTTTCTACGCCCGCGATCTCGCCGGAACCGTGGTGCTGGTCGGTGTCCCGACCCCCGAGATGCGGCTGGACATGCCGCTGCTGGACTTCTTCTCCCACGGCGGGGCGCTGAAGTCGTCGTGGTACGGCGATTGCCTGCCCGAACGCGACTTCCCCACCCTGATCGACCTCTACCTGCAGGGCCGGCTTCCGCTGGAGAAGTTTGTCTCCGAACGCATCGGTCTCGGCGACGTCGAGGAGGCATTCCACAAGATGCACGGCGGCAACGTGCTGCGTTCGGTGGTGGTCCTGTGATCGACAAGATCGTCACCCACGGCACCTTCGAACTCGACGGTGGCAGTTGGGAAGTCGACAACAACATCTGGATCGTCGGCGACGACTCCGAGGTCGTGGTCTTCGACGCGGCCCATACCGCCGAGCCGATCGTGGCCGCGGTCGCCGGCCGCAATGTGGTCGCGGTGGTGTGCACGCACGGCCACAACGATCACGTCACGGTTGCTCCCGAGCTCGGCCACGCGCTCGACGCGCCGGTGCTGCTGCACCCCGGCGACGAGGTGCTGTGGCGGATGACGCACCCGGACAAGGACTTTCGCACCATTTCCGACGGGCACACCTTGAGCGTCGCGGGCACGCAGCTGCAGGCGCTGCACACCCCGGGTCACTCCCCGGGATCGGTGTGCTGGTACGCCCCAGAACTGGGCACTGTGTTCAGCGGCGACACCCTGTTCTCCGGCGGGCCGGGCGCGACCGGGCGCTCGTACTCCGACTTCCCCACCATCCTGCAGTCGATCTCCGATCGCCTCGGCAAGTTGCCCGGCGACACCGTCGTGCATACCGGGCACGGCGACGACACCACGATCGGCGACGAGATCGTCCACTACGAGGAGTGGGTCGCCCGCGGGCACTAGCGCTCCCGCGCCGCGAACGTGCGCGGAATGCCAGCCTTACCGGCGTGTCGTTGTACATCTGCGCACGCTCGCCGCAGGAAGCTCACCCGTCGTCGAGGATGCGGCGCTTCTCGCTCTGGAATTCCTCTTCGGTCAACGCGCCGGAATCCCGCAGCGCCGCAAGCGTTTTGAGTCGCTCCAGGCGAACTCCCTCGCCGCTGAGTTCCTGGGCGGTAATAGGCGGCACCCTGGGCGGCACCACCGGCACCACCGGGAAATTGGGCGCCCCAGCCACAAGCGCCGACGCCGCGGTGCGCCTGGCGCGACCCAGCCATTTCGCCGACACCGCCAAATCGATCAGAGCCATCACGAACAACCCGACGAATACCCACACCAGATAGCCGTACGAACTCTGATGGCCGAAGGACAGCCGCGGGTTGATGTATCCGTTGACCTGGCCGTCGGTCGTGACGTGGTAGGTGCCCTCCTTGGCGATCCGGACCAGCCAAACCCGCACATGCGCGTCGTTGTTGACAGTCGTTGTGCTGCCGATGCTTTCGGTCACCACCGGCTGCGCCACACCGTCGGGCGGGATGATCGTCACACCCAGCGGCGGCACCGGCAGACCGCCGCCGTTGGGACCACCGATGATCACAGTGTGCAGGCTGGCGGTGACTTCGCCGGCGGGCAGGTGCACCTCGCCGGACCCCGGGATCGGCACCTCGCCGTACGCGTTGTACTTGTCCAGGAAGAATGCGTTGAGTACCAACGTGATGATGAAGCCGGCCACCGACCCCACCAACATCACGATGGCGGCGGCCAGCGAAATCTTGGCGAGCCCTCTGCTGCTCATCCACGCAGTCTGTCATGCGCGGGGGCTCGATGACGACGGAGCACGGCAAAGCCGACCGCAGCGCCCACGGCCACAAACGCGGTCACCAACACCCAATCACCCGTCCGTTGGTACAACGTGGCATTCGACCCCAGTGGAACGCTGACGATCTTGACACCGCGGAAGTCCGACGGACACCACGCCAACTCACGGCCACGGGCATCGAAAACCGAGCTGTCTCCGGACAGCCCCACATGGACCGCCGCGCGACCCTCCTCGACAGCACGCACCGCGGGCTGGCCGGCCAACTGTGGCTGTGCCCAACTGCTTTGAAACGACGAGGTGGAACTCTGATACACCAGCAGCTGCGCACCGAGGTGCTGCTCGCGCCGCGCCAGGTCGGGAAAGGTCACCTCGTAACTGATCAACGGGCCGATGGCGAGCCTGCCGGCATGCAGCACCACCGGCCCGGCGCCCCGTTGCCGGTCCACTGCGGCGGCCTTGCTGTACCGAGTAGTCCAGCCGAAAAGTGGCCGCAGCGGCACATATTCGCCGAATGGCACGAGTCGGGACTTGCGGTAGCTGCCCAGCAGTCCGGATTCCCCGACGAGCACGGCCGACTTGTGAATACCACCGCCGGGTGCCGGTGCATCGACGTTGACCAGCAGATCCGCACCCACCCGGCGGGACAGCTCCTTGAGGCGGTCCAGGACATCCGGGTGGCTGGTGAGGTCTGCTCCGACGCTGCTTTCACCCCAGACCACCAAATCCGGCCGCTGGTCGACCAGAGTCGCGGTGAGCGCCTCGCTGGCCGCCTGACGCGCCACCACGTCGGCTATGTCGCCGGTCTGCACCAACGCCACCCGCACCGAAGGAGCGGCGTCCGGCGCCGGACCCAGCAGGTACCAGGCCGGTCCGAGGCCCGCGCACGCCATCGCACCCGCCGACATGACGAGCCGACCGGCCACCTGCCGGTGCAGGATTGCGCAGACGACGGCGGTATTGGCGGCAACCAGCAGCAGGCTCGTCAGCCACACCCCGCCCAACGAGGCCGACGCCAGCATCATCGGCCGGTTCCACTGCGACGCACCCAGCGCTGCCCACGGACCGCCCAGCAACGGTAGGGATCGTACGGCTTCTGCTGCCACCCAGGCGCCGGGCACCACCACCAAAGCGGCAACCATGCGGCCCATCGGAAGCGGCGGCGACAACAACCTGTGCGCGATCCACCCGTACGGCACCCACAGCGCCCCGAGTAACGCAGCCAACAGCAGCAGCACCGGACCGATGCTGCTCGCCAGCCAGTATTGGGTGATCAACACGAATGCGCCCATACCCAGCCAGGCCCGCACCGCGCCCGCCCACGACGTCGCGGCGGCTCGCACCACCAACAGCAGCGGGACCAAGCCGACCCAGGCCAGCCACCAGCATGCCGGCGCCGGAAACGCGAACGCGGGAAGCGTTCCGCAGGCAAACGCGGCCGCCCAACCGGGGATGCGCTCGCGAAATGCCTCCCAGCGCAGGCCCATGCAGACCAGAATGCCGCTCCGATTCGCGAACGAACAGGGAAAGCGCAGACTAGGACGAGACCACCGGAGAAGGAGTGATACGCATGGCCAACGATCTCGTCGCCACGGTGCCCGATCTGTCCGGCAAGCTGGCGATCGTCACCGGCGCCAACAGCGGTCTCGGCTTCGGGCTGGCCCGACGGTTGTCCGCCGCCGGAGCCGACGTGGTCATGGCGATCCGCAACCGCACCAAGGGTGAGGCGGCGATCGAGGAGATCCGCGCGACGGTTCCCGACGCCAAGCTGACCGTCAAGGCGCTCGACCTGTCGTCGCTGGCCTCGGTCGCCGCGCTGGGCGATCAACTCAACGCCGAAGGCCGCCCGATCGACATCCTGATCAACAACGCCGGTGTCATGACCCCACCCGAACGCGACACCACCGCCGACGGCTTCGAATTGCAGTTCGGCAGCAACCATCTCGGCCACTTCGCGCTGACCGCACACGTATTGCCGCTGCTGCGCGCGGCGCACGGCGCTCGTGTGGTCTCCCTGAGCAGCCTCGCGGCGCGTCAGAGCGGCAAGATCCACTTCGACGACCTGCAATTCGAGAAGTCCTATGCCCCCATGTCGGCCTATGGTCAGTCGAAGCTGGCGGTGTTGATGTTCGCCCTCGAACTGGACCGGCGCAGCCGCGCGGCCGGCTGGGGCATCGTCTCCAACGCCGCGCACCCGGGACTGACCAAGACCAACCTGCAGATCAGCGGACCCTCACACGGCCGCGAAAAGCCGGCGCTGATGGAGCGCTTGTACACGCTGTCGTGGCGGTTCACCCCGTTCCTGTGGCAGGAGATCGATGAAGGGATTCTGCCCGCGCTGTATGCGGCCGCGACCCCGCACGCCGAAGGCGGCGCCTTCTACGGACCCCGCGGGGTTGGGGAGCTCGCCGGTGGTGGTGTGAAGCCGGCCAAAATCCCCGAGCCTGCCCGCAACGAGGCCGATTGCCAACGGTTGTGGGAGATTTCCGAGCAGCTCACCGACGTGAGCTACCCGGCGTCCAACTGATATGGCAGCAAAGGGTCGGCTGCCCGAATCGAGCATTGTGGTCCGCCCGGAGCCGATGGAGAGCGCGACCTATACCGCGTCGTCGCGGCTGCAGGCCGCCGGTTTGGCGCCCGCGATCGCATTGTTGGAACGGGCCGCGCACCGGGTGCCGCTGCCCCAACAGCCGCAGCCGATCGTCATCGCCGACTACGGGACGGCCAACGGTCACAATTCACTCAAGCCGATGTCCGCGGCGATCGACGTGCTGCGTCGGCGTACCCGCCGCGATCACGCAATCCTGTTGGCGCACACCGACGTACCGCAGAACGACTTCACCGCATTGTTCGAGACGCTGGCCGACGACCCGGACAGCTACCTGCACCACGACCCGGCGTGTTTCCCGGCGGCCGTCGGTCGCTCGTTCTACCACCAGATCCTGCCGTCCAACACCGTCCACCTGGGCTGGACGTCGTGGGCGGTCCAGTGGCTGAGCCGGATTCCGGCGGGTGCCCCCGAGTTCGCCGATCACGTGCAAATCGCGTACAGCACGAACGCCGAGGCGCGCGCGGCATACGCCCGCCAGGGCGCCACCGACTGGCACGACTTCGTGGCCTTCCGCGGCCGCGAGTTGTGTCCGCAGGGACGGCTGGTGGTCCTGACGATGGCCATCGACGCGGACGGCGAATTCGGCTACCGGGCAATGAACGACGCGCTGTATGCGGGGCTCAACGATCAGGTCGCCAAGGGCCTGCTGCATCGAGACGAGTTGCGGCGCATGGCGATCCCCCTTGTCGCCCGAAGCGAGAAGGACTTTCGGGCACCCTTCTCCCCCAGCGGATGGTTCGAGGGATTGACGATCGAGCATCTCGAGATCTTCAACGCCGAGGACCGATTCTGGGCCCGGTTCCAAACAGACCACGACGCAGAGGCTTTCGGCGCACAGTGGGCCGCGTTCGCGCGGGCCGCGCTCTTCCCGACCCTGGCTGCCGGGCTGGATAACGGGGCCAGCGACCCGCGGACGACGGCATTTTTCCAGCGGCTCGAGGCTGCCGTCGCGCAACGGCTGGCGAGTGCGCCTGAGCCGATGCGAATTCCGCTCGCGTCAATTGTGCTGGCCAAGCGCGAATAATCGCTGTTTCGATACCGCGCTGAAGCGGGTAACCCTGAACGAGGGGTGGTCCAGACCACAACTCCAAGGGGGTATTTAGCGTGACAACCCAAGAAAACGAGCTGGAGAGCCCGGCCAAGAAACCAGAAGACGCAGAGGCCGCAGAAGCGCCCAAGAACGACGCGGAAACGCCAACTGACAAGCCAGAACCGGACGAAGAGCAAAAAGAAGAAGCCGCCAAGATGATGGCGGCCTATGAAGATCGGCCGACTCTGATCCTGCCGGGTACCGGTGGCGCGGTCTCGGGCACGGCGGTCAACGACTGGCTCGATGACGACGGTAACCCCAAAGCCGCTGGCGACGAGGACGCCCCGGCGGCCAAAGCCAACCTAGACGGCGGTGAGTCATCCGATGAGGACGGCGACTCCGGCGAGGGGCTGTCGATGGAAGAGCAGATCGAAAAAGACAAGGCCTTCAACAAAGCCGTTGTCGAGGCAGCCGAGCGCGAAGACGGCGTCAGCGAGGAAGAAAAGGCCAAGGGCGAGCGCGAGGAGAAATCCGTCACCCGATAGCAGCGCTCAGTGGTGCCCCGCCGGGTGAGGTACGCCGGGTATCGGCGCGCCGATCCCCGGAATGTGCGGGATCGGCGGCAGAGCCGGGATCGGCGGCACAACCGGCGGCGGACCCTGAGGAACGGGCGGCGCCTGGGGCGCCGGCGATAGCTGCGCTGCCGGGGGAGCCGCCGGCGGCGCCGCCTCGGGTGATTGCGGTGCCTGCTGAGGTGCGGGCTGGCCGCTGGCCTGTGGCTGAGCCGACGCCGGCGCAGACTGGCCGACCGCGGGCGGCGGGGCCGGAGCCGGCGAAGCAGGTGGGGACGAAGCCGGGGTGGTGTTGACCCCCGGCGCCGGCGTGTTCCCGGAGTTCATCCCGATCGCCACGGCGGTGCCTACTAGCACCACCGCCACGAGTGCACCAGTGATCACCACCCAGGGCAACCGATACCACGGGATGAGCTGGGATTTGGGCTCAGGACGCGCGGGCTCCTCGCGCTCGAACTTGAGCGCCGGGCGCGCCGCCGTGTAGCCCGTGCCGGCGGGCATGCCGCCGGATTCGTCGTCGGCCTCCGACCAGGCCACCGGCAGCTGGCGTGCCACTGGGTCCGCCGGTAGCACCGACACCCCCGATGCCGGAGCCGCCAACGCCGACGGGCCCGATACGCCGGCCATCGCCAGCGGAGCCATCGACCTCGCCTTAGCCGGTGCAGCCGGCGTCATCACCGTTTCGGTGTCGTCGCGCGGACCGCGCGCCGCCCGCAGCGCACCGCCGATGGCGGCTGTCAGTTGCGGACGGGGAGTCGTGACGACCGGGACCCGCAGCCGTCCCGACAGCATGGTGGTGACCGCCGGGAGGTTGGCCCCACCGCCGACCGAGACCACGGCAACCAGATCTGAACCACGAATTCCATTGCGCACCAAGGCTTCTTCCAGGACAGCCGTAAAGTTGTTCAGCGAATCGCGGATCGCGTCGTCAAGTTCGTTCCTGGTGAGCCGGATATCGGCACGCGAGCCCAAATCGTCGGACAACGTGGTCACCGTGCTCAGCGAGAGCTGCTCCTTGGCGCTGCGGCATCCCGCCCGCAGCCGGCTCAGCGAGCCGATCGCCGAAGTGCCGGCCGGGTCGAACGAACCCGTGCTCGGCATGTCGTCCATAACGGTGGTCAACAACGCCTGATCGACCAGGTCGCCGGAAAAGTCGTGATGCCGCAGGGTCGGCGCCACCGGCAAATAGTCGCCGGCAGCATCGACCAGCGTGATGCTGGTGCCGCTCCCGCCGAAATCGCACACCGCGACGATCCCCCGGGCCGGTATGCCCGGGTTGGCCCGCACGGCGCAGAGCGTCGCCGCGGCGTCCGGCAGCAGCGTCAGCGGCCGCGCACGATTCGACCATTCGGACACCCGACTCAACGCCGAGGCCAGCGCGTCCACCGCCTTGGGCCCCCAGTGGGCCGGATAGGTGACCGCCACGTGTTCGGGCAGCGGCCGCCCGCCAGTGGCCGTATAGGCGAGCGCACGCAGGCCGTCGGCAACCAGGGCTTCACTGCGGTGCACCGAGCCGTCGGTCGCGACGATTCCGACCGGGTCACCCACCCGGTCCACGAAGTCGCTGATGACCAGGCCGGGCTCGTCCAGCCTCGGGTTCTCCGACGGCACCCCGACCTCGGGCGGACGCTGGCGATACAGCGTGAGCACGGGCTTGCGAGTGATGGCGTGATCAGCGGTTACTGCCGCCAGATTCGTGGCACCAATCGATAAGCCCAGCGCGGGCTTCCTTCGTTCGGCCATGTCCAATCCCTGTGTTCAGCGGCGCCCCCGGCTCCCGCGTACCTCAAAATTTTGTCGCTAAAACATATAGCCAATCTTTGCGCTTGCTATGCGTGAGCTGTATTACGACATGGCTACAGATATGCGCTGGTCAGCGAATTGTGCCGAGGCCGGGGATCAGCGGAAGATCCAGCGGAGTGACCCAGCCCGGCGGCAGGTCGTTGACCGCCGGGACCGCGTTGAGCGCGCGCATCCCGGTCGCCAGGCAGCCGGCCGTGGCCGCATCGCGGCCCGAGCCGTCAGTGAACCGGAACGCGGTCTCCTGGAAGATGCTGGGCGTGCCCTCGATATCCACCCGGTAGACGTCGTTGTCGTGACCGGTTGGCCAGTCGGGGGCGGCGTCGAGCCCGATGCGATTGACGTGTTCCAGCTGAATCCGGGTCTCACCCTGGTAGACGCCGTTGATGGTGAACCGCACGGCCGCGACGTGACCGGGCTTGATGACACCCCTGGCGGAGGTGCGCTCGGTGGGCGTCACCCACTTGTCCCAGGTGGTGGTGATTTCGTCGAGCATGATGCCGGCGGCGTGGGCGATCATCGGGACAGTGGCGCCCCACGCGAAGATCAGCACGTCGCGGTTTTCCAGCATCGGGCTGTACTCGGGCTCCCGGCCGATGCCCATCTCGACTTCGTAGTCGCCTTCGTAGTTGGTGTAGTCCAGCAGCTCAGAGGCCCTGACCCGGTGCACTTCGGAACACAGACCCATCAGCGTCATCGGGAACAGGTCATTGGCGAAGCCCGGGTCGATGCCGGTGGTGAAACACGACGACTCCCCCAGCTCACACGCTTGGGTGATCGGCTCGATCCACTGCGGCGGATTGAGGTGCATCGTCGGCCAGACCCACGGCGTCATCGACGTCGAGCACACGTCGATGCCGGCCCGCAGAAAGCGGGTGATCAGCGAGATGTTGGCGTTGGCCTTCATCGCCGTCGGGCCGTAGTGCACCAGCGCGTCGGGTTTCAGGGCGATCAGCGCGTCGACGTCGTCGGTGGCGGTGATGCCCACCGGTTCGGCCAGCCCGCAGATGTCGCCGACGTCGCGGCCGACCTTGCCGGCGGCGTTGACGCCGACGCCCACCAACTC
The DNA here is from genome assembly GCF_035499775.1 of Mycobacterium sp. GTDB lineage: Bacteria > Actinomycetota > Actinomycetes > Mycobacteriales > Mycobacteriaceae > Mycobacterium. Next base: position 3,050 of record NZ_DATJYB010000531.1, on the reverse strand, counting down.
GAACGTCGGGTGCTTCACGATCTCGGCGATCACCATCTTGCCCACGAAACCGGTGCCCCAGACCACTACCCGCTTTTTGTCGTGTCCCGACATACCCGCCATGCCTTCGTCCGCCACCTTCCGAATCACCGGCCCCCGATACCCGATTCACCATATGCGTGTCGTGTTCAAGCGGCTGAACCGTGTCCGCCGGCCAGAAAAAGCTCGCGTGCGGTCCCGCGTGATGACAGCATGAGAAACCATGAAGCATCTTCGCGGGCCCTCGACCCTGTTCGCTGTCTGCATCGGATTCGCGGCCACGTGCGGTGTGGCACACGCGGACGACTTTCCGCAGGTTCGCTATGAGGTGAGTGGCAGCGCCGGCGTCGCCCAACTGATCAACTACCAAACCGACACCGGCCAGCAGCGCGCCGTCAACGCGCAGCTGCCCTGGTCGGCGGAGTTCACCGCCTTCGGCGGGCAGGTGTTCGTACTGAGCGCCCAGGCGCCGGGCACCGTCACCTGCCGAATCATCCTCGACGGCAACACGGTCAAGGAGGCGACGGCCTCGGGTGCGCCTGGCCGAACCGTGTGCACCCATTGAGTCCCGTGCCGAGCAGACGTAAAAGCACCCGACACGCCGTGCGTGCGGGTGCTTTTACGTCTGCTCGCGCCACTAGCAAGGAGGGTCCGACGTGACAACTGGCCTGGCGAGTCGAGCGAACGGGACCGCGCCGCCGGAGATTCCGCTCGCCGACGTTCACCTCGACTCGTTGGAGTTCTGGGAACTAGACGACGACATGCGCGACGCCGCGTTCGCCACGCTGCGGCGGGAGGCGCCGATCTCGTTCTGGCCGGCGATCGAGTTCGAGGGGTTTGCGACGGGCGGCGGGCATTGGGCGCTCACCAAGCTCGACGACGTCTTCCACGCCAGCCGCCATCCGGAGATCTTCAGCTCCGCTCCCGGCATCACGATCAATGACCAAACGCCCGAGATCGCCGAGTACTTCGGCTCGATGATCGTGCTCGACGATCCCCGCCATCAGCGGCTGCGCTCGATCGTGAGCAGAGCGTTCACGCCGAAAGTGGTGGCCCGCATCGAAGCGTCGGTGCGCGAGCGGGCCCACCGGCTGGTCGCTTCGATGATCGCCAACCATCCCGACGGACAAGCCGACCTGGTCAGCGAGCTCGCCGGGCCGCTGCCGTTGCAGGTCATCTGCGACATGATGGGGATTCCCGAGGAAGACCATCAGCGGATATTTCACTGGACCAACGTGATTCTCGGTTTCGGCGACCCGGATTTCACCTCCGATTTCGAGGAGTTCATGAAGGTGTCGATGGACATCGGCGCCTACGCCAGCGCGCTGGCCGAGGACCGTCGCGTCAACCACTACGACGACCTGACGTCGAGCATGGTCGAGGCCGAGGTCGACGGCGAGCGGCTGACCTCGCAGGAGATCGCGTCGTTCTTCATCCTGCTCGTGGTGGCCGGCAACGAGACCACCCGCAACGCGATCAGCCACGGTGTGCTTTCCCTGACCCGCTACCCCGAGCAGCGCGAAAAGTGGTGGTCTGACTTCGACCGTCTGGCACCCACCGCGGTCGAGGAGATCGTGCGGTGGGCCTCGCCAGTGGTGTACATGCGGCGCACCCTGACCCAGGACGTCGAGCTGAGCGGCACCAAGATGGCGGCCGGCGACAAGGTCACGCTGTGGTACAACTCGGCCAACCGCGACGAGGCGAAGTTCGCCAACCCCTGGGCTTTCGACGTGGCCCGCAACCCCAACCCGCATGTCGGCTTCGGCGGCGGCGGAGCCCATTTCTGCCTGGGCGCGAACCTGGCCCGCCGCGAGATCCGGGTGATGTTCGAGGAGCTGCACCGCGAGATACCCGACATCGCCGCGACCGCGGAGCCGGCGCGGCTGCTGTCGCAGTTCATCCACGGCATCAAGAGCCTGCCGGTCGCCTGGAGTTAGCGGGCCGGTACCCGCAGCTCGGCATTGACTGGCAAGCGCTGGACAGGTAGGCCTTATCAGCATGGCTGACGTCGACGTTTGCGTGGTAGGCGCTGGTTTCGCGGGTCTGACCGCGGCCCTTCGCCTCAAGCAGGCCGGCCAGTCGGTGGCTTTGCTGGAAGCGCGCGACCGAGTCGGCGGCCGCACGTACACCGTCACGCGCGACGACGGGTCGTGGATCGACAAGGGCGGCGCGTGGGTCGGACCGACCCAGGACCGGATCTACGCGCTGATGAACGAATTCAACGTCGCGACCTTCAAGCAGTACACCGACGGCGACTACCTGATGGTGATCGACGGCAAACTGTCCCGTTACCGTGGCACGATCCCGTGGAGCATCGGCCCGTGGGCATCGCTGAACCTCGGCGCGGGTTTCTACGGAATCAACCAACTGTGCAAATCGATCCCGCTCGACGCGCCGTGGCAAGCCAAGAATGCCGCGAAATGGGATCGCATGACACTGGCCCAGTGGCTGGACAAGAACGTCAAATCCAAGGCGGCGCACGCGCTGCTGGAAACTGCCGTCTCCGGCTGCTACACCTCGGCCCCCTCCGAGGTGTCGATGCTGTTCGTGCTGTATCAGATGGCGTCGGGCGGCGGGCCCACCTTCGTGCTGGGCGGCAAAGGCGCATCTCAGGACGCCCGGATCGTCGGCGGGATGGGAGCGATCTACCGGCCCATCGCCGCCGAGTTGGGCGACGCCATCCGGCTCTCGCAACCGGTCCGGTCCATCACGCAGGACGACGACGGAGTCACCGTGCGGTCCGATCGCGACAGCGTCCGGGCGCGGCGCGTGATCGTCGCGGTACCGCTGGCGATCGCCAGCCAAATCAGGTACGAGCCAATGCTTCCCACCGATCGATCGTTCCTGCACCAGCGCATGCCGGGTGGCGCGATCGTGAAGGTCTCGATCGTCTACGACGAGCCGTTCTGGCGCGCCGACGGCCTGTGCGGCCAGTCCGCGGCACCGGGCACGCTGGCGCAGGTCACGATCGACGCCTGCACGGACACCGGCGACCCGGGCATCCTGTGCGTGATCATCGAGGGCCCGACTGC
>NZ_DATJYB010000530.1:0-21684 GCF_035499775.1 Mycobacterium sp. | reverse complement strand
CAAAAGCCGGTCATCGGACCGGTTCCGGATGAGCAGCAGGGCGAGGCGATCGCCTTCGACGACGACGGTCTGGGTTATGTGACGACCAGCGAGGGAACGAACCAATACCTCCACGAATACCGTGCGCCGTAAGCGTTAGCGGGCCGGATCGTCGGCTACCTCGACCTCGCCGGCCGCGGCCGCTTTCTGCAGTTGGTGAAAGTCGTCGAGCGACTTGTCGGCATAGGTGTAGGACCACTCGATCGCCGCTGCGTGCAGGGTGTCATTGGTGCCCACGTAGCCGCGCAGTATCGACGCGTTGGCACTCTGCGAGTGCGCCCGGGCCAGCAGCATCGCGCACACGGAGACGTACTCGCTGAACGTGGAAGGCGACATGCCCTCGATTTCGACGCTGCCCTTCATGTCGTGAAACTGACGCACGTAGTAGTCGCGCCCGTCCTTGCGGGTGGTCCCGAGGAACACATCCGACATGGCCTGCAGGATCAACTGGCCATCGACGACACGCACGCCCTGGCCGTGCGCCGCGACGGCCGCGGTCAGGGCGTCTGGCTGGCGCCAGCCGCCGTATTCCTCGAGCACCGATCGAGTGGCCTCTTTGATCTGCAGGATCAGCGGTGTTCCGTTGGGGCCGACCAGGATTACCAAATAGCAACGGGTGCCGACGCTGCCGACGCCAACCACCCGTAGCGCGACGTCGGTGGCGCGAAAGTGTGACAGCAGCAGCGCAATGTCAGCCGGGACCGTGGTCAGATACTCGTCGATCGACTCCACCAACGGGGCTTCGATCTCCTCGTCGACGTGCTGCAGAACCGGCGGCGCTTCACGCAGGCGCGGGGTCCCGTCCGGCCCAGTCTCCATGATCTGCCTGAAGACTCGCGCCGAGGTGCGCTTGCGCGCCTCGGCGGTGGTCCGCTCGATCACGGCGCGCATCTCCTTGGATACTTCGCCGGTGTAGTGCTCCGGCTCCATGCGCAGGTAGTAACGGCTCAGGACGTCCATTTCCAGGGTCGCCTCCAGCGCCGTTTGGTAGGCCACCACCGCCTCTTCGACGCAGCGGCGGACGGCCTCGGCGGGATAGGCGGCATGGCGGCCGCCGACGATCGCGCTGGTGATCAGGCGTTTGACGTCCCACTCGGCCGGCGCGACGGCCGCCTCGTCAAAATCGGTGAGGTCGAACACTATTGAGCGATGCGGAGCCGCGTACAGGCCGAAGTTGCAGACGTGTGCGTCGCCGCAGCACAGGATCTCTATGCCGCTCGACGGACTTGCGGCGAGGTCGGCGGCCATCACCGCGGCCGACCCCCGGTAGAACGAGAACGGGTCGGCGAGCATCCGGGCGAAGCGTAGTGGGACGAGTTCGGGCAGCCGGTCGGCATTTTGGGCGACGAGTATCTCGATGGCCGATCGCGGCGAGGGCGTCAGCTGAGCGAGCGACCGTCGTGGCACCGTCTTGCGCAGTGCCCGTCCACGTGCCTCGTCCTCGCCCGGGACTTCCAGATCGATCAGGCGTTCACGCAACACGCGTTGCGGCATCTGATCATCATAGGCATCCCGTACCTACTTAACTTCAGGTTGATTTTCATGGCTGTCCCCAGGTTGCGAGGCCGTTAATATCGTCGAAATCTGAGAGATCGCGGTGAGGGGACGCCTGGATGGTCGAAGCGCGTCCGGCGCTGCAGCGTCTGCATACCCTGCCGCGCCTTCCCTGGCTCAACATTCTTGGAGTCGTGGCCATCGTCGTGGCCGCCACCGCGATCGCGGTCAAGAACCTTCCCGCCGACGGGTCCAACCGGATCCTCAACGTCTCCTACGACCCGACGCGCGAGCTGTACGCGGCGCTGGACCCGGCATTCGTCACGCAGTACCGCACCCACACCGGAACCAGCCTGGACATCCAGCAATCGCACGGCGGCTCCGGGCGGCAACTGGCCGGCGTCCTCGATGGCAGCCAGAAAGCCGACGTGGTGTCGCTGGCACTGATCAGCGACATCGACACGCTCAGCAAGCGGGGGCTCGTCGCCCCCAATTGGCGACAGCGTCTGCCGAACAACTCGGTTCCCTACACGTCGACCATCGTGTTCGTCGTCCGCAAGGGCAACCCCAGAGGGATCCAGGACTGGCCCGACCTGATCAAAGACGACGTCGCGGTCGTGACACCCAACCCGCGCAGCTCGGGCAACGGCCAACTGAGCATCCTCGCCGCGTGGGGTTCGGTCACCACCCGCGGTGGCGATCATGCCCAGGCCGTCGACTATGTGCGGGCGCTCTTGCGTCACGTCACCGCCTCCGACGCAGGCGCGCGGGGAGCCGCGACCAGTTTCGCCGTTCAGAAGGTCGGCGACGTCCAGTTGACCTGGGAGAACGAGGCGCTGCGGGAGGTAGCGTCCAACAAGGACGAGCTCCAACTCGTGTATCCACCGGTCAGCATCCTCGCCGAGCCGGCGGTGGCCTGGGTCGACGCCAACGTCACGGACTCCAAGAAGGCTTCCTACGCCAAGGCCTACCTCAACTACTTGTTCAGCGACCCCGCCCAAGAGCAGCTGGCCCAATTCGGCTATCGGCCGGTCAAGCCCCAAATCCTGGCCAAACACGCCGATCGGCTGCCCCCGCTGACGCTCTTCCCGATCACCGCCATCGCCAGGGACTGGGGCGAAGCGCGCCAGCAATTCTTCGGCGACAACGGAATCCTGGACGCGATCTCAGCGCCGGCGCGCGCGTTGGCGCCGGGGACATAGCGGATGGCTCGCGTTCTGAATTACGACTTCGCTCTGAATTACGACCTCGTGAAAGGTCGGCACGATGTGGTCGCCGGCCTCACCGTCGCCGCCATCTCGTTCCCGCAAGCGATGGCTTATGCGCTGATCGCCGGAGTCGATCCCCGCTTCGGTGTCTACTCGGCGATCGTGGTGACGATTGTCGCCTCGATCTTCGGCTCGTCGTCGCATCTGATCAACGGGCCGACCAGCGCCATATCGCTGCTCGTCTTCGCCGGCCTGGCGTTCATCGATTCGGAGAACACGACAGAACTGTTCGAGGCGCTATTCCTGCTGGGCGTGCTCGTCGGAGCGATTCAGATCGTGATCAGTATGTTCAAGCTCGGCAACCTGACTCGCTACATTTCCGAATCCGTCATCATCGGCTTCATGGCGGCCGCCGCGTTCCTGCTTGCGGTGGGACAGCTGGGCAACGCATTGGGCCTGCGCGACAAGGGCAACGGCCACATGCAGGTGTTGCGCCGGGTATGGCTCACCTTGTTTAACGGCGACGCGGTCAACTACCGCGCCCTGGTGCTCAGCGGTGCTGCGGTGCTGCTGGCGGTCGTGCTGCGCCGCCTCGTGCAACGGTTCGGCTGGCCGCAGGTCGACATGCTTGCCGTGTTGGTCATCACCGCGCTGATCGCCTATCTCGCGGGGTGGTCGGTTCCAGGCGCGGGCGGCCACACCGCGGTGGCGGTGGCCGCAAAGATCCCACGGAGCCTACCCACCCCGCACATCCCCGAGGTGCACACCAGCTGGCTGCCCGAGCTGTCGGAGGGCGCGCTGGCCATCGCTTTCGTCGGCATCATCGAGGCGCTGTCGATCGCCAAAGCCATTGCGCACCAGACCCAGCAGAAGATCGACTACAACCGGCAGATCATGGCCGAAGGCCTGGCCAACCTCACCGGCGGCTTCTTCCAGAGCCTGCCGGGCTCGGGATCGCTGTCGCGATCGGCGATCAACCACCAGTCCGGTGCCGCGACACGATTCTCCGGGATCGTCTCGGCCGCAACGGTCGCCGCCGCGCTGCTGCTGTTCGCGCCGTTACTGCGGTACGTTCCGCAGCCCGCGCTGGCCGGGCTGCTGCTCGTCACCGCCGCACGACTGGTCGATTTCAAGCGCCTCGTCTATACCTTGAAAGCCTCGCGCTATGACGCAGGTTTGGTGCTTGTCACCGCCTTTACCGGGATCGCGATCGACCTCGACAAAGCCGTGCTGCTCGGGGTAATCCTGTCGATTCTGTTGTTCGTCCCACGGGCGGCGAAGTTGAAGGCCACCGAACTCGTCGTCACGCCCGAACGCGTGGTCCGCGAACGCATTCCGGGCGATCCTTCGGACCCGAACACCGTCATCTATGACCTGGAAGGCGAGCTGTTCTTCGGGGCCGCACCGGAATTGGATCGCCACCTGGGTGCGCTCAACGAGCGGATCGGGGCCGAAGACCAGGGCAAGACCGTGGTCCTGCGGCTCAAACGCGTTCGCCATCCCGATGTGGTGTGCATCGAGCGGATCGAGCACTTCCTGCGCGAACTGACCGACCGTGGCGTGACCGTCCTGCTGGCCGGAGTGCGCCCGGATACGGCTGCGGTGCTGCAAAACGTCGGGTTTTATCGCTGGTTCCCCGCCGAACATGTTTTCCCCGAAGAGGACAAGGAATTTTCGGCGACGCTCAAGGCGGTGCGGTACGCCCACTCGAAGACCGATCGCGCTGACGAACCGGACCTCTACTACCTGGTGTGACTCGGTCAGGGATTGCCGGCCTTCACCGCAGCGATGACGCCGCCGTCGACCAGCAGGTCGGTCCCGGTGATGAAGGTTGCGTCGGGGCCGAGCAGGAAGGCGGTCGCCGCGGCGATATCGTCGGGGGTTCCGGTGCGGCCGGTGCCGGACATCGCGACCATTGCCCGCATGCCGTCACCGAGCGGGGAGGCCAGTTCTTGCTGCCCCATCGGGGTGGAGATGATGCCGGGACTGATGGAGTTGATTCTGGCCCCCCGCCGGCCCCACTGCGCGCTGGCGGCACGGACTCGAATATGGTTGGCCTGCTTGGCGATTGGATACGCGAAAGCCGGCTCCGTGATACTGCTGATGAAGTCGAGTTGCAGCAGTTCGCCGGGCGGGTTGTGTGCCAGCGCATGCTCTTTTTCCGTGCTGAGTGGGGGAAGCATGTGGCCGGCCATGCTGGCGATCACCACACCCGCGCCGCCCGGCGCGACGATTTCACCGAAATCCTGCAGCACCAGCGCCACGCCGAGTAGGTCCACGGCCAGGATCGCCTCGGCGGAGGCCTGCGACGGGGACAACCCGGCGGTGTGTGCCACCTGCGTGACGCTGCCGAGTGACGCCGCGTACTCGGCCAACCCGTGAACGGACTCCGGTGCCGAGACGTCGACGACGCGGCTTTCGACGTGATGGCCTTCCGCGGACAGCGATTCGGCCACCGACGTCAGCGTCTCTTCGTTGTAGTCGGCCAGCAGCACCGTTTTGCCCGAACCCAGCCGACGGGCGATCGCCTGGCCCATGCCGCCTACGCCGATGACCGCCAACACCTCTCGGACCACTGTCACTCCATTTCCGACGCCCAGGCGATATGTCCGTCAAAGCCAAGCGATTTCGCCATTGCACGATAACGGTCGCGATAGTCGCGATACTCGGTCCGGTCGCCATGAGCCTGCGCCATTAGGGCGCACATCCGCAGCAGCCACAGGTCGTGCATGACGAACCCGGGCACCGTGGGCACCGCGACCAGCCGGTCGATGGCCGCCTGCGCCTCCTGAAGGTCTGCTGGTCCACCTCTGCGCAGCAGCGCGCTGACCAGACTGGCGGTGGTCCTGCCGCGAACGATCATGTCGCCGCAGGAGTACACCTGCGCCACGGCAGCGCGCAACAGTTCGATGGCGCCGTCGACATCGCCGGCGCGGACCATTTCGTCCGCGCGCCAGGTGTCGATGACCGCGGTCACCACCAGCGTGAAGCGTTCTTGCGCAGCGGCTTCCCGCGCCGCGGCAAGCACCGTGAACGCTTCTTCGTGGGGACCGTCGTGTGCTACCAGCGCCAGGCCGCGCACGTATCGGGCGCATGCCAGCGTGAAATCGTCGCCCGATCGCTCCGCGATCTCGAGCATCTCGGCCGTCTCCTGCAGCGCTGCCTCGTCCGGCAGCCACACCCCGTTGGTCAACAGCATGTATTTGTAGAGCAGCCCCAGCACACGCAACGTCGGGTCGAATCCGCGTGCCATCGTCAGGGCCTGGTCGACGTCGTCTCTCCAGCCCCGGTCACCGAGGAAGCATCGGGCAGCGCCCCGCAGCATGATCGCGGTCAGCAACGGGGAGCTGAGGATGAAATTTCCCTTGGTTGCGTCACCGTCGGCGAGCTCGATCATCCGCTCCGCCAGCTGCATGACTTCGGTCATCTGGCCGCTCTCGAACTTGGCGCCGAGTGCGCCGTAGAGCAGCCCGAGGGTGAGCGTCGGGTCGCCCACCGATTCGAGCAGGTTGGCCAGCTCGGAAGCCAATTCCGATGCTTGGTCGAATCGGGAGTGGGTAACCAGCGCCATCAGCCAACCGGTCATCCCCATCGCCAGCGACACCTTGTCGCCGGTGGCGCCGGCCAAGTCGCGCAGCTCGTCGAACCCGGTGTCGGCGATGCTGCCGCCGGCGAGCCAGGCGCTGGCGCACAGCAACGTTCGCGGAGCGATCCGCATCAGGGCGCAATCCGGGTCTGCCTCGGGAATCTGATCCGCGACGGATCGGGCGTGCTGCCAGCTGGCGCGTGCCCCGGTGATGTTGCGGTGGATCAGCCAGCCGCCCGCGCGCATGTGCCAGCTGAACGCGCCGCGGAGGTCCCCTGCGGATTTGAGGTGTTCGGCTATCAAAGCGGCGTTCTCGTCCGGCGATTCGCGTTGTTCGATCGCGGTGGCCAGTCGCCGGTGTAGCTCGGCGCGGTCGGATTTCAGCTGCGATTCGTAGGCCACGGCGCGAATCAGCGGATGCCGGAACGCATATTCCACCGTCGGGGTGAACCCGACCTGGTCGATCAGCTCAACGTTGACCAACTCGTCGACGACCGGGTCGATCCCCAGCGCGGCCACCAGCTCGGGGCTGAACCGCGATCCGATGACCGCCGCGGCGTTCAAGGTGCGTTTGGCCGGGAAGCTGAGGCGGTCCACGCGCGCGGCGATGGCCGCCTGCAGGGTGGCCGGCACACTGGCTACCACCTGCGACAAGGGCACCTCACCGTCGAGTTGGTAGCGGCCCTGCGCGCCGCGGATGGTCCCGCGTTCGGAGAGGTCGCGCACGATCTCCTCGGCGAAAAACGGGTTGCCCGCGGCACGTTCGGCGATCACGTCCGTCAGCCCGTGCACCGACGGGTCGGTGCCGAGCAGCTCAGCGATCAGCGTTGTGGTCTGCGCGTTGTTCAGCGGCCGCAGAGCGATCGTCTGGGTGCCGGGGATGGTCGCCAGCACGCCGCGGTATTCCGGACGGTAGGTGATCAGCACCATTGACCGGGTTTGCGGGATCACCGCCAAGAAGTCGGCCAGCATCGACTCGCTGACCTCGTCGATCCAATGGACGTCCTCGATCACATACAGGGCCGCGTCGCGGCGGCCCACCGCGGCGGCGTTGACCAGTGCGGTCAGCCGCCTGCGCCGGGCGTCGGCCTCGATGGTAGGCAGTTCGACGTCGGGGTCGGCGATGCCGAGCAAGTCGTCGAGCAGCAGCAGATCTTCGGGGTCGGCGCCGGAGACCCGTTCGCGGATCTGCGCCCGCGCGCCCGCGTCGTCGAGGCAATCGACGCGCAAAGCGGCGCGCAGCAGGCCGGTCACCGCCCGAAAGGGGATGTCGCTGGTGTGGGATTCGCAATACGTGGAGAACACCTTTACGCCGCGGCCCGCAGCCAGCGCCGCCAATTCGCGAACGATGCGGCTCTTGCCGATACCCGGCGGCCCAAGGACACCGATGACGCATCCGGCCCCGGTGATCGCCTCCTCGAGTATCGCGGTGATAGTGCCGAGCTCCCAGGTTCGCCCGACCAGTCGTTGGTCGCTGCGCCGGCGATGTTCACCGTCGACTGCCGTCGCGATCAGGCGACGGGCGGATACCGGGTCGCTGGCGCCCTTGATGTGCACCAGCTCCGGTTCGCCCAGCACCGTGGCATCCGCGACCAGCCGCGCGGTTGACTCGCTGAGCATCACCCCGCCGGGCGGCGCCACCGATTCCATCCGCTGGGCCATCCCCACCTGCTCGCCGATTGCGGTGTAACCCAAAGCGCCGGAACCGATTTCGCCGGCGATCACCTGGCCCGAATTCAGACCCACTCGAAGCTGCAGGTTCACACTGTCTCGGCGGGCGACCTCAGCCGCGACGCGGTTGGCCTCGTCCTGGATGGCCAGCGCCGCCAGGCAGGCACGAAAAGCGTGGTCCTCCAAGGCAACCGGTGCGCCGAATACCGCCATGATCCCGTCGCCGGTGAATTTGTCCACTGTGCCCCCGAACCGGTGCACCACCGCAGACACCGCCCCGACCAGTTCGGTCATGATCTCGCGCAACCGCTCCGCACCCAGCGCCGCGGCGATGTCCATCGATTGCACGACATCGGCGAACAGCACCGTCACCTGCTTGTACTCCGCCGGTGGGGCCGACGCCGCGATCGGTGACCCGCACTCGTCGCAGAACTTCGCGGTAGCGCGCACGGCCGTGCCGCATGTCGCGCACGCCAATTGTGCTTCGAAACCTGCTGCGGTCACGCAGCGCCGCCGATCCGGGGTCGCACAACGCCAAGGATAGGTGGCTCGCTAGGAGGGCGGGCGCGGACTAGGCGGCAAGTCGAGGAACGTCGGGTGGCTGCTGCGGGTGACCGCCATGCCGGATCGCTGTCCCGACGAACGGCGCCTGGACGGTTGCGGCCAGATGGCGGCGGTTGATGATCAGCCCGGCGACGGCCACCGCGGCGTAGCTGCCGCACAGCAGCAGCCGCCCGTGGGTCGAGGTGATCGGAAACTGGACGACAAACATTGCCAGCAACGCCCACGCGCTGGACCGATGGAACCGCAGCGCCAGGATCAGTGCCACACCCATCAGGGTTTGCGTTGCTGTGAGCAGCACTTCCTCGATCTGACGGGAGTCGAGCGTCAGGGAGGACCCGCCGCCGCCCAGCAGGTGGGCAACCGGCAACGATCCGATCAGCAACGTCCACTGGTTGACCTTGGACGAGATCAGCGTGGCGATGGCCGCCGTCCCTTTGCCGCGGGCGGCGAAGATGGTCGCGACGATGAACTCGGGGGCCTCGGAGGCCAGCGGGGCCAGCCACTGCACCAGCAAGAACCGGTCGATGCCCAGCTCGGTCCCGGCGGCGACCAGGTTGTCCGCGAACGGCTTGGCGCACAGCAGGATCACCAGACCGGAGGTCGCGAACAGACCGAACACGGCGATGCGCCGGATGCGGTCGGGCAGCTCCGCCAAGGCGGCGGCGGTACCGATCAGGTCGGGTTCTTCCACGTCGCCGTGGCTGACCTTGTACAGGTAGAAGCCGAACCAGGCCAGCAGTGCCAACCCCAGCGCCAGGTGGATCTGGCCGTTGAGAGGTATCACGAACGCGGCCACCCCGGCGATCAGCAGGAACCCGAGCTCGACGCGGTTGGCCGGTTCCAGCGCCAAACCGGCCTTCCCGCCGCTGCCGACCTTTCGTGCCACAAGCATGCTGACCAGCACCACGACCGGCCAGCCCAGCCCCATCAGCAGCCGGTTGGACCCGGTCATATTGGCCGCGGCGTATTGCGTGTAGTCGGGATTGTGGCCGGACACGTAGGCGTAGTAGAGGTCGACCGCGTATTCGGGCAGCACCGCCACCAGGGCCAGCACCGCGATCGCCAGCCCGCCGGACACGTCGATCTGGGCGGCTTCGGCGGCCCACGCGAGCAAGAAGCTGGCCGACACCACCGCGGCGCCGAAGATCAGCAGGGCGATCACCGGATCCGGATGCAGGCCGGCGATCCGAACCACCACCGCCGGGGTGATGAATGCACCGGTGAACAGCGCCGAACGCGCCAGGGTGCGCCACCGCGGACGGGTTGCCGTCGTCGTGGTCATGACGACGGGCCGGTCTGTGGCGAGCATTGACATCCTTCGACTCGACGATGGCTGGCGATCATTGGTGGCCGCTGCGACGCGCGGCTGGGACGCACCGTTACAAACTACCCGCTGATCGTTACGCTAGCAACGTTGCGGCACTGGCAAGTGTCGGTGGCAATCGGCCTGTCTTTGCTGGTCAGAGTGCTCAATTATAAAAGTTAGGGCCGCCTAATTCGAAACTTTGGCAAACCTGGTTAGGCTTCGCCAACCTATGGAACGCCAACATTCACTAGGACGCTCGACGGCAGTCCGTGGTTCCGCCCGGTGCCCGGCGGATTGCGCCGTGCGGTGCGGTCTGCCGGAGCTTTGGGCTGCGCGGCGTATCGTCCCCGCTAAGCGAAGGTGGATTGACATGCTTATCTGGTCGATCTTGCTCAGTGCCGTGGCGCTGATTTACGGAATCGCTGAGCGGGCGCGACGCAATCGGCTCAACAAGAAGCTGGGTGTTTCGGCCGATTGGGGCAAGTTGCGAATCACCGGAACCGAGTTGATTCAGGGTTACCGAAGGAAGGCCGCACGCTACCCGCTGCGGGGGCTGGAGGCGTGGGTCGAACACGACGGACAGCGGATCCACGTCGTCGTCGAAGGGCGGGACACTTCAGTCGTCGAGAGCAGGTACACGCGTAGCTTTACCAACGTGTTCGGCATGGGGAACGTGGAGCCGAGTGCGCAGGAATTCGTGGCGGCCCTGAATCTGGCCAGCCAGCGGGCTTAGCCAGGGGGGCCCATCGCGGCGGCGGCCGCCTGTGCGAAGAGTTCGACGGTCTGATTGCGGGTCATCGAACTGGTCAGTTGCTGGGCGGCGCGCATGACGTCGCCCACGAACCAGGTCGGGCCGTTGGTCAGATTCTCGAATGCCTCCGCGATCGTGTCGTCCACTGCGGCGGCGCCCGGCGGTACCTCTTCGAGCGAACTGATCTGGCCCCGGCTGTGCTCGATTTCCCGCAGTGCGGGGGTATCGGTCTTACCCAGGATCAGGCCCAGGACGTCCACGCCTTTGTCGTGTAATTCGGTCCACAGCGCTTCGGCGAAGACCATGCCGAACGCCTTGGAGGCACCGTAGGCGACGATGTTGGATCCGCCGGCCAATCCGGCGCCGGACCCGAAGATGACGATTCCGCCGCTGCCTCGCTCGACCATCGCCGGAGCGAAGTGGTGGCATAGCTGCATGGGCACCATGCAGTTGCGTTGCACCATCGACTCGGCGGCCTCGATCGTGTTGTCGAGGAACGGCCGGTAGTCCGGGTCGGCGCCGGCGCAGTACACCAGGAACCCGATCTCGAGGTCGCTGGTCGCATCGGCGATCGTGGCCGCGGCACCGGGCTGGGCCAGATCGACGGCAAGCGTGCGAGTTTGGACCGCCGCCGTCGAGTTGATCTCGGCGGCAACCTGATCCAGCACCGCCCGCCGGCGCGCCAGCAGCACCACGTTGACGCCGCGTTCGGCGAGTCCCTTGGCGAAGGCGGCGCCCAGGCCGTCCGAGGCGCCGGCGACCAGCGCCCAGGGACCGTATTTCGTTGTGAATGTCACCGGTTTCTCCTAGCCGACTGTGGTCAGGTAGACCGTCGTGAAACGGCGGCGGGCAATGCGCCACCCGTCGGCGGTCCGGACGATCTCGTCGTCGTAGAACCCGTTGGCGTTGACGCCGGATTTGTTGTCACCGGCCATGATCAGGCCGTTGATGTAGGTCCGCGCGACCGCTCGGTCGCCGTCGAGTGTGATGGCGATATTGCTCAGCCGGTGCAGCGTGTACCCCGCCAGTGCGTGCGCCTGCTCCATGAATTCGACGACGGCGTCCGCGGTTTGCCAGGTGCCGATCACGCCGTAGTCCACGTCGCACTTGTCGGTGAAAACGGTGCCCAGCAGCGGCCATTCACGCCGGTCGATCGCAGTGGCGTAGCGCACCAGGAGATCGGAAATATCTTGGCGGTCTTCGCGTTCGGTTGTCATGCGTCTCCGTTCGGGTGGACCACGACCCGCGGCGGGCCGTCGGAGCGGCGGGCCATGTCCAGTGCGTCGGGGACTTCGTCAAGGGTGATGATCTTGCCGACGCTGGGCAGCGGGTCCAGGCGTCCCGACGCGATCGCGTCCAGGGTCCCGTACCAGTCCTGTGGGTGTGGGCCACCGCCGAATTGGATTGTGACGCCTTGGCGGGTGGCGGTGGTGATGTCCAGCGTGTCGCCGGTGTACCAGCCGCCCGCGCAGTAGATCCGGGTGGCCATCTCGGCGGATTCGACGATGCTCTGGATCAGGCCGGGGGCGCCGACGCATTCGAAAACGACTGCCGGGCCGGGCAATCCACGTTCGGCGCGAGCTTGGTTGAAGGCGTCGAAGACCGGCTGCTGGGCGGGATCGACCACCATATGCGCGCCGAAGCAGTCACGGGCGAGCTCGCGGCGGTCGGCCTTGTAATCGGCGACGATGATCGGTTCGATGCCGCGGCCGGCCAGGGCGGCGACGGCCGAGAGGCCGATCGCCCCCGCGCCGATGACGATGGCGATCTCACCGGGCTGGATGTTGGCTGAGCGGACGTAGAACTCGCCGACGGCGAACGCATCGGTCAAGGCGGCGGCATCGCTGGAGACATCACCGGTGACCGGCTTGGCCGCCACCTCCGAAACCACCAGCAGCTCACCGAAACTCCCCGGCGCTTCGGGGTGCTGACCGATGATCCGCAGGCCGCCGGCACCGCCGTCGACCAGGCGAACCGGCATGGCCGTCACCCGGGAGCCGACCGCGAACTGATCCGTGCAGCCGGGTCCATGCTCGATGACCTCGCCGACAAACTCGTGGCCGAGCACGATGTCCTGGCCCGGGTCGTACAGCGAGCGGCCGGTGGGATCGTCGATACCGAGATCCGGGTGGTCCATGAAGTGCACATCCGAGGCGCAGATCGCGGTGCTGAGGGTTCGAAGCAATAGCTCCCCGGCACCGGGTGCGGGGTCCGGTGTCTCCCGGACCTGTAGCCGACCGTCTCGCAACACCACAGCGCGCAACGCAACAACCTTCTAGTTTTCTCGAATAATCGATATATAATCTCGAATGTTCGCAATTACTGTAGGAACCGTGGCATGAAGGAGTCAAGCCATTCGCGGATCGTCCTCGGCGCCGACCGCCCGGGTTCTCGACGTTGTCGAGCTCCTCGCACGCTTGGGAAACAGGCAGCTGCGATTCTCCGACATCGTGCGGGAGCTCGATCTCACCCAGGCGACGGCGCACGCGATCCTCAAGACGCTGTGTGACCGCGGTTGGGCCAGCCGCGATCCGGTGGAGAAGACCTTTTCTCTGGGTCCCGCGCTCGCGGTGGTGGCGGCGCGGACCGACACCGCCCGGCCCCTGGCCCATGCGGCTCGTGCTGCGGCGCTTCGGCTTTCCCGAGATTTCGGCTATGCCGGCACGGTCGTCGAGCGATTTGGCGAATCGCTGGTGGTCACCGCCTTCGAGGGTGAGCCGGCCACCGAGCCGTCCGGAATACCGGGCGATCGCATCCCCTATTCCCCGCCGTTCGGCGTGCCGTTCGCGGCCTGGGACACCGACGAGGGGAAGCGGGAGTGGATCCGGCGCGGTGCGGGTAGCAACGTCGATCGGACGCAGCGCCTGGAACAGGTCTTGGCCCGTACGCGCCAGCGCGGATTCGACGTCGACTGGACCACTCCTGCGCTGGCGCAGGCCGCCCAGCTGGTCGTCACCCTGGAAAGCCACGAGATGCCGACGCCGGTGCGCCAGATCATGGACCAACTGCTCGCGGAGTTCACCACCATCGGCTTTCTCTCCGACGACAACCCCGGTCGCAGAAAGCAGCCCGTGGCGACGATCGCCGCGCCGGTTTTCGACCATCGTCAACAGGTCGCCCTGATCGTGGCCCTACATCCGCTCCGCCCCCTGAGCGCAAAGCAGATCCGGGTCATCGGAAAGCGGCTCACCGAGGAAACCGCGGCGATCACAGAGTCACAGCCCGTCGCGGTGGGTCGGGTCGGCTAGCGCGGTTCCTGATTGAGTGCGTCGATTGCGGCTTGCAGCTTGGCGGCGGCCTCGTCGGCGATCTCCTGCAAACCGGGTTGGTCCATCACGCGCACCATCAGTTGCGGGTCCATTGCCTCGACCAGGACCGCACCGCCGTCGTCGGACGGGTCGGCACGCAGCACCACATTGCAGGGCAGCAACTGACCGACCTGGCGGTCCACGTCGAGGGCGCGATGCGCCAGCGACGGGTTACAGGCACCGAGGATCAGGTAGTCCTCCATGTCCTTGCCCACCTTCTGCTTCAGCGTCGCTTTGACGTCGATCGTGGTCAGCACGCCGAAGCCTTGTGACGACAGCGCCTTGGTGGTGCGTTCGACCGCGTCGGCGAACGACGTGTGCAGTGTGGTGCTCAGACCTGTTGTTCCCAATGTCATTGCCAATCCTTTCCGTTCGTGTCAGGCCAGTGCGAGGAACAGCTTCTCCAGCTCGGCCTCGGTCAGCGGCGCAGAATCGCCGTGCTTAGTACCGTTGATGCAATCGCGCAGCCCGGATGCGACGATCTTGAACCCGGCCCGGTCGAGGGCCCTTGAGACCGCCGCGAGTTGCGTTACGACGTCTTTGCAGTTGCGGCCCTGCTCGATCATCGCGATTACGCCGGCGAGTTGTCCCTGAGCGCGACGTAACCGATTGAGCACGGCGGCCATGCTCTCCTCGTCGTTGCTCACTCACTGCCTCCTGCCATTCGCCGCGGGTACCCGCGGGGTATAGACCCCACTGTAGCAGATACCCCTATGGGTATTCTCCGGACCGGGCGATGCTATGCCCCATGGGGTATTGTCGGCGCCACCGCGGGTAGACCGTAAGCTCGGGACGATGGAACTGCGGCAGCTGCGCTATTTCGTCGCGGTCGCCGAGGAGCTGCACTTCGGGCGCGCCGCCCAACGGGTGCACATCTCCGGACCGGCTCTGTCCCAGCAGATCATCGCGCTGGAACGGGAACTGGGGACCGACCTGTTCGTGCGGGACCGGCGCAGCGTGCGGCTGAGCGAAGCCGGACGTTCGTTGCTGGACGACGGGCGCAGGATTCTGTCTCTTGTCGACGACGCCAAGCAGCGGCTGCAACGGGCCGGCGCGCAAAGCACTCCGGTGCGCCTGGGTTACGTCAGCTGGCTGCCCGACGGCCTCAGCGCGGCGCTGGGATCCGCACTGGCGCTGCGCATCGACGAATGGGTGCTCCCGTCGCACACGCAAGCCGACCGCGTCGCCGACGGCACCCTCGACATCGCGCTGGCGTGGATCACCGCCGAACAAGCCGCGGATCGCGGACTTACCGCGCACCTGCTGCGCGCCCGAGCCGCTGCACGCGGTCATTCCCGCCTCGAATTCAGCGGAACCCATTGTGGCACAACGATTACGAGTGCTCGTCGACGCGGACGAGTCGGCGTGGTCGTCGTGGAATCGGTTCGCCGAGGACTTCGCCGCCGACACCGGTGCGCGCATCGTCCGGATCGACGACGGCGGTATCACCGGCGACGCGTTCTACGTGCACGTGCGCAAGATCGGCGCCGCCGTGCTCGCCTCGCCGAAACGCCACACCGCGGCAATCCCACCCAGTCTGGGGCAGCGTCCCGTCACCGACCCGGTTCCGCTGTGGACCTGGTCGTTGTTGCACCGCCACGACGACGATCGGGTCGGTGTACGCGGTGTCGTCGACTCGCTTCTGGCGCTGGCCCGCAGCCACGACTGGCTGGTCCCGCCCGCTGAGCGTTGGTGGATCCCGGCCGGCGATCCGCACCGAGGCGTCCTCGAATCCGGGGCCGGCCTGCGCTAGGAAGTCCGGCCGAGCACAGATAGGACATTGGTCCTGGACGCGGGCCTGTTGTCGCGCTTGAGTCGGAAGGCATGGCGCATAACTATGTTGTGGACGACCTCGCCGGCTTCGTCGTCGGCGCCGGGCAGGCGGATCTGGCCGGGCGGTCGCGGGCGATGTTGAAACGCAACGTGCTTGACAGCATTGCGTGTGCTCTCGGTTCGCTGGACGGCGAGCTCATCGCGGGGATCCGCGAGCACACTGAGCAATTCAGCGGCCGGCCCACGGCAACGCTCGTCGGCGGTGGCCGGGTGTCGGTGGATCAGGCCGCGTTCTTCAACGCGGTTCTGGTGCGCTACCCCGATCTGCTCGACACCTATCTGACGGTCGGCGGACTGTGTCACCCCGCCGACAACTTCGGTGCGATCCTGGCCGTGGCCGAGCACGTCAACGCCGGCGGAGCCGAATTCCTGCTGGCCCTTGCGGTCGCTTACGAAGTGCAATGCCGGTTCAGCGCACAGGTTCCCGTCATGGCCCGCGGGCTCAATCACGCTCTGCAATTGGCGATGTCGGTGGCCGCCGGGTCGGCGAAGCTGCTCGGCCTGGACGCCGGACACACCGCGGACGCCATCGCGGCATCGGCGGTCGACAACATATCCCTGGCAGCCGTGCACGCCGAGCCGGTTTCGAACTGGAAAGGCATCTCCCCGGCCATCACCGGGATGCGCGCTGTCTACACGACGATGCTGGCCGGTCGCGGAGTCACCGGACCCAAGGCGCTGTTCGAGGGCCCGCAGGGTCTGGTGCAGCTCTTTGGCCAGCCGATCGACTTCCACACCGCCGACCGGGCACTGACCGCCGTCGAGCAGACTTACCTCAAGCAGTATTGCTCACTTATCCACGGGCAGGTCATCATTGACGCCGCCCTGGCGATTCGCAGCGACAACAATCTAAGCGGTGACGACGTCGCACGGGTCAGCCTCGAGGTGTTCCAGGGCGCATATGACTTCGCCGGCGGCGGGGTCTACGGCGGCAAGGATCATCCGTGGACGAAGGAGCAGGCCGACTACAACCTCAAGTACCTGAGCGCAGTCGCCTTGCTCGACGGTGCCGTCGGCCCCGAACAGCTTGAGACCGAACGCGTCCGGCGCGCCGACGTCCAGGACCTGCTCGCCCGGGTCGAGGTCACGCCCGCCGCCGACCTCACTGCGGACTATCCGCAACGCACCGCGGCCCGGGTGCGGGTGGTAACCCGCGACGGGCGGGAATTCAGCCGCGAGGAGTCCGATTACGAGGGTTCGCCCACCCGGCCGCTGTCCTGGGAACGCGTGGTGGAGAAATTCCACTGGCTCGCCGAACCCTACTGCGATCAAGACCTGCGCGCTGACATCATCGCCGCGGTCGAACACCTCGATGAACTCCCCGTCGCCGAACTCACCCGGCTCCTCGGCTCGGCGAGCCGCAGCGCCCAGCGTCCACGTCGCAGGACTCGGTTATGACCTGCCGACACCTGCGCGTCCCCCTTGCGCGGCTTACCGTCGGCATTCAATGATCGGCCATGCGCAAAGATCGCGGCATCAACCGGTGGGAGTTGGTTACCTGCGCCCTGGCAGGACATGTCACGTACGCGCCTGACGAGGAGGAACTGGCCGGCCGGCTGAGCGGCGAAACCGGGCTGGGCGAAGTGTGGCGCTGCCTGCGCTGCGGTGAGTTCACGCTCGGCGAGCCGCACGGACGCGGCCGCGCCGATAATGCGCCGATGATCATGCGCGGCAAGGCGTTACGCCAGGCGATCATCGTTCGTACGCTCGCCGTCGAACGCATATTCCGGGCGGTGATCATTGCGCTCGCGGCGTATGCGGTGTGGAAGTTTCGCGGTGCGAAGGGGATGATCCAGGCCACCCTCGACCGCGACCTGCCGATCTTTCGTGCCGCGGGATTCAAGGTCGATCAGCTGACGATCGTGCACGAGCTGGAAAAGGCGCTGGCCGCCAAGCCGTCCACGCTGGCCCTGTTGACGTTGATGCTTGCCGGCTACGCACTACTGGAGGTCGTCGAAGGCGTCGGCCTGTGGTTGCTGAAACGCTGGGGCGAATACTTTGCGGTGATCGCCACGTCGGTCTTCCTGCCGTTGGAGATCCACGACCTGACCAAGGGCATCACGATGACCCGGCTGGTGACCTTCACCATCAACGTGGCCGCGGTGGTCTACCTGCTGGTCTCCAAGCGGCTGTTCGGTTTGCGCGGTGGTCGCAAGGCCTACGACGAGGAACGGCGCGGCGAGCAACTGCTCGACGTCGAGCGCGCAGCCATGGCGGACTGACGCGTTGCCATGAGCACCTATGCGATAACCGGATCCGCGTCCGGGATGGGCCGCGAGACCGCCCAGCGGCTTCGGGATCGGGGACACACGGTGATCGGCGTCGATATCAAGGACACCGACGTCACCGCCGACCTGTCGAGTCCGCGCGGACGCAAAGAGGCTGCCGACGGCGTCCTGGCAGCCTGCGGCGGCAAGCTCGACGGCGCCGTGCTGGCCGCTGGCCTGGGCCCGAGCCCGGGCCGGGATCGACCGCCCATGATCGCGCAGGTCAACTACTTCGGGGTGGTCGAATTGCTCGACGCGTGGCGACCGGCGTTGGCTGCCGCCGGCAACGCCAAGGTCGTCGCCGTGGCCAGCAACTCTGCGACGACGATCCCCGCGGTGCCAGGGCGCGCCGTGCGGGCACTGCTTGCCGGTGACGCTGACAAGGCGGTGCGCGCGGTCAAGGTGTTCGGCAAAGCCGCGCCGGTGATGATGTATGCGGCATCGAAAATCGCTGTCAGCCGGTGGGTTCGGCGGCATGCGGTGCTGCCGGAATGGGCGGGATCGGGGGTGCGGCTCAACGCGCTGGCGCCCGGTGCGATCATGACGCCGCTGCTGCAGGAGCAACTGTCCTCTCCACGAGAGGCCAAAGCGGTCCGGGCATTCCCGATTCCGGTCGGTGGATTCGGCGATGCCGCGCACATGGCCGACTGGATGTGTTTCATGCTGTCCGATGCGGCTGACTTCCTTTGTGGCAGCATCGTTTTCGTCGACGGGGGTACCGACGCGTATTTCCGGCCCAACGACTGGCCGAAGGCCGTGCCGGCCCATCGAATGCTCAGCTATCTGCTCCGGTTCAGAGGCGGGCGCTCGTCATCGGTGTGAGTAAGGCCACAGCTAGCTTGACTCTAGTTTAGTCAGATGTGACGATAGGCCGGAGCGTAGCCAGGTGACTAGACGAGAGGGTGATCGTTCGATGAGTGAAATGCTTTGCGAGACAGTTGATGTCGAACGAACCCGGACCTTTGCTTGGGGAGACCCCGGTATTGCCGCCAGCGCGGCCACGGGCCGCACCGGCCTGGAGCTTCTGCAGGCGATGATTGCCGGGGAGATACCGCAGCCGCCCGTCATGAGCACACTGGGTGCCCGGCTGGAATCGGTCGCGGCTGGTCAGGCGGTGTTCACCATGACGCCGTCGGAGTTTCATTACAACCCGATCGGCTCGGTGCACGGCGGCGTGTACGCCACGCTGCTGGACTCGGCTGCGGCCTGCGCCGTCCACACCCTGCTCCCGGCCGGCGTCGGCTACACCAGCCTCGACCTGTCGGTTCGGTACATCGGGCGGATCACCGTCGACACCGGGCCGGTCAGCTGCACCGGAACGGTCGCCCACCTCGGCCGGCGCACCGCGCTCGCCGAGGCGGTATTGACGAGCCGCAGCGGAAAGCTGCTGGCGACCGCGACCAGCAACTGCCTCATTCTCAACCCGTAACCGACCCCGACGGCGGACAATAGCGACGCCATGTCGCTACCGCGGGCGGGGCGAGCCGATGACGTATCTGTTGGCGCAGCCGCAGTTGATGACAACTGCGGCCCAGGATGTCGCGGCAATAGGTACGGCGATCGACGAAGCCCATGCCGTCGCGGCGGGCCGAACAGCCACTCTGACGGCGGCCGCCGCCGACGAGGTGTCCGCAGCCGCGGCGACGCGCTTCAATGCCTACGCGCGGGAGTATCAGGCGGTCGTTCGGCAGCTGGCAGCGTTTCATGGCGAGTTCGTCCAGGCGTTGGCGGCCGCCGGCAACGCCTATGCGCAGACCGAGGCCGCCGGCCTGGGCGCGCTGACCGCGCCCGGCGCAGCGGCGACCACAGTCGCGGCCAACCCGCCGCCGTTCGTGTTCCCCACGAACTACAGCACCGTGTTCATCTCGGGCAGCGGCAACCCGATCCCTAGCGCGGACTACATGGCGACGGTCCTCGCCACCTATGTCCACCCGAATTTCCCCGGGGGAAGTTTGGCCAACGCGATTGGCCTGTTCACCCCCGCGGGGCTGTATCCGTTGACCGGTACCAAAGTGTTGACTCTCGATGCGTCGGTGGCCCAAGGCGTGACAATCCTCGACAACACCCTGATGGGACCGCAGGGGCTGATCCAGCCCGGCGGTAAACCCGTTGTCGTGCAGGGTATCTCGCAGGGCGCCATCATCGCCTCGCTGGAAATGGAAAAGCTCGCGGCGCTGTCGAGCCCGCCGACTGGAAGTCAGCTCGGCTTCGTGCTGCTGGGTGACCCGATGAATCCCAACGGCGGTATCTTCAAGCGCTTCGCGGGCCTGAGCTTCCCGAGCCTGGGCCAGACGTTCTATGGTGCGACGCCGTCGAACACGCCTTGGCCCACCACGATTTACACGCTCGAATACGACGGCATCGCCGACTGGCCGCGGTATCCGATCGATATCTTCGCCGACCTCAACGCCTTTGCCGGTTTCTACTACGTGCACCCCTTGTATCCGAGTTTGGACCCGGGGGACCTTCCGTTGGGCTACGACTTGGTTCCGCTGTCGACGTCGCTGGGCTACTCCGGAAACACCAGCTACTACATGATCACTATCCCGCATCTGCCGTTGCTGGAACCGGTACGTTCAATTCCATTGGTGGGAAATGCAATCGCTGACCTGGTCGAACCGGATCTGCGGGTACCCGTCAACCTCGGCTACGGCGACCCGGCCTACGGCTACTCGACCGCCCCCGCCGATATACCGACCCAGTTCGGGCTACTGCCGTCGGTCAACCCGCACACTGTGTTGGCCGATCTGGTCAGCGGAACCCAGCAGGGAATCGTCGCTGCCGGCGGTGACCTGAGCAAAGTGCTCTCGGCAGATCCGCTGTCTACTGCTATGCCCCCCGGGCTGACGTCGGGATCGCCGATCGACAACCTCATCGACGCGCTGAAGACGGCGAACACCGACTTCACCGACAGGTTCTCGAACTCGATCGCCAATGCGTACGCGAAGCTGCTCCCGACGGCCGATATCGCCAATGCACTGGTCACCGCCGTCCCGTCCTACGACGTGAACCTGTTCCTGGACGGGGTCCAGCAGATGGTCGACGGCGCCCCCGTTCAGGGCCTGGTCAACGCCGTCGCCATGCCGATCGCCGCCGATGTGGGACTGGTGACGCTGTTGGGCGGTTATGAGCTGTTCGTGCTCACCGGGGCCTGGTATCCACCCAGCTGACTGGTCCTAAGTCAAGTCAGCGCGTAGTATGTCCGGGGTGAACAACGAAGGTGCCGGCGCCATGAATTTGTCGGGTGCGCTCGCCGATCGGGATCGCTGGACCATTGCCGACTGGTGTCCGATGGAGCACGCACTGGAGCTGATCGGGACACATTCAGCCATGGTGCTGCTGCGCGAAGCTTTCTGGGGCGGGCGGCGTTTCGACGATCTGGCGCGCCGCGCCGGGGTGACCGAACAGATCGCGGCCAAGCGACTGCGGCAACTTGTCGACGCCGGGTTGCTGGCCAAGCAGCCCTATCAACAGCCCGGCCAGCGGACCCGCTACGAGTACGTCCTCACCGATCGCGGTCGTGACCTGTTTCCGGTGCTCGTCAGCCTGATCGAGTTCGGTAGGGTGTTGCAGGGTGAGTCCAGCTCGATGGAACTCGTTCACGAAGGCTGTGGAGCGCCCGTCGTTCCCCAGGTGCGTTGCACGGCGGGACATGAC